>JAGPBF010000160.1 GCA_018063505.1 Rhodoferax sp.
CGACAAGGCAGGAAGCAAGGCGGTGATCGACCTGCATGGGCGCATTGATACCGTGTGTTGTCTGGCCTGCGGCCAGCGTTCTGCGCGGGGCCACCTGCAGCAGCAATTGATCGGTCGCAATCCATCCTGGGCCACGCTCGATGCCTTGAGTGCGCCCGATGGTGATGCCGATCTCGAAGGGCTCGATTTTGCGCAGTTCGATGTGCCCGACTGTCAGGCCTGTGGCGGCATGCTCAAACCCGACGTGGTGTTCTTTGGTGAGAACGTGCCGCGCGAGCGGGTCGCCGATGTGCGCGCGGCACTGGCCGAATCCGATGCGGTGCTGGTGGCGGGTTCCTCGCTCATGGTTTATTCGGGTTTGCGTTTTGTCGAGGATGCGGTGGCGGCCGGCAAGCCGGTGGCGGCAGTGAACATCGGTCGCACCCGTGCCGACCCGGTGCTGTCACTCAAGCTTGAATGCGAGGTGGGCGTTGCGCTGCAGGCGTTGGCCAGCGACCTGGCGCTGGCGATCTGAACCCGGCCTCAGACACCCAGATACTGCTCCAGCAGTTCGGGCTTGGCGGTAAGTTCTGCCGAGCTGCCGGAGAACACGACTTCGCCCTTGACCAGGATGATGTTGCGGTCGGTGATCCGGGTCACGTGTTTCCAGTTCTTGTCGACGATCACGCTGCTGATGCCGCTGTCGCGAATCAGCGTGCAGATGCGCCAGATCTCGCGTGCGATCTGCGGCGCCAGGCCTTCGGTGGCTTCGTCCAGGATCAGCACGTCGGGGTTGGTCATCAGCGCGCGGCCGATCGTCAGCATCTGCTGTTCGCCGCCGCTCAGTTGCTGTCCGCCGTGGCGCAGCCGCTCCTTCAGGCGCGGGAAGGTGTCGAGCACCCGGTCGTAGTTCCAGTCCTGGCCGGCCCTGGCGCGCACACGCGAGGCTTCGGTCTGGCCGGCGCGCGCTGCCATCTTGAGATTCTCGACCACGCTGAGGTTGCCGAAGATGCCGCGTCCCTCGGGCACATAGGCAACACCCAGCCGGGCGATCTCGTAGGGCGGGGCGCCGGTCATGTCACGGCCCATCACCTGCACCGAGCCGCCGCGCGGCCTGACCAGACCCATGATGCTCTTGAGCAGCGTGCTCTTGCCCATGCCGTTGCGTCCCATCAGACCGATGGTCTCGCCCGCAGCCACCGAGAAATCGATATCGCGCAGGATATGGCTCGCGCCGTAATAGCTGTTGAGCTTGCGCGCATGGATCAGTATTTCCGCCATGGCTCAGTGCTCCTCGCCCAGGTAGGCCGCCTGCACATTGGCGTCGGCCCGGATCTGGGCCGGCGTGCCGGTGGCGATCACCTGGCCGTTGACCATGACGGTCAGCGCATCGGCCAGCGTGAACACCGCGTCCATGTCGTGTTCGACCAGCAGGATCGCATGGTCCTTCTTGATGCGCAGCAGCAGTGCCACCATGCGTTCGGCCTCGGCAACACCCATGCCGGCCAGTGGTTCGTCGAGCAGCAATACCTGCGGTTCGGTCGCCAGTGTCATCGCCATCTCGAGCTGGCGCTGCTCGCCATGGCTGATGTTGGCGGCAATCGCATCGCGCCGGTCCTGCAACCCGGCCAGTTCGATCGCCGCGCTGCAACGCCGTTGCGCGCCGGGGGACCCTGCCGCCGATCGCATCCAGCGCAGCGGGTTCCACGGTTGCTGCGGATCGCGCGACTGCGCGGCCAGGAATACGTTGTCCCAGACGCTGAAGGGCAGAAAGATATTGGTCTTCTGGTAGCTGCGCCCCAGTCCCTGGTGCGAAATCTGTTCCGGCTTCCAGCCGGTGACGTCCTTCTTGCCGATCTGCACCCGGCCGGAGGTGGCGGCCAGGTCACCGGATAGCAGGTTGGTCAGCGTCGACTTGCCGGCACCGTTGGGGCCGATCACGGCATGGATGGTGTCGCGCACAAGGTCCAGCGAGACGTTGTCGACTGCCGCCAGGCCACCGAAGCGCTTGGTCAGGTTGCGCGCACTGAGCAGGACTTCAGGCATCGGGTGTCGCCTGCTTGCCCCTGGCGCGGGTCAGTGCCTGCACGATGCCGAGCACGCCACGCGGCGCGAACACGACGACCAGCACGATGAAGCTGCCCATCCACAACTGCCAGTGTTTGCCCAGGTGGACTTCGCCGATAGTCGGAAGATCCTTGAACACATGCAGCACATATTCGAACGTGAACGCACCGACGATGGCGCCGGCGAAGTTGCCCATGCCGCCCAGGATCACCATCATGATGGTATGGGCGCTGGTGTGAAAACCCATCAGGTCGGGGTTGATGTATTCGGTCTGCACGCCCCACAGGTATCCGGCCAGGCCGGCGATGGCGCCGGCCAGCGTGAACGCGCTGAGCTTGTAGCCGAAGGTGGCGAAACCCATGGCGCGCATGCGGTGCTCGTTGACGCGGATGCCGGCCAGCGCCCGGCCGAAGGGGCTCCACAACAGGCGGCGCAGGAACAGGTAGACCAGCAGCACCAGTGCCAGCGTGAAGTAATACATCGTCACCTTGTTGTCGAGTTCGAACGGGGTGAACGCTCCGATCTGCGCCGAGGGCTTGAAGTAGATGTACAGGCCGTCCGAGCCGCCCAGTGCGCGGTTGTCGAAGAACACGTAATACACCATCTGTGCAAACGCCATCGTGACCATGATGAAGTAGATGCCATGGGTGCGCACCACGAAAAAACCGATGACCAGCGCCGCCAGGCCGGCCGCCAGGACCGACAGTGGCAAGGTCCACCAAAGGCTGACCGCTTCGGACTGCGGCGTCAGAAAGGCCAGCGCATAGCCGGTAAGGCCGAAATACGCCGCATGCCCGAGCGACACCAGACCGGTGACCCCTTGCAGCAGGTCCAGACTCATCGCCAGGATCGCCATGATCATCATGCGCGTGACCATCTGCGTATAGAACTCGGTGCCGACAAACGGAAATGCCAGCAAGGCCATCAGGCCGAGCCACAACACCACCCGCACGCCGGCTGGCAGGACCTCGAGATTGGATTTTGTCGCGCTCATTGTTTGAACAAACCTTCGGGCTTCCAGAGCAGAACGGCGGCCATCAACATGTAGACCAGCATGCCGGCCATCTGCGGCAACAGCACCTTGCCGAAAGTGTCGACCAGGCCGACCAGCAGCGCGGAAATCAGTGCGCCGCGCACCGAGCCGATGCCGCCGATGACGACCACGACGAAACACATGATCAGTACTTGCGACCCCATGTTTGGATACACGCTGGAAATCGGCGCTGCGACGATTCCGGCAAATGCGGCCAGCCCGACACCCAGGCCGAACACCAGTGCGTGGATCAGCTTGATGTTGACGCCCAGTGCCTCGGCCATGTCGCGGTTGAACGCTCCGGCGCGGATCTTCATGCCCAGGCGTGTCTTGTTGATCAGCAGGTACAAGCCCAGGGCCAGCGCGATACACAGGCCGGCAATGAATAGCCGATAGACCGGATAGGACAGGTTTTCCGTCAGCGGAATCGAGAAACGCAGCAGTTCCGGAATCTTGACACTGTGCACGTCGTCGCCCCACACCAGTGAGCGCAGTTCCTCGAAGATGTAGATCAGTCCGAAGGTCAGCAAGACCTGGTCGAGGTGGTCGCGCTGGTAGAAGTGCCGGAACAGCAGCCACTCCAGCGCCAGCCCGAACAGCACGGCCAACGCAGTGCCGCCAATGATGGCCAGCGTCAGGCTGCCGAAGTACCCACTGATCGCGTAGGCCAGGTAGGCGCCGAGCATGTAGAAGCTGCCATGGGCCAGGTTGACCACGCCCATGATGCCGAAAATCAGCGTCAGGCCGGCAGCGAGCATGAACAGCAGCAGACCGTACTGCACGCTGTTGAGCAACTGGATCAGGAAGGTCGGGAAATCCATCGGTCAATTCTGCGGCAAAAAAAACGGGAGGTGTTGCCTCCCGTGCGCAAACCGGGGTTGCAGGTCAGCCCATCTTGCAGCCGCTGCCAGAATCGTCCAATTGCTTGGCCGCCACCCCTATCACCTTGTTTTCGCCGTTGACGACCTGGCGCAGGTAGATGTCCTGGATCGGGTTGTGCTGCTTGCTCATCTTCCATTTGCCGCGCGGGCTGTCGATGGTGGCGTCTTCCATGGCGGCATACAGTGCCTTCTTGTTCGACAGGTCGCCCTTTACGGCGTTGGCACCGAGCACCAACAACTTGCCGGAGTCGTATCCCTGCACCGCATAGACGTCGGGTTGCAGCTTGAACTGCTTGGCATACGCCAGCCGGAATGCCTTGTTCTTGGCGTTCTCCAGGCCGTCGGCGTAATGCAGCGTGGTCACCACGCCGTCGGCGGCAGCCCCGGCCTCCTCAATCGCGCCTTCGGTCAGGAAACCCGAACCGTACAACGGGATCTTGCCCTTGAGGCCGGCCGCAGCGTAGTCCTTCATGAACTTGACGGCACCGCCGCCGGCAAAGAAGCAGGCGACCGCATCGGGTTTGAGTGCCGCAATTTCGGTCAGATTGGCCTGGAACTCGACGTTCGGGAACGGCACGGCGATTTCCTTGACGATCGTGCCGCCGGCTTTCAGGAAACCTTCCTTGAAGCCGAGGAATGCCTCGTCGCCCGCCGAGTATTTCCAGGTGATCCAGACCGCCTTTTTATGGCCCTTGGCGACCATGGCAGCACCCAGTGCCCGTGTCGGCTGCGAGTTGCTGAACGAGGTGCGGAACACGTTGGGCGCGCACAGCGGGCCGGTCGCGGCAAGCACACCGGCGTTCGGGATGATGCTCAGCACACCGGTGTCGCGGGCGACCTTCTGGATGCCCATCTGTACGCCCGAGTGCACGGTACCGACGATCACGTCGACCTTGTCGCGCAGTACCAGCTTGTTGGCGTTTTCGACGCCTTTCGGGGGTTCGGACTCGTCGTCGACCTTGAAGTATTCAATGTCGCGCCCGCCGAGCTTGCCACCTTGCTCGTCGATCGCCATGCGAAAACCGTTTTCGATGGCTACGCCGAGCTGGGCGTAGGTGCCGGTGTAGGGCAGCATCAGGCCGACGCGGATCTTGGTGCCTTGCGCCGCTGCCAGTCGTGGCAACAAAAGGCCTGCGGAAGCGGCGCCGATCAGGGCAGCGCTACGGGTGAGTACCAGACGGCGTGACGTCATGCGAATCTCCTTGAAATTGGGGGCGAACGGCACGAAGGCGCCGATCGATTGCCCGTCCATGGTACCTGCGCGGCAGGCGACGGCAATAGAGGATTACCCGAGCTTTAGTGAAAAATAATTCACGCGTAAAGCAAATGCTTGCCCTGAGCGCACCTCGGCGCTCAAACCGGGGTTTTGCGACCGGAGCGGCGCTTGCGCCGGGTGTCAAGGTGCCAGGCGAGGAAGGGCAGGATCAGCATCGATCCGGGGACGGCCCACACCAGCAGGTAGGGGCTGACCGACGACAGGGAGCGCAACATCTGGCGCAACTGCGAGCGCTCCTCGGGCGACCAGGTCCCACCATTGCGCTGTTTCATCAGCAGTGGCACGGCACCCTTGATCTGTGTCAGTTCGATCCGCAACCGGCTCTTCTCGCGGCTGTTTCCGGCCACCATGGACGAAAACCAGATCGGCGCCGCCGGCATTTTGGCCTGGAAGGTCTGGGTACTGTCGGGGTTGAATTCGGCGGGCTTGCCGGGTTCCGGCGTCAGCGGCGGTTCGGAGGCGGATTTCATTGTCTGATTATGGCTGAGGCCACGGGTTTTGCGACCGGCAACGGATTGGAATCGGCACTGTTTTGTGCACGCCAGGCCATGAATGCCTGTGCCGGCATCGGCCGGGCGAACAGATAACCCTGTCCCAGCTCACAGCCGAGTTCGGCCAATCGCTGGCGGATCTCCTCGGTCTCGATGCCCTCGGCCGTGGTGGTCAGCTTCAGGCTGGCAGCAATCTGGATGATGGCGGACACGATGGCTTGCTGTTGCGGTCCGGCCAGCAACTCGCGTACGAAAGACTGGTCGATCTTGATCTTGTCGACAGAAAAACGCTGCAGGTACGACAGGTTCGAGTAACCCGTGCCGAAGTCGTCGATCGCGATGCGCACGCCCAACGCCTTGAGTTTCTTCAGTGACAACATGAATTTCTCGGAATCCTGGATCAGCGTCGACTCCGTCAGCTCCAGCTCCAGATACGCCGGATCTATTTCGCTCGATTGCAGGATGGATGCGATCGCCGACTCGATATTGCCGCGGTGAAACTCGACCGGCGAGAGGTTTACCGCCAGCACGAATGCCGGATGCCCGTCACGACGCCAGGCTGCCATCTGGCGGCATGCCTCCTGCAGCACCCAGCGCCCGATGTCGACGATCAGTCCGGAGCGCTCGGCGGCTCCGATGAACAGGCCGGGTGCCACCAGTCCGAGCTCGGGACTGTTCCAGCGGACCAGGGCCTCGGCTGCCACCATGCGCCCGCTGCGAATATCGACCACTGGCTGGTAGTGCAGCACGAATTCGTCGCGCGCCAAAGCATTGCGCAGACCGGCCACCAACAGAAGGTTCTCCTGCAAGCGGGTGTTCATCGACTCTTCGTAGAAGCGAAACAGGTTGCGCCCCGCGTCCTTGGCGTAGCCGGCGCTGATATCTGCGTTGCGCAGCAGTGTCTCGAAATCGGGTCCGTCCGATGGATAGGTGGCGATGCCAATGGAACAGGAGCTGGCAATCTCGGCCTCGCCGACCTTGTATGTCTCGGCCATACGCGCCAGTATCTTGGCTGCCACTGTGCCCACGTGTTCGCCTTGCGCCAGATCGGTCAGGCCGATCAGAAACTCGTCGCCGCCCTGGCGGCTGACAACATCCGACTGGCGTACCGACGACTGCAGGCGCCGGGCAGCTTCGCGCAGGAATTCGTCGCCCACTGTATGACCGAAGGCGTCGTTGATCGACTTGAAATTGTCGAGATCCACGAACAGGACGGCGATCTGGCGCCGGTTGCGCTGGGCGTGGGCAAGGCCCTGCTCGATCCGGCTGCGCCCCAGAATCCGGTTGGGCAACTGCGTCAACACATCGTGCTGGGACAGGTACGTCAGGCTTTCCTGGGATTGCCGCAGACGGGTGAGTTGGACGCCCAGGCGGGTCAAATGCCGGTGCAGGTCGCCAATCATCGCCCAGACGGCGAACGCACTGATTGCCAGTATGACCGTGGTGTCGAGGGCGCGATTCAACAGGCGGTCTGGCGCTGCGTCTTGTCGCAAACCGAAATGGGTGGCCACGGCGATACCTGTGCCCAGCAGCAGCATGGTCACGGCCAGCAGGACAAAGTGCCTTGGGCTGACCAGCAATGCGCCGACGATCAGCAGGGCTGGCAGTGTCAACATGGCCGAGTCACGCAAGCCTTCGCCGCGCCATAACAAGGCCGCGGCCATGGTGGTCAGGGCGACCAGCAGCAGCAGGTTGGCGGCATTCGTCGACCCGCGGTGGTTCAGGTACACGCAGAGCAGCATGGTGGCTATTGCCAGCGTCAGGATGGCAGTGGCCGTTGTCGGACTCGGCTCCAGCAAGCTGCGGACAAGCACGATCACCAGGCCTGTGATCGTGACAGTTGCGATCTGCACCAGTCGGCGCGCGCGCAGCGCTTGCTCCAATCCGTCCAGCGATTGCTGGCGCTGCGCGGGCTCGGTCATGGGAATCTCTTGCTAGGCATCGGTGGTGGCGATCAGGCGATCGGCCGCGAAGGGGCGCAGGAAATCCTGTGACCGGGCGGCGGGCGCGTCGAGCCAGTCGTCGTATGCGCCCGGCGGCAGGATCACGACCATGCGCTTTTCTTCGTTCGGGCGGTGCAGATGGCCCATCAGCGGGTGGCCATCGGCATTGATGGTGAGCATTGTGAAACTCCACACCGTGTCGCCTTGTGCCGAACGCCACCACGACCACAGGCCGGCGATGCCCATCGGCTCTCCGTCGGCTAGGCTGATGCGGGTGGCCACCGCCTTGCCGGAGCGCCAGTCAGGCTCGTAAATGGCGTCGGCCGCAATGATGCAGTGCTGGCCCCGGCGCCAGGCATCGCGAAAGCTGGGCTTTTCGTGCACGGTTTCGCTGCGGGCGTTGAAGGTGTTGCGCGCCAGTCTGGCGTCCTTGGCCCAGTGAGGCAGCAGTCCGAACAGGCCTGCCACGGCCTCGATCGGCCCGACGGCGTCGTCGCCGCTATCGTGCTCGCGCGGTCGCCGGACCATGACACCGGTGTAACCCGGCCACATGTCGTATTTGCCTTCGGGGTCGGGCGGATAGACGCCGAACAGGCGCAAAAACCGTTCGCGTTCCTTGATGGCCTGGTAGTGGCTGCACATGCGTGCAAAGTATAGAGAATGCCCAGTGCATCCACTGCGGCGCCGGCAATGAGACCGGCTTCAGCGATGGGCGGCCAGTACCATGCGGGCCGCAGCCAGGTCTTCGAGCGCCGTGCCGACCGACTTGAACAGCGTGATTTCCTGCGCCGACTGCCGTCCGGCAATCTGCTGTCGGACCAGTTGCGCCATTTCGCCCAGCACATGGGCGCGCTTGATGGTTCCCGCGCGCAACGGTTGGACCAGGTCACCGGCCTCGGCCAGGGCGCCGGCGAAGGTGTCGACGAACACGCGGGAACCTGCCACAGCGGCGTCATCGGTCTCGCGCATGTCGGGTTTGAACGCGCCCACCAGGTCGAGGTGGGTGCCAGGCTGCAGCCATTGGCCCAGCACCACTGGCGTGTGAGAGGTCGTCACGCAGCAGACGATGTCGGCGGCCTGCACGCCTTTTTGCAGGTTTTCGCAGACCTGCATCGGCAGGCCTTCATCGGCCAATACGCGGGTCAGTGCCGCACTGGCGTGTGGATTGCGGCCCCAGACAGCGATCTGCGCCAGCTCCGGGCGCAGCGCGTGGTAGGCCCTGGCCATCCATCCGGCCAGATGGCCGCTGCCCACGATCAGCAGCTGGCGTGCATCGGGCCGGGCCAGGTAACGTGCCGCCAGCACCGATGCTGCAGCGGTGCGCCGCAGTGTCAGCGACTCGCCGTCGAGCATGGCCAGCATGCGGCCGGTGGCGCGTTCGAGCAGCAGGTAGGTCGCCTGCACCGTGGCCGCATTTCGGCTGGCATTGCCCGGCATCACTGTCACGAGCTTGACGCCGATCGCATCACTCGACCATGCAGGCATCAGCAGCAGGGCATCCGTCTGGCCGAGCTTGTGCGCATGCCGTACCGGTACCTCTGCTCCATGGGCAAATGCCTGCGCCAGTTGCGCAACCAGTGCCGGCCAGGGCAGGGCGGCATGGACCTGCTCGGCGCTGAACGTCTGCATCGGCTGCGGCTTTTGGGTCATCGGGCGGGCGTCCGGTCGCTGGCTTGGCAATAGCTGCGAGGCATCAGTAGTGGGGCGGCAGGTCGTCGCGCAGGCTGCGCGTGTTACCACTGCCGGAGTCACCGGCCTGCTCGCGCAGCGTCAGCAACTCGCGTGTCAGTGTGTCGATCTGCTGCTGCTGCCGATACAGGGTCTGGTTGATCTCATCGAGCAAGTCCTCGGTGAAGCCGGCCTTGATCTCCAGGTTGGTCAGGCGGCTGTCGGTGTGTTCGGCGTGGTCCATGGCGCTATTGGACATCACATTGCAACCGTGGCGCCAGGGTCAGCGTTCGGCCTTGGTTCGCGCCATCATTGCCAGTGCGCTCAGGGTTCGCAGTCCTTGAACGCGCGCTGGCGGCACGCGAGCGCCATGGCGCGGGCCTGCGCCTGTTGTTCCGCACTCAGTGCGCGGGACAACACGGCCCGGTTCTTGGCCGCACCACCGACACCGGTTTCGGCGCTGAGCGTGAACCACATCATGGCCCGTACCAGGTTGCGCTGGACACCTACCCCTTCGAAATACATGCCACCCAGGTTGTACTGCGCGCCTCCATGGCCTTGGGCAGCGGCCAATCGGTACCAGTACACCGCCTGGACCGGGTCCTTGTCGACACCTTGCCCGAAGTCGTATTTGACGCCCAGGTTGAACTGCGCGATGGGATGCCCTTGTTG
>JAGPBF010000355.1 GCA_018063505.1 Rhodoferax sp.
ACCCGCCGCTTTGGCGGCACCGGTCTGGGCCTGGCCATCAGCAGCCGCCTGGTGGACATGATGGGCGGCCGGCTGGAGCTGCAAAGCCAGCTTGACCAGGGCAGCCGGTTCCATTTCACGATCACCATCGAGGCTGGCGCGGACGCAACCGCAGCGCCGGCCCAAGCCATGCATCGGCCAATCGGACAGGCCCTGCGCGTGCTGCTGGTTGACGACCATGCGGCAGCCCTGGCGCTGCTGCAGCGACAGGCGCAATCGCTGGGCTGGAGCGTCGGCATCGCCGCCAACGCGCGGCAGGCATTGGAGATGGTGTCCGAAGCATCGGCCCGTGGCAATCCCTGGCAGGTGGTGCTGATGGACTGGCAACTTCCGGACATGGACGGCTGGCAGGCCTGCCAGCGCATCCGGGCCATGGGCGGCCCGGCCCGGACCACGCTGGTGCTGACCGGCACGGACTGGGCCCGGGAACAGCTGGCGCAACGCAGCCAGCAGGAGGAAGCCCTGTTCAATGGATTCCTCGTCAAACCGCTGATCGCATCGATGCTGCGCGATGGCGTGCTGCAGGCGCGCACCGACAACCTGCTGCTGGCATCGGGCGGACCGGCCCTACAGGCGAGGGCGCAGCGGCTGCAAGGCATGCAGGTGCTGGTGGCCGAAGACAACATCACCAACCAGCAGGTGGTGCGCGAACTGCTCGAAGCCGAAGGCGCACAGGTGCGCATCGTGGCCGACGGCGCCGCAGCGGTGCAGGCGGTCGAGCATCAGGATGGCGCTGCCATCGATGTGCTGCTGCTGGACCTGCAGATGCCGGTGATGGACGGCTTCACCGCGACCAGCCTGATCCGCACCCGGCTTGCGCAGACGACGTTGCCGATCATCGCGATGACAGCCAATGCCATGGCGTCAGACCGGGAGGCCTGCCTGGCAGCAGGCATGAACGACCATGTCGGCAAGCCGTTCGATCTGGACCACCTGGTGCGCGTGCTGCAAAGGCACGTGCGCCGCGGCGCGCTTGCGCTGCAGGAGCCCCAGGCGGAGTCCGGGCCGGGCGGTCTGGCGCCGGCGATCAGGCTGGCCGCGGACGCGGCCGGCGTGGACATCGCCGGCGCGCTGCGCCGCCTGGGCGGTCGGCGCGACATCTACCTGCGCCTGGTGCGCAACCTGATGACCGAATTGCAGGCAGCGCCAGGCCAGTTGCACCAGGCGAGCGAGCAGGCGGACCCGCGGGCGGCAACGATGCTGCTGCATGGCCTGCGTGGACCGGTCACGTCGCTGGGAGCCCTCCCGTTGGCCGAGGTGCTGGCCGCCGCCCAGGCGCAGCTGGAACCGGACTCGGATCGGGCTGCCATGCAGCGCGCGATCAACCCGGCCCTGGCAGCGATCTCCGATATCCAGGTCGGGCTGTCGGAACTCGCCCGGGCACTCGACAGCGATCCGCCGGTGCCAGCGGGACCCGCAGCCCCACGGATGGACGACGGGGAATTGCGCCGCACGCTGGAGCTGCTGGTGCGCCAGCTGCGCGACTCCGACATGGCCGCCACAGACACCATCGCCAACCTGCGAAGGCGCCGGGATCCGGCGGACCACATGCAACTGCGCGGGCTGGACGCCGCGATGGACACGCTCGATTTCGATGCAGCACTTCGACTGTCCGAAAGCTGGCTCGAAGGGCTTTGCGCGTGACCGAGGCACCACTGGCCGGACCGCATCCGGCAATGCCGGACAACGCCCTGACGATGACGGGGTACCGCCCACGCCTGCTGGTGGTCGACGACCAGGCGATCAACATCCAGGCGCTGTACCGGATCTTTGCCGACGATTGCCAGGTACTGATGGCCAGGAGCGCGCTGGCCGCACTGGAGATCTGCGAGCGGCAGCGTCCCGACCTGATCCTGCTGGACGTCATGATGCCGGGTATGGACGGTTACGCGTTGTGCCAGCGCCTGAAGGCGGACGAGCGGACCCGGGACATCCCGGTGATCTTCGTCACCGCACACGACGACGAAGCGGCCGAAACGCGCGGACTGGACGCCGGCGCGGTGGATTTCATCTCCAAACCGGTCAACCCGCGCATTGTGCGGGCCCGGGTCCGCACGCACCTGGTGCTCAAGGCCCAGTCGGACCTGCTGCGGCGCTGGGTCTATATCGACGGACTGACCGGCGTACACAACCGGCGCCATTTCGACACCACACTGGCACAGGAATGGCAACGGGCCGCCAAGCTGGGCGCCCCGCTCAGCGTGCTGCTGCTCGACGTTGACCACTTCAAGCACTACAACGACTTCTACGGACATCTGGCAGGCGACGAATGCCTGCGCAAAATCGCCACGGCGCTGCAGCACACGGTCAAACGTCCGGCCGATCTGCTGGCCCGTTATGGCGGCGAGGAATTCGCCTGCATATTGCCTGGAACCGCATTCGACGGCGCGATGGCACTTGCCCAGCGGCTGGGCGACCAGGTGCGCGGGTTGCGCATCGCACATGCCGACTCTGCCACATCGGACGTGGTGACCATCAGCATCGGGGTGTGCTGCGCCCCGCAGGTGGCCGAAACGGACGTCGACAGCTTGCTGCAGGCCGCCGACGCGCAGCTGTACAAGGCCAAGCAACAGGGGCGCGACCGCATCTGCGGCAGCGTCCTGACCGTCGGCTGAGCCGGCTGCGGAGCCCCGCGGCGGCGGCCCGGACGGGTGGCCGCGCGCGCGTGCGCGTCAGCCCAGCGTCACGCGGGCAAACTTGCGCTTGCCGACCTGCAGCACGTAGGTACCGGCACCGAGCTTGAGGCCCTTGTCGCTGACCGGTGCTCCGTCGATACGCACACCGCCGCCATCGATAAGCCGGTTGCCTTCACCCCCGGAGGCGGTCAGACCCGCAGCCTTGAGC
>JAGPBF010000161.1 GCA_018063505.1 Rhodoferax sp.
CTGCATGCCCAGTTCGTGCGCCATCACGATGATGGCCTTGCACAGCGCCAGTTCGGTGCCTCCGGGCACCAGGTTGCGGACGAAGGACTGGTCGATCTTCAGGTAGTCGATCTCGAAGCGCTGCAGATACGCCAGCGATGAAAAGCCGGTGCCGAAGTCATCCAGTGACACCTGGATGCCACTTTGGCGCAGGTCCATCAGTTGATCGGCCACCGAGCTGCTGGTATCGAGCAGAAGGCCTTCGGTGATTTCCACCGCCACTGCATTTCCCGGCAGGCCGATGGCCGACAGATGCTGGACCCACGCATGCTGGCGTCCGGCATCGTTGTGGAACTGCGCCGGTGACTTGTTGATGCTGAGCTGGAACGTCGGGTCATACCGTCCGCGCCAAACGGCCACCTGCGCTGCCGCGACCCGGAACACCCATTCGCCGATGTCGACGATCAGTCCGGTCGATTCCGCGACCGGGATGAACTCGCACGGGCTGATCAGGCCACGGGTCGGATGCTGCCAGCGGATCAGCGCCTCGGCCTTGTGTACCGATCCGTCTTTGAGCGAGACAATGGGCTGGTAGACCAGATGGAATTGGTTGTCGGCCAGGCTGGCGCGCAGGTCGGTGGCCAGCCGCACGCGGTTCTGGGCGGCATCTTGAAGCGCCGGCGTGAAAAAGTGAAAGCGGTTGCGCCCGGCATCCTTGGCCGCATACAGCGCCTGGTCCGCGTTCTTGAACAGGGTTTCCACGCCACTGCCGTCGCCCGGATAAATGGTGATGCCGATGCTCGAAGAGATATAGACCTGCTCGGTGCCAATCTGGAACAACGATGACATGGCGGACAACACGGCCTGGAGAATGCGGTCGAGCTGGCCGTCGTCGTCGAGGGCGGACAGTACCAGCGTGAATTCGTCTCCTCCCATGCGTGCGACCGTGTCGGATTCGCGCACACATGCGCGGATACGGCGCGCAGCCTCGATCAGCAACTGGTCGCCGGCATCATGTCCCAGGGTGTCGTTGACTTCCTTGAAATGATCCAGGTCGACGAACAGGATCGCCATCTGCTTGCCTTCGCGATCGACTTTCTTGAATTCGAGCTCCAGCCGGTCGCGCAACATGCGCCGGTTCGGCAGGCCGGTCAACATGTCGAAGTTGGCCTGGTGCCAGACCAGCGCCTCGGCATTCTTGCGCGTGGTGATGTCGGTATGGGTGCCGATCATGCGCAGCGGATGGCCTTGCGCATCACGACTGATCACCATGCCGCGCGACAGGATCCATTTCCAGCTGCCGTCGCGGCAGAGGATGCGGTGCTCGTTGTGATAGGTTTCCGTGCGCCCTTCGAAGTGGTCGCTGCGATCCTTGAGCATCGCAGGCTTGTCCTGTGGATGTGTCAATGCGTCCAGGTCAGCGGGATGGTCCGACATCTCGTCGTCGGAATATCCATACATCTCCTTGCAGCGCCGCGAGATCCGCTCCACGCCACCAGCGATGTCCCAGTCCCAGACACCGTCGCCGGTACTCTCGAGCGCGAGTTTCCATCGGCTCTCCACTTCGCGCAGCGCCTGCTCAGCCTGCTCGGCCCGATTGCGTTGCGTCGCATCACGGAAGTCGAGCACCAGGCCCTGAATGGCCTCGTCGTCGAGAAAGTTGGTGGCCAGCGACGCCAGGAAGCGCCATTGCCCGTCGGCATGGAGGTAGCGAAGAATCAGCTCGTCGGCATGGCCCCGGCGTCCCACCACACGTTCGAATTCGCCACGCGCCTGTGGGCAATCCTGCGGATGAATGATGTCAAAAAGCGATTGCCCGCGCAGCGTCTGCGCCGCCTGGCCGAGCATTTCGCTGGCTGCGTCGCTGGCGTACAGGATGTTGCCGTGCACATCGCACACCATGGTCATCACCTGGGCCTTTTCGGTCAGGGTCCGAAACCGCTGTTCACTGGCCGACAACGCGAGCAGGGCGCGCTGGGCCTCGGTGATGTCTTCGACGGTTCCTTCGAAATAGCGGATCGCTCCATCCTCGCCTCGCACAGCGTGGGCGTTTTCACGGATCCAGATCCGCTCGCGGGTCTTGTGCCGGTAGATCTCGGAGCGGAAGTTGACCACCCTTCCTTCGGTCTCGATCAGATCCACGAAGCGGCGCCGCTGCAGCGGATCGACGTACCACTCGCGACCGATGTCCTTGATGGACGACAGCATCTCTTCTTCGTTGCTGTATCCGTTGAGGCGGACCAGGGCTGGATTCGCGCGTATCTGCAGCCCGTCCGGACTCGACCGGTATGCGCCGATAGGTAACAATTCGAAAAGGGTCGAGAAGTCAGACTGGTACATTTTTCCCCGAGCGTATCAAACTGGCGTAGCGCGATGGTTGGTCAGGGCTGGAAATGTATCGCTGACTGTGCCGGAATTGGCCAATCCTGTTTCACATCGATGACCGGCGCAGTGGATCGGGCTTGCATCCAGCACAGGGATACAGGGCCAACCTGCGATACTAGCCCCCTATGATGTCGCTGCCGCAACGTATCCAACTGTGGGCGCGAAGCTTGGTTATCAGCGATCCCGAGGTGGCCGAAAACGCAGCGCTGGGCAATGTTCGGCGTCTGCGCTGGCTGCTCCCGCTTTTCACGGCGCTGGTGCTGCTGTTGCTGCTGGTGTTCACGCTCAAGCCGACCGGCGATTCTGCCGCGCACCTGGCGTGGCGCAATGCCGTCTCGAACGTCTATGGCGTGACCATTGTCTATCTGATCCTGATGGGTTTGGCCGTATGGCGTATCTCGGCCCGGACCCGGCTGGACACAGGGGTGCGGGTGTTGCAGTTTGTGGCGCCTGCCGGATTCCTGGTGTTTACAGCCGTGCTGGCCATACTGGACCAGTGGGTGACACCCAATATCAGCCCCTATGTACTGGGTTGCCTCTCTGTCAGTTTGTTGTTTCTGTTGCCGCCCGCGACCGCGGCGAGCACTTTGCTGGCGTCTTACCTGCTGTTTTTTGTCGGCCTGGGGTTTACGCAACCCGATCCGGCGCTGCTGCTGACCAACCGCGCCAACGGCTTTGGTGCGGCACTGCTGGCGCTGGTGCTCTCGCTGAGCATGTGGACCCGCAATACCCAGTACAACCTGCTGCAACGTGAATTGACCGTCCGCAACGCAACGCTTGAAAAGCAGCAGGACGAACTGATATGGCTCGCCACCCGGGATGCCATGACCGGCCTGTTCAATCGGGGCGAATTCATGCGCCTGGCAGAAAGCGAACTGCTGCGCACGCGTCGCCATGGGGGCAATACCAGCATCATCGTCGTCGACCTTGACTACTTCAAGGCGATCAACGACCGACACGGACATCCGGCCGGCGACAAGGTGCTGATCCACGTGGCCAATGGTTTGCGTGAGGGTGTGCGCAACACCGATCTGGTGGCGCGTATCGGTGGCGAAGAGTTTGTCGTGTTGCTGCCCCAGACCGACATCGATGCAGCGGCAACGTTGGCGCAGAAGCTCAGGCGCCAACTCCGGGAGTCCAAGGCACAGATCAGCAGTGATTTGCAGTTGTCGGCAACCGCGAGCTTCGGGGTGGCGTGCATGCCTGGAGGGCACACCGGCACTGTCGCAGCCTTGTATGCGGCGGCCGACAATGCGCTGTATGACGCCAAACGGGCGGGGCGCGACCGGGTGGCGCGCACCGAACCCGACGCCACTCTCACGCCGTCGGATTTTCAGCGCATGCGGCGCAGCTGACAGACGACCGCAGCTGCGTGGTCCGGCGCCTTGCCGCCAAGCCTTCGACGCGTTTCAGTGGTGCTGCTTGTCGCCGCGCGCAATGTCCAGCAGGTGCTCGATTTCAGTGCGGTGATGGACGCAGTTGTGCAGGTACCAGCGCCGGATCAGCCACATCACCAGCGCCACCATGACGCCGAACCCGGTGATGGCACCGAAGGTCGGCACGCCGACGCCGGCCGACAGGCTGTAGGCTGCCCCGAGCGTCAGGATGCAGGCCTGCTCGTTGAAGTTCTGCACCGCGATCGAACGCCCCGCGCCCATGAGATTGTGCCCGCGGTGTTGCAGCAGGGCATTCATCGGTACCACCAGAAAACCACCGATCGCACCGAGCAGGATCAGGAACGGCGCCGCGACCCAGACGTTGTCGATGAAGATCAGCAGGATGATCAGGCCGCCCATGCCGATGCCCAGCGTGATCACGCGAGGCCCATCCTCCAGGCGCATGCGCATGGAGGCGACGATGGCGCCTGCGGCCATGCCGATGGCCACCACGCCCTGCAAGGCGGACGCCTGCGTGACCGAATAACCCAGCGCCACCGCAGCCCACGACAGGACGATGAAGCGCAGATTGCCGGCCACCCCCCAGATCAGGGTCGTGGCGGCCAGCGATATCTGGCCCAGCTTGTCCCGCCACAAGCGCATGTTGCAGGTCCAGAAGTCCGGCAGCAGCACAACCGGATTGCGCGGCAGCGGCCGCATTTCCACGCCGGTGTCCGGAATATGGGTGTTGAACCAGGCCGCCAGCAGGTAGACGAAGATCAATACGCTGATCGCCGCCTCCGGCGCAGTGTCGATGCCGGTGTCAACAATCGGAAAGTCAAAGCCCAGCAGCAATGACGCCACGGCATGGCTGACCAGCTGGCCTCCGAGCAATACACCCAGAATGATCGAGCCGATGGTCAGTCCTTCGATCCAGCCGTTGGCCTTGACCAGCTGCGTGGGCGGCAGCAGCTCGGTCAGGATGCCGTATTTGGCCGGTGAGTATGCGGCGGCGCCCAGGCCGACGATCGCATAGGACATCAGCGGATGCGTACCGAACAGCATCATCAGGCAGCCGGCCACCTTGATGAAATTGCTGATCAGCATGACCTGGCCCTTGGGCCGGGAATCTGCGAAAGCCCCGACGAACGGGGCCAGCAACACATAGAACAATGCGAACATCGGCACCAGGGCCGCCTGTTGCCACTCGCCAGCCTTTTCGCTTCTGAGCAACTGGACGGCGGTGACGAACAGAGCATTGTCTGCCAGCGAGCTGAAGAACTGCGCTGACATGATGGTGTAGAACCCGCGCTTCATGCCGTGCTGTAAGGGTCATCAGTACAGCTGATGCCGGTGTCTTTTGATCTGGTCTCCAACGTGGGCACGGTTATATCACGGCGCAAGCTGCCAGAATCGGTGCACCTGCCCTTGTCACTCTGCCTGACCCGCCTTATGCCCCGTCCCATTCTCGCCACCATCCATACCGAGGCCTTGCGCCACAACCTGGCCCGATGCGCCGCCGCAGCGCCGGACGCCAAGGTCTGGGCCGTGGTCAAGGCCAATGCCTACGGCCACGGCATCGAGCGGGTGTTCGACGGCCTGCGCGCCGCCGACGGGTTTGCGCTGCTCGACCTGAACGAGGCGCAGCGGGTGCGCGACCTGGGCTGGCGCGGACCGATCCTGCTGCTCGAGGGTGTGTTCGAGGCGCGCGACCTGGAACTGTGCTCGCGCCTGGGTCTGTGGCACACCGTGCATTGCGATGCCCAGATCGACATGCTGGCGATGCACAAGACGCATGTGCCACACCGGGTGTTCCTGAAGATGAACACCGGAATGAACCGCCTGGGCTTTCGTCCGCAGGCATATCGCGCGGCCTGGTCCCGGCTCGATGCCCTGGTGCAGGTTGGGGAAATCTCGTTGATGACCCATTTCAGCGATGCCGATGGCCCGGCGGGGGTGGCGGCGCAGATGGCAGCCTTCCTGTCTGCCACCGAGGATCTGCCGGGTGAACGCAGCGTGGCCAACAGCGCGGCGACCTTGCGCCATATGGCTGCCACCGGCGCAGACCCCGGCGTCGCGTGCGCGTCGGACTGGATCCGCCCGGGTATTGCCACCTACGGCAGTGCCCCTGATTACCCGCAGCACGATGCGGCCCATTGGGGTCTGCGACCCGCCATGACGCTGGCGGCCCGTGTCATCGGCGTGCAGGAGTTGCAACCGGGCGACAGCGTCGGTTATGGCTCGTCGTTCGTCGCCGATCGCGCCATGCGTGTCGGCGTGGTTGCCTGCGGTTATGCCGATGGTTACCCCCGCGTCTGCCCGACCGGCACCCCGGTGCTGCTCGACGGCGCGCCCACCTGCACGGTTGGACGGGTCAGCATGGACATGTTGACCATTGACCTGACGCCCCGGCCGCACGCCGGTATCGGCTCCGAGGTGATCCTGTGGGGTGGCACGGCCGACGCCGTGGTGCCGATCGATGCCGTGGCCCGTTCAGCCGGCACCGTGGGCTACGAATTGATGTGTGCCCTGGCGCAGCGCGTGCCGGTGCACGTCGACTGAAAGCGCAGTGGCACTGGCCATGCCTTGATCTGCATCAAACCGTGCCGCCCGCGCGCGGCGCGATCGGTAGTAAATTGGTACTTTGCGGGAAGGAACCATGGAATACAAGGACTACTACAAGGTGATGGGCCTGGCACGGGATGCCAGCGCCGATGACATCAAGAAGGCGTACCGGCGGCTGGCCCGCAAATACCATCCGGACCTGAGCAAGGAGGCGGGCGCCGAAGCGCGCTTCAAGGACATCGGCGAAGCCAATGAAGTGCTCAAGGATCCGGAGAAGCGCAGCGCTTATGACCGACTGGGCGCCAACTGGCAGGCCGGGCAGGATTTCCGTCCGCCACCGGACTGGAACGCCGGCGCGGAAGGCGCCGGCCGCGGCTTCAGCGAACAGGAAGCGGCCGAGCACAGCGATTTCTTCGAGACCTTGTTCCGGCGCGGCTTTGGCGGTGGACCGACGGGCCGTGCCGGCAGCCGCGGCGGACACGGGGAATTCCATGCCGATGGCGAGGATCGCCATGCGCGGATCCAGATCGAGATCGAAGATGCCTACAGCGGCGCCCAGCGCAGCCTGAGCCTGCGCGTCCCCGAGGTCGATGGGCAAGGCCGGGTCAGCACGCGCGAGCACACGATCGAATTCGTCGTTCCCAAGGGCGTGCGCGCCGGTCAACATATCCGCCTGGCCGGCCAGGGCGGCGCCGGCATCGGCAAGGGCAAACCCGGCGACCTTTATCTGGAGGTCGCCTTCGTGCCCCATGCGCACTACCGCGTGGACCAGCGCGATGTCTACCTTGATCTGCCTGTCGCACCCTGGGAGGCTGCACTGGGCGCTCAGATCGAAGTGCCCACACCGGGGGGCCAGGTCGAATTGACGATTCCTGCCGGTTCGGGCGCCGGGCGCAAGCTGCGCCTGCGCGGGCGCGGCATTCCTGGCGCGACGCCTGGCGACTTCTATTTCGTGTTGCAGATTGCCCTGCCTGCGGCGACTTCGGACGCTGACCGCGCCGCATACACCGGCATGCAATCCCATTTCAAGACATTCCAGCCACGCGCCAAACTGGGAGGCCAGCCATGAACAAGCATTCGACAACGCTGATCACCGACGTGCTGATCGTCGAGGAACAGCTGGACCTGACGCTGGACGAGTTGTGCCGTGTCTGCAGTACCCAGACCGAGCAACTCATTGCGCTGGTCGACGAGGGCGTGATTGCCCCGCAAGGAGAATCACTGTCCGGCTGGCGCTTCTCCGGTGTGCAATTGCGCCGCGCCCGGGTGGCGGTGCACTTGCAGCGCGACCTGGGCGTCAACACGGCCGGCGCGGCGCTGGCATTGCAGCTGATGGACGAGATCGAGGCCTTGCGCGCACAGCTTGGCCGGCGCGGCGCTTGATTCAGCCGCGCTCGGAGCCCGCCAGCACGAAGTCGATGAAGCCGCGTTCGACGTTGGCCACCACCAGGCGCAGCCGTACGGTCTGTCCGATGTCGATCCGCGGCGGGGCACCCACCAGTTTGCCTTCGACCGGCGGGTTGAATATGCGCACCCAGCTGGCCTCGTCGTTGATGCCGGTCACGATGCCATCGAACGCCTCCCCGATGCGGTCCTCGAGCACCAGTGCGGCTTCCGACTTGCGGACCCGCCGCTCCACTTTCTGCGCCGCGTCCTCCTGCGTCGTGCACTGGTGCGCCAGCTCGCCGAGCTGGCCGTTGTCATAGGGTGGATGGGTTTTCGCCAGCACGGCCTTGATCAGCCGTGCCGTGATCAGATCCGGGAAGCGCCGGTTCGGCGCGGTGGAATGCATGTAGTCGCGCACCGCCAGGCCAAAATGCCCGATCGGTGGTCCGGTGGGGGTTTCCACGACATATTCACCGCGGCCCATCAGCTTGACGATGACCAGTGACAGGTCCGGGAAACGCAGCGGATCGACGCTGCGCTGATGCGCCAGGAACAGCTCCAGCGCCTTGCCGTCGGGTTGCTTGGGCAGTGTGGTGCCGTACTTTTGTGCCAGGTCGACGATGCGTTGCCAGCGTTCCGGCGAACGCACGATGCGGCGCAATGACACGCCGCCATGGCTGGCCAGGAAATGCGCGGTACAGCCATTGGTGGCGACCATCAGTTCCTCGATCAGCTGGCGTGCCCGGTTGTGCGGCTGCTCGCGGATATCGACGACTTGTTCGCCCTCGAAAACCGCACGCGGCTGGAAGGTCTCGAACTCCAGCGCACCCTGTCCGCGGCGCCGCGCGCGCAGCTGCTGCGCCACGCTGTCCTGGGTGCGCAACTGCGCGTCCATCCCCGGCACGGCCTGGGCCGCAGCGGGCAGTGGGCCCTTGCCGTCGATCCAGTCGGACACCGCGTCATAAGCCAGCTGGGCCTTGTTGCGCACCAGGGCATGGAACACCGTCGATCCGGCCAGGCTGGCGTCCGGGTTGAACACCATGGTGGTGACGATCGCCAGCCGGTCCTGGTCCTGGTTCAGCGAGGTGAGGTCGGTCGACAGGCGCTCGGGCAACATCGGGAAGATGCGCGCACCGGTATAGACCGAGGTGGTGTTGATGGCCGCATGCCGGTCGATGGCGCTGCCCCTGGGTACCAGGCTATCCACATCGGCCACCGCCACCATGATCTTGACCCGGCCATCGGCCAGCACCTCGCTGACGCTGAGCTGGTCCAGGTCGCGCGAGTCGTCATTGTCGATCGAGCACCAGTCCAGCGCGCGCAGATCGATGGCGGCCGGATCGGTGGCCGGCCCCTGGATGGTGGCAAGTTGGTCCAGTGCCGCCTGCGGAAACTCCGGCTCGAGGCCGCGTTCGCGCATGGCGTCGGCGGCGATACGTGCCAGGTCGGTTCGGGTATGGGGTTTGCGTGAAGGCATGCCCCAATATACTGCCGCGCGGTGTGTCTCAGCTGCGGCGGGTTTTCAGGTCCGTGAATGGTACGCGCCGATGCGGCGCGAGGCGGTCAGTAAAGGCCATGCGCCCGGGCGTGCAGCCGGGCCAGGCCGAACAGGATGTCGGTGAACGGCGTCGGTACACCAGTCAGTTGCCCCAGTTCCCGCACGGCGGCCACCAGCGCGTCGAGCTCGATCGGCTTGCCCGCTTCCACATCCTGCAGCATCGAGGTCTTGAAAGCGCCCAGCTTGCGGGTCACGGCATGGCGATCTTCCGGCTCCTGGTTGATCGCAAGGCCGATCCGGTCGCCGATAGTCCTGGCTTCGCGCATCACATCCGAACAGAAGCCGCGTACCAGGTCATCATCGAGCACCTCGGTGCTGGTGGCGCCGGTGAACGCGCTGATCGGGTTCATGGTCATGTTGCCCCACAGCTTGAACCAGATGTCGCGCTGGATGCATTCGGAGACGGGTGCCTCGAAGCCGGCCTGGCCCAGCAAGGCCGCCAGCGCCAGCACCCGGGCGCTGCGTTGGCCCGAGGGTTCGCCGATGATGATCTTGTTGCCAAATCCGTGTTGCACCATGGCCGGTGCCGCGACAGAGCAGCTCGCATGTACGACGGCGCCCACGATATGGGACGGTGCGATGGCCTTGTCGATCACCCCGCCCGGATCGATCGATTCGAGTTGGCGCCCCTGTAACTGACCACCGAATCCCTGCAGGAACCACCACGGAACACCGTTCATCGCGCACAGCACCAGCGTGTCCGGACCGAGC
>JAGPBF010000162.1 GCA_018063505.1 Rhodoferax sp.
CAATCGCGCCAGACGTCGATGCGAACACGTCGTTGAACCGCGCGCAGCAACCGGGTGTTTACATGCCTGCACCAATGTCGAAATCGATCCAGGACAACAGCGACTACCAGCTGATCCAGGCTGCGTTCCCGCACATCGGGAAAAAGCTGGAAATGCTCTGGGGCTACCCGGAGTTCCGCACCTTTGTCGAGCAACTTCAGCAAGACACCCGGCAAGGTTCACGCGCTGGTTTTCCGGCAGCGATCCTGTTTGCGTTGCTCAATCTCGTGCAGGTGCACGAGGAGGCATTTCCGGCTGCGGCCCCCTCGAAGTCTTCGTTCTGGAGCCAGAGCAACTTCCGCTGATCCTGAGCGCCATGCCATAAGACTCCGATAAGAATCGGGTGGTCTGATAAAGGCTTCAGGGACTCGGAACGGGGCGTACCGACACTTCGATCCCTGGCATGGAGGCTGGACGCAAAATGTTGATATCAGATGTCATCATGGACGACTACGACTTTCGGGTCGTCAACACCTGTTTCCCCCATATCGGCAGAAAGATTGCCGCCGCGTGGGGGCAACCCGAATTCAACCCGGTGATTCACTGCTTGCTGCGCGACACCCGTGGCGGCACGCGCGAGGGTTTCCCGCCAGCCGTGACGCTGGCACTGGTCCATCTCGAGACCCGCCACCGTCGCGATTTTCCCGAGCTGACGATCCCGCCCGCCTCGACGTGGGACCTCAACAACTATCTGTGAATCAGGTGCCCCGCACGGGCGATGCCGAAAGCGGGTGCCCAATGGCTGGAACGACCTGCGCTGAATTAGCACCGGCGGCAGGACCGCGCGCAAACTGTATCTCGCTGGAGTCGATCGCGGCCTGCATGCAAAAAGGTGACGAGCCTTGACCCCGGCACTGGCTCCACAGTTAGGGCTGCTTGGTTCCCCACCTGACCCGGTTGGCCGCTTTACCATGCGGGAAGGCCCGTCACCGGCGATTGTACGGCCTGTGGGTGCCAACCCTGCGATGCGCGCAGGAATTCGCAGGCGGTCGGCGAACTAGAATCGATCCATGTCCTACCTCGTGTTAGCCCGCAAATATCGGCCGAAGAATTTCGGCGAAATGGTCGGGCAGGAGCATGTGGTGCGGGCGCTGTCCAATGCGCTCGATTCACAGCGGCTGCACCATGCGTACCTGTTCACCGGCACGCGCGGTGTGGGCAAGACCACGGTGGCGCGGATCCTGGCCAAATCGCTCAATTGCCTGGGCGCCGATGGCAATGGCGGCATCACCTCGACGCCTTGCGGCGTGTGCCAGGCGTGTACCGACATCGACAGCGGCCGCTTCATCGACTACACCGAGCTCGATGCAGCGTCCAATCGCGGCATCGACGATGTGCAGACCCTGCTGGAGCAGGCCGTCTACAAACCGGTGCAGGGGCGCTTCAAGGTGTTCATGATCGACGAGGTGCACATGCTCACCACGGCGGCCTTCAATGCCATGCTCAAGACACTGGAGGAGCCGCCGGACTATCTCAAGTTCGTGCTGGCCACGACCGATCCGCAGAAGGTGCCGGTCACCGTGTTGTCGCGTTGCCTGCAGTTCAATCTGCGGCCGATGGCGCCCGAGACGGTGCGCGAGCACCTCACCCGTGTACTGCAGTCGGAGTCGGTGGCCGTCGACCCGCAGGCCTTGCGCCTGCTGTCGCGCGCTGCACGCGGGTCGATGCGCGATGCCTTGTCGCTGACCGACCAGGCGATCGCCTTTGGCGCCGGCCAGTTGAGCGAGGCCGTGGTGCACCAGATGCTGGGCAGTGTCGACCGTGGGTATGTGCTGCGCCTGATCGAGGCACTGGCCCATGGCGACGGCAAGACGATGGTGGAGACGGTAGAAGACCTGCGCCTGCACGGCCTGAGCCCGGCCTCGATGCTGGAGGAAATGTCCGCCATGCTGCAACGCATGGCCGTGTTGCAGGCGGTGCCCGACAGCGGCGATGCGGCCGATCCGGATGCGTTGGACATCGCGCGCCTGGCCGGCCTGATGCCCGCCGACGAGACGCAGTTGCTGTACAGCCTGTGCCTGCATGGCGCCGGCGAACTGGGACTGGCGCCAGACGAATACGCGGCGCTGACCATGGTGTTGCTGCGGCTGCTGGCGTTCAAACCGGCAACAACGGCGACGCCGCGACAGGAAAAAAAAACTCTGATTGACAGTGGGCCGGCTTTGGCCGCGCGCACCTCGCCGTCGCCGCTGGCTGTTTCGACAGCTGCTCCTGTTGCAACTGCTCCCGCAGTTCCCGCGGCGGCTGCGCCAGCCGCGCTGGCTGGTGCAGACGCAGTACCGCAGGCCGCGGCTGCACCCGAAATCTCTGTCGCTGCAGTGGCACGTGCCCCTGGTCGTGCTGACGCGGTGCCGGTCGCCGCGCAGCTGCCCGCTGCGCCACAACGCCCGCCGCTGCCGGCCGGCCGCGTGTTATCGGTGGTCCGGTCGGGCGCCAGCCGCGAGGCTGCGCCGGCAGCCACGGATGCCGCAGACGCGGCCCGGGAACGGGTGCTGGCAGTTCCGGTGCGGGTCCAGGCCGACAACCGCGGTGACACGGCGGCGCAATCGGGCGCGGTGCCGACCCTGGTGCCCACCGAGGAAGGCGACTTCTGGTACGCCACCGTGCAGCAGTTGGTGGGCGAGCAGGCGATCACCGCATTGGCGCGCGAACTGGCGCTGCAGTCCCAGCTGGTGGCCCGCGATACCGACCAATGGGTGTTGCGGGTCGAGCGCGAGTCGCTGCAGCAACCCGGCAGCCGCGACCGGCTGGTGGCTGCGCTGGCCAGCATCGGTCATGCGGTCACGCTGGTGGTCGAGATCGGCCGCGTCACGGACAGTCCGGCCAGGCGTAACACGGCGTTTGCCGCCGAGAAGCAGCTCGCCGCCGAGAAACTGATTTTCGATGACCCGTTCGTGCAGAAGATGATGCGCGACTTTGGGGCGAAAATCGTCACTGGCAGTATCCGGCCGGTCTGACCGGCCCATCCAGCGTTTGGGCAACTTGCACACTGCGCAGGATGACCCTCCACCCATTTCAACTGAAGGAACACCATGTTTAACAAAGGACAGCTTGCGGGGCTGATGAAGCAGGCCCAGGCCATGCAGGACAACATGAAGAAGGCGCAGGACGAACTCGCCACCATCGAGGTCACCGGGGAATCCGGCGCCGGGCTGGTCACGGTTGTCATGACCTGCAAGCACGATGTGCGCCGTGTCTCGATTGATCCCAGCCTGCTGGCCGATGACAAGGACATGCTCGAAGATCTGGTGGCCGCTGCGTTCAACGCAGCTGTGCGCAAGGCCGAAGAAACCTCGTCCGAGAAGATGGGCAAACTCACCGCCGGCATGCCGGGCCTGCCCGGTGGCATGAAGATGCCGTTCTAGTTTGCGGCATGCACCTTATCCCAGACCTTGCCGCCAGAGCGGCAGCAGCGCCGCATGGCTGATTCGAACGCTGTCGAAGGCCTGATCCAGGCCTTGCGCCGCCTGCCGGGCGTCGGCGTGAAGTCGGCCTCGCGGATGGCGTTTCACCTGCTGCAGCACGACCGCGGAGGTGCGCGCACGCTGGCCGCCGCGCTTGTGCACGCCTGTGACGCGCTGCGGCATTGCGAACGTTGCCACACCTTCACCGAGGCCGAGGTCTGCGCCACCTGCCTGGATGCGCGGCGTGATCCGTCCCGCTTGTGTGTCGTCGAAACACCGGCCGATCAGTCTGCGGTTGAGCGCACCGGCGCCTACCGCGGCCTCTATTTCGTGCTGATGGGAAAACTCAATCCGCTCGAGGGCATCGGACCGCGCGATATCGGCCTGGGCAAGTTGTTCGAGCGTGCCGGCGACGGCATTGTCGAAGAAGTGATTCTTGCGACCAATTTCACGGCCGAAGGCGAAGCGACGGCGCATGTGATCAGCGAAGGCCTGCGCGCGCGCGGTTTGCGCATCACCCGGCTGGCCCGCGGTGTGCCGGTGGGCAGCGAACTTGAATATGTGGATCTCGGCACCATTGCACATGCGCTGGTGGATCGCCGCTGAAATTTTTTGAATCTTACTCCCATGAACTCCTTCAGCCTTGCCCATTGGTCGATCCTGGTCGCCGCCTTGTTGCCGATTGTCTGTGCCGGCATTGCCAAGTACGGCATGTTCAGCCAGAGCGCCAGGGACGGTGGTTATGACAACCGTGATCCGCGTGCCTGGCTGGCCCGCCAGAGCGACTGGCGCGCGCGGGCCAACGCGGCCCAGGCCAATAGTTTCGAGGCGCTGCCGTTTTTCATCGGCGCGGTCGTGGTTGCGTTCCAGCTCGGAGCCGATCCGGCGCGGGTAGACCTTCTGGCCGCGTTGTTCGTGCTGCTGCGGATCGTCTACATCGGCCTGTATGTCGGCAACAAGGCATCGCTGCGCTCGCTGGTCTGGTTTGCGGCTCTGTGCGTCAACGTCGCCATTCTGTTTGCCGGCTGAACACGCGATCAGCAAGCGGTCCGCCGACCATTGCGGCGGCGCGCCCTGCGGTGTGCCCTGCGATGTGGAAATCCCGTAAGTGTTAACCCGCTCGGGAACTTCCCGATGCGCGATGGTGCGCCTTCCGATACGCTTGGTCAAAACAAGATTTCGGATGGGAGAGGGCGCGTGATCAATCTGCGGTGGAGCCGGCGTACGTTCTTGACTGGAGCGGCAATGATGCTGGCCGTTTTGCGTCCGCAGGCTTTGCGGGCCGAGGTCAAGCTGGAAAGATCGCGGGTGATTCTGGCAGTCGGCGGCAAGACTGCGTTGCACTACCTGCCCCTGACACTGGCCGACCGGCTCGGTTATTTCGCTGCCGAGGGGCTCGATATTGAAGTGCTCGATCTCGGCAACGGCGGGCGCGCACAGGATGCGGTGCTCGAAGGCGCTGCCGACGTGGCCTGTGGCGGCTTTGACAACCTGCTCGTGCACCATGCCAGCCGCCAGCAGCCCCAAGCCTTCTGCCTGCTGGCGCGGGCACCCCAGATCGCTTTTGGCGTCTCGACCCGGACCCTGCCGGCGTATCGCCGTTTGAGTGATCTCAAGGGACGCAAGATCGGATTGGCGGTTGCAGAATCTGCGGCTGAACTGGTCGCGGCAATGGTGTTGTCGAATGCCGGCATGAAGTTGCAGGATGTGCAGCTGGTCGAGACCAGTGGTATCGGCGCGGCCTTGCAGGCCATACGCGCCGGGCAGGTCGATGCCATGGTCCATATGGAGCCGGTGATGACGATGCTCGAGCAAAAGGGCGACGTGCGCATCATTTCCGATGCCCGTTCGCTCAAGGGGGCTCAGGAAATATTTGGCGGGATGATGCCGGCGACCTGTCTGTTTGCAGCGGCGGCCTATCTGCGCGCCCATCCGAACACTGTGCAGGCGATGGCCAATGCCGTCGTGCATGCGCTCAAATGGCTGCAGACGGCCGGTCCGAGTGACCTGATCAAGGCCTTGCCCGAAACCTACCTTTTTGGCGACAGGGCCTTGTACCTGGCATCGTTCGGCAAGTTGCGCGAATCGATCTCGCTCGACGGGATGATGCCCGAAGACGGCGTCAAGACGGCCCTGCGCGCATTGCATCGGCGTGACGCCGGTTTTCAGCCCGACAAGGTGGATGTCCAGCGGATCTATACCAACGATTTCGCGCGCAAGGCCAAGGACAAGTTCCGGGCCTGACCCGGGCCGCTGTGCGGGCGCGCCTGGCCACCTGCCGGCAACGGGCCGCTGTCTTGCCGGTCAGTCCTTTGCCAGCCGGACCGGTTTTTGCTTGCTGCTGCGCGCGCCCTGACGGGCACTGGCAGTACGTACTGCCGACGTTGCCGACTTCGAGCGCGCCGGAACGTACAGCGTCACGCGCTGACCCCGCTTGAGCGATGCTGAGGCGGAAATCTTGTTCCAGCCCGCCACGCTGCCCGCCTCGACGCCGTAGCGCCGTGCCAGGCTGGCAACCGAGTCGTTCTTGCCGGCCTTGACGATGCGCCGGACCTGCAGTTCCTGGCGTCCGAGCGAGAGCTGGGCGTTGTCGGCGACAGTTTCCGTCACGTCCTCGCGTACCGAAGCGGCGCGGCGCACCAGCAGGGTCGACCCGGCCTTGATCACCATGCCGTTGGGAATGCTGTTGACGGCGCGCAGATCGGCTTCGCTCATGTCGACCCGTTTGGCCGCATCGGCCGGGCGCATCGTCGATGGCGCACGCCAGGCTGTCCAGGTGGCCAGCGGCTTGTTGGCATTGGCCTGGAGATTGGCCCTGAAAATCGCGGCGTTGTCCCAAGGCAGCAGGATCTGGGGCGTGCCCGAAGCCAGGATCACCGGGCGATGGGCCGACGGATTGAGTGCCTTGAAATCGGCGATCTCGACATCGGCCAGCTTGGCTGCCACAGCCACGTCGATGTCACGGGTGATGTCGACACTCTGGAAGTAGGGGTGGTTCTCGATCACCGGCAAGGTGGTGCCCAGTTCGCGCGGCGTCGACACGATGTTCTTGACCGCCTGCAGCTTGGGGACGTACAGCCGGGTTTCGGCCGGCATCTTCAGATCCTCATAACCGGTGCCCAGGCCGGCCTTGCGGTTCTTTTCGATGGCACGGCCCACATTGCCTTCGCCCCAGTTATAGGCAGCGAGCGCCAGATGCCAGTCGCCGAACATGCCGTGGAGCTTTTGCAGATAGTCGAGTGCAGCACGGGTCGAGGCCAGCACGTCGCGGCGGTCGTCGCGAAAGGCGTTTTGCTTGAGCTCGAAGTGCTTGCCGGTTGCAGGCATGAACTGCCACATGCCAGCGGCCTTGGCGCTGGATACCGCCTGCGGATTGAACGCGCTTTCGATGAAAGGCAACAAGGCCAGCTCGGTCGGCATGTTGCGTCGCTCGAGTTCCTCCACGATGTGAAACAGGTATTTGCTCGAACGCTCGGTCATGCGCTCGATGTAGTCCGGACGGCTGGCGTACCAGCGTTCGCGGTCCTGGACCAGGTCGTTCTTCAGGTCGGGCATCGCATAACCGCGGCGGATCCGGTCCCACAGGTCGGCCGGTGGCGTCAGGGTGGCGACCGTCGGCCTGCGGGCGTCGTTGGGGGCCAGCGGAGCCAGCGGGCCACTCGGATACACGCGGGGCAATACGGCGACACTGGCGCGTGGGGGTGGGTTCGGCGAAGTTGTCGGTACCGTGCCCTGCGCATCGACAGCGGCCGTGGCAGCCGTGCCGGCGGTCGATCCCGCCTGCGGGGGGGCTGTCGAAGTCGTGGCGCAGCCGGTGACAAAAAGCACCAGTGCCACGGCGGCAAGCCGATTGAACATGTTCATGGGAGATTCCTGTGGGGTTGTTGCGCTGCCAGCCTGGCAAGCGGCAATATCGGCTGCCCTGGGGGCAGCACATCGCCAAAGCGCGGGGTGTCTAGAATCGGGTGTTGACGCTGCGTGAACCGCATCGCTGGCGGGTTCGCGTGCCATGGTCCCGCTGCCTGACTTCTGCTGGCGCCCGGTGGGTGCCTTGCCTCATTGTTGCAATTGTTGGGTACCGGACGCAGATTCAAATTCATGGACGGTCAAATTATAGGTTTGCAGGACTGGTTCCGGACGCCGCGTGGTCGCTACATGCTGGACTGGGAACGTCGGCAACTCGACCAGGTCGTTGCCGACATCTTCGGTTTTCATGCGGTGCAGCTGGGGTTGCCGGCACTGGACGCACTTGCCGCCAATCGCATGCCCCATCGCTGGTTGGTGTCCGATGGCCACGACCTCGCCGCAGCACAGGCGCCCACCCTGTCCAGCCCGGCGCACAGTACCACGCCAGAGACGGACGGTCAATGTGCGGACACGCCGGCGCGCTCTGCCGTACTGGCCTGCGACTTCTCGGCCTTGCCGTTTCCGGCCAACAGTCTGGACCTGGTGGTGTTGCCCCATACGCTGGAACTGCATGCCGACCCGCATGCCACCTTGCGCGAGGTGGAGCGGGTGCTGGTGCCCGAGGGTCGTGTTGTCATCTGCGGCATCAATCCGGTCAGCCTGTGGGGTTTGCGCCAGCGCCGCGCACACCTGTACCGGCGTCTGGGATGGGGCTCCCTGTACCTGCCGCAGGAGGGCGAGTTCATCGGCTACTGGCGCATGCGCGACTGGCTTCGCCTGCTCAGTTTCGAAGTCGAATCGGGCCGCTTTGGCTGTTATCGTCCGGCGGTGTCCGACGCCGACTGGCTGGAACGTTTCCAGTGGATGGACAAGGCCGGGGCACGCTGGTGGCCGATCCTGGGGGCGGTCTATTTCCTGGTGGCAGCCAAGCGGGTACGCGGCATGCGGCTGATGGGGCCGGCCTGGAAGGCAGCCACCAGCCTGGCCAATGCGCCGGTGTCGATCGCCAATCGTGGCCCCATGCGGCGCAACGACCGGTGAAACGCCGACCCGCCGCTGTGTTGCCCCGGTCCAATGGTCGGCGGCGCGAATATTGCGGTACCTATCCGAAGCTGGAGGCACAAGCACGTGAACCACATTGAGATCTATACCGATGGCGCCTGCAAAGGCAATCCTGGCCTGGGTGGCTGGGGTGCGGTGCTGCTGTCCGGTGGCTCCGAACGGGAATTGTTTGGCGGCGAGGTCCAGACCACCAACAACCGGATGGAATTGACCGCCGTGATCGAGGCGCTGGCGGCGTTGCAGCGTCCTTGCAACGTGGTGCTGCACCTGGACAGCGAGTATGTGCGCAAGGGCATCACCGAGTGGATATCTGGCTGGAAAGCGCGCGGCTGGCGCACCGCTGCCAGGCAGGAGGTCAAGAACGCGGATCTGTGGAAGCGGCTCGACGCGCTGGTCTCGGGCGGCGGGCACCAGATTGACTGGCGCTGGGTCAAGGGGCATTCTGGCGATGCGGGCAATGATCGCGCCGACATGCTGGCCAACCGGGGCGTGGATCAGGCGCGCGCCCGAGGTCGTGGCGTGGTTGCCACAGCCGGCCGATAAAACGGGGAACTTTACCCACCAGTCGCGTCCCCTAGTGGCAAGGCTGCTACATTCGCGCACTGATTTGTTGCCGCTTGTTTCAAACCCGATCGGAGTTCAACCGCCTCATGGCCTCCAAAGTAATCTATTCCGCCGTGGCGGTTGTGGGAATCGCTGCCGCATCGGCGGGTGCCTGGTGGTACCAGGCCAGGCCCCAGGGGCCGGTAGAGATCAAGCTTGACGGCGGCGCGCCAAAAGGCGGCCCCACGGCGGGGGCACCGGCGTCGGCAGCTTCTGCGCCCCGCGCTGCCGGGGTCGAGGTAGCCAAGGCCGAACGTGCCACCTTGCAGGATGACGCCCAGTCGGTCGGAACGCTTCGATCGCGCCAGAGCGTGATGCTGCGGCCGGAAGTGCCAGGCCGGATCAAGGAACTGGGCTTCGCCGACGGGGCGACAGTGCGCAAGGGGCAGGTGCTGGTGCAACTGGACGACACCTTGCAAAAGGCCGAGATCAAGCAGGCGCAGGCGCAGGTGTCGATAGCCCAGGCCAATCTCAAACGCAACCAGGAGCTGGTGGCGCAGAGTTTCGTGGCCCAGCGCGTGCTCGATGAAAGTGGTGCCAACCTGCAGGTTGCCGAAGCCCAGTTGGCGCTGGCCTGCGCCCGCTGGTCCCGCATGGCCATTCTGGCGCCGTTTGATGGCACGGTCGGAATCCGCAATGTCAATCTCGGTGATTTCGTCAAGGACGGCGCAGACCTGGTGAACCTGGAAGATATCGGCAGCATGTATGCCGATTTCCGGCTGCCCGAGCGGTTCCAGGGCAAATTGCGGGCCCGCCAGAACGTGCAGTTGCGGCTCGACGCCTTTCCGGGGCGGGTATTCAAGGCCAGCATCGAGGCGATCGATCCGCTGCTCGACGTCAACGGCCGCTCGGTGGGTGTCCGAGCGGTTTTACCCAACACCATGGGCGAAGCCATGGCCCAGGGTGGCGGACGCCCCGGTGGTGCTGGTGCTGGTGCTGGTG
>JAGPBF010000356.1 GCA_018063505.1 Rhodoferax sp.
TCGCCAGGCGTACATCGGGCAAGCCGGAGATGCACCATGGCATTGGCATTCACTCCGGCAAGGTGGTTGCGGGAAGCATCGGCAGTGCTTCGCGCATGTCCTATTCGCTGGTCGGCGACGTCGTGAATGTCGCGTCCCGAATCCAGTCGCTGAACAAGGAGTTGGGAACGCGGGTACTTGTCAGCGCCGTGACCCGCCAGAACCTGAGCGTCAAACCACCGATGCGCCCATTCCCGTCCGTGCGGGTCAAGGGTCGCGTTGCCGAGGTCGAAGTTTTTGCGATTGGCTGAATGAACCTGACCCAAAAAAGCCCTGTGTTCACAACTGCGGATTGATGCCAGGCGGCGAATGCCTTGTGCGGTTGAATCTGGAAGTCTGTGGCCTTGATCGTTGGGACTATTGATGGCGCAACGCGATGGCAAATGAAAAGCGGAACAAGATGCAACACGAGAACATGAACAGCGACTACAAGAAAGGCTCGATCACGCTGGGCGGCGCGGTCGCGATGGGCACTGGTGTCATGATCGGCGCCGGCATCTTCGCGCTCACGGGCCAGATCGCGCAGCTGGCAGGGCCTTTGTTTCCACTGGCGTTTGTGGTTGGAGCCATCATTACCAGTTTCAGCGCCTACAGTTACATCCGGATGTCGAATGCCTGGCCGTCCGCGGGCGGCATTGCGATGATCCTGCAGAAGTGCTACGGGCCCGGTGCGGTCGCCGGTGGTGCGGCCCTGCTGATGGCGCTCAGCATGGTGATTGCCGAAAGCCTGGTGGCGCGGACCTTCGCCGCCTATGTCCTGCGACCCTTCGATATCGAAGGCGGCCCGCTGGTGCCCGCCCTTGCCGTCGGCGTGATCGTCTTCGCCTTTCTCGTCAACATCGCGGGAAACCGTTCGGTCGGTCTGTTCTCGCTGGTCATGGCGACGCTGAAGATCGCCGGCATTGCGCTGTTCGGCATCGCGGCGCTCTGGTCGAGTGGCTTTTCATTCGCTGCAGCCTCGCAGGTCGAGCAGAACTACAGCGCAACCGGATTTGTCGCATCAACGGCATTGGCAATCCTGGCATTCAAGGGATTCACGACGATCACCAACAGCGGGGCCGAGGTCACGGACCCCCATCGCAACGTGGGCCGGGCGATCATGATCTCGATCGCTTTGTGTGTGGTTGTCTATTTGCTCGTGGCGTTCGGCGTGGGCGCGAGCCTGACCATCGACCAGATCGTTGCCGCGCGCGACTATTCGCTGGCGGAAGCGGCCGAACCTGCGCTCGGCAAGACCGGCTTTTACCTGACCGTCGTTCTGGCTGCCGTCGCCACGGCCTCCGGCGTACTGGCCAGCGTATTTGCGGTGTCGCGGATGCTGGCGATGCTGACGAATATGAAGATGATTCCGCACAGCCATTTCGGCATGTCCGGGTCGATCCAGCGCCACACCCTGATCTACACGGTGATCATGGCCTCGGCGCTGGCGATTCTCTTTGACCTCGGCCGGATCGCTTCACTCGGAGCCTTCTTCTACCTCATCATGGACATGGTGGTGCACTGGGGCGTCTTCCGTTACCGGCGCAAGGAGATCGGGGCTGCTGCTGCGGTGCTGCTGATGGCGCTGGGCTTCGATGCCATCGTGCTGGCCGCTTTTACGGTGATGAAACTCGGAAGTGATCCTGCGATCGTTGTCTATGCCTTGGTTGGCATCGCAGCAGTATTTGGATTCGAGAGGTGGTATCTGTCACAGTGGGTTGCACGGGCTGCGGATTGACCTGGCTCGCGGTGGCAGTCTTCGTTGTATCGGTCGGCTAGGGCGGGTTGATGCCGCTGTTGCCAGAGTGGCTCGGATCCCGGATGCCGGGCGCAAGTGCCGCTGAGATCGCACGGCATTTCGGAATGCTCAGCGGTGCATACGCTGCCGGGATTTTGGTTGGCGCGCCGGTTTGGGGAGTCGTTTCCGACCGCGTGGGGCGCGGACGCATTTTCATCATGGGAATGTTGGGCTACGTGGCCACCTGTGCGAAGGCTGGCTAGAGGGCTACCTGCTCACCGGGCGTCACGGCCAGTTCTCGTGTTACGAAGCCTTCATCCACATCATCAACTCGATGTTCAAGCAGCACGCCAAGTGGTTGAAGGTGAGCAACCAGATCCCTTGGCGCAAGCGGATCGCGTCGCTGAACTACCTGCGCACCTTGCATGTCTGGCGGCAGGATCACAACGGCTTTTCGCACCAAGACCCGGCACACGACGCGTCGGTCGATGGCGATTTGCCAAACAGCAGTTCCCGCATTTGCTCGCGTTCCGCAGTGGTAGGCCACGCGGGGTTTTCAAGAGGTGCCGCAGGTGGCTGCGCTGCGCTGGGAGCGTGCGCCGGATCCACGCGCCCTTGGGCGTCGAAACGCACCAGGCTGTAGGTCTCGTTGACGACAACGTCCGGCGCACCGCACTTCAAACGCACAAACCAGTCGGCCAGGCGCAAGGTCTGTCCGGCCATGGCGCCCGCCGTTGCCTCACCGCGCGCCAGCGCAACGTACAAGGCATGCGGGACCGGATGGACACCGCTGCTTTCGTCGAGCAGGAAGATATAGGAGGCGTGGGAGCCGTCGGCACCGCCAGCGCTAGTGCAGACCTGTGCACTTGCGCCCGATACATCGGCAGAGCTGTACACCGGCGCAAAGCCACCGCCGGGCGTGCGAAAGTTGGTGGTCTGTCCCTGATACAGGCGCGCGGCAACCCACTGAACCGCGCCGTCGTAGGTATAGGCGCGAAGGTCGTACTTCATGGCCCTGGTGGCTGCTGCGGTCTCGGCGGGCATGCCTGTCGCCCTCATGTCTGTGCCGTCGATCACCCGCTCCCCCGGTGTGACGATGGCC
>JAGPBF010000163.1 GCA_018063505.1 Rhodoferax sp.
TGCCGGTGGAGACTTTCGATGTCATCGTCATCGACGAATGCCACCGCAGCATCTACAACCTGTGGAAGCAGGTGCTCGATTATTTCGACGCCTTCCTGATCGGCCTGACCGCCACGCCGGACAAGCGAACCTTCGGCTTCTTTCACGAGAACATCGTGGCCGAATACACCTACGAAGAGTCGGTGGCCGATGGTGTCAACGTGGGCTACGACGTTTTCCTGATCGAGACCGAGATCACCCGCCAGGGCGCCGCACTCAAGGCCAGGGAATGGGTCGATCACCGCGACCGTGCCACGCGCAAGAAACGCTGGTTGCAGACCGACGAAGACACGGTCTACAGCGGCAAGGAACTGGACCGCTCGGTGGTCAACCCCAGCCAGATCCGCAAGGTCATCGAGGCCATGAAGACAGCCATCGAAACCCGTATCTATCCGACTCGCAAGGAAACCCCCAAGACGCTGATCTTCGCCAAGACCGACAGCCACGCCGACGACATCATCCAGATCGTGCGCGAAGTCTACGGCCAGGGCAATGCCTTCTGCCGCAAGGTGACCTATGCCGAGAAAGAGGCTGACAGCGTGCTGGCGGGTTTTCGCAACGACTACCACCCGCGCATCGCGGTGACGGTGGACATGATCGCCACCGGCACCGATGTGAAACCTTTGGAAGTGCTGCTGTTCATGCGAGATGTGCGCTCGCGCGGCTATTACGAGCAGATGAAGGGGCGCGGCGTGCGCAGCCTGGACGCTGATGGCCTGCAACGGGTGTCGGCCAGCGCCGATGGTGCCAAGACCCGTTTCGTGCTGATCGACGCCGTGGGTGTGGAGGCCTCGCTCAAGACCGACAGCCGCCCGCTGGAGAAGAAACCCGGCGTGCCGCTCAAGGATCTGCTGCAGGGAGTCGCCATGGGCCACCGCGACGACGACACCGTGTTGTCGCTGGCCAACCGGTTGGTGCGCCTGGCCAAACAGCTCGACCCCAAGACCGGTGCGCGCATCGAGAAGGCCGCCGGCGGTGTGCCGGTGGGTGAACTGGGCAAGGCGCTGATCACCGCGCTGAACCCGGACCGGATTCTGCAGACCGCGCTCGATACCACGCGCGCCCAGGGAATCACGCGCAGCGAAGACACGGTGACGGCGGCCGAATTGCAGGCCGCACGTGATGCCCGCGTGGCTGCCGCCTGCGCGCCGTTCGACCAGCCCGCGCTGCGCGAACTCATCGAATCGGCCCGTCAGGAGCGCGAACAGCTGATTGACGCGATCAATCTGGATCAGGTTAATTTTGCAGGCTTCAGTGCCCAGGCGCAGCAGCAGGCCCAGCAGACGGTGCAGGCCTTTGCCGACTACATTGCGCAGCACAAGGACGAGGTCGCGGCACTGGGTTTCTTCTACCAGCAGCCGTACCAGCGCCGCGCGCTGACGCTGGAAATGGTCGAGGCATTGCACGAGGCGCTGGCCCGCCCGCCACTGATGCTGACCACCGAACGCTTGTGGAGCGCTTATGCCCGCGTGCAGGCCAGCCAGGTGAAAGGGGCCGGCACACGCCGCCAGCTGACCGACCTGGTGGCGCTGGTCCGTTTCGCGATCGGCCTGGATGCGGAGCTGAAGCCCTTCGCCGAACAGGTGGACAAGCGCTTTCAGGAATGGATCTTTCGCCACAACGCGCAGCGCGCGACCAGCTTTACCGCCGAGCAGACCGAATGGCTGCGGCTGATGAAGGACCATATCGCCAGCAGCTGCAGCATCGGACGCGGTGATTTTGATTACGCGGCGCTGGCGAGCCGGGGTGGGTTGCAGAAGGCTTGGGGCGTGTTGGGCGCAGAACTGGATGGGTTGATGGATGAGATGAATGTGGAGTTGATGGCGTGAGTCAAGAGGTCCTGCCAGTTGGCTGGGTCGCGGCAAAGCTCGGCGATGTGGCGTTGTGGTCTTCCGGGGGAACGCCGTCAAGAGCAAACCCTAACTTTTACACCGGAACAATCCCTTGGTTCAAGACCGGTGAACTTGGAGTCCCGACCCTGCACAAATCCGAGGAGTACATATCTGAGAGTGCAATTTCTTCATCCAGCGCGAAGGTCTTTCCCCGCGGCTCCGTTGCGCTTGCGATGTACGGCGCAACTATCGGGAAGGCATCGATTCTGGGTATTGATGCAGCAACCAATCAGGCGTGTGCTGTTGGTGTACCAGATGCAGTGAGTTCGGAGTTTCTATATTTTTTTCTGATCTCCCAGTCTCGAGCTTTTGCGGATGCTGGCAAAGGGGGTGCCCAGCCCAACATATCTCAGGGCATCGTAAAAGAGTGGTCAATGCGTCTGCCACCAAAGCCGGAGCAGACCCGCATCGTCGCCAAACTCGAAGAACTGCTGTCCGACCTCGACGCCGGCGTGGCCGAACTCAAGGCCGCGCAAAGAAAGCTGACCTTGTACCGCCAGTCGCTGCTCAAGGCGGCGGTGGAAGGCGCGCTCACCGCCGACTGGCGCGCGCGCAACCCGCCCACCGAGACCGGCGCACAGCTGCTTGAGCGGATTCTGGAGCAACGCCGCGCGCGCTGGGAGGCCAGACAGATTGCGCGGTTCGATGAACAGGGCAAGGTGCCGCCAAAGGGCTGGCGAGACAAGTACCCTGAGCCCGCGTCTCCAGACTCAGAAGGCCTGCCGGCCTTGCCTGTTTTGCCGAACGGGTGGATATGGGCGAGCGTCGAACAACTTGGGGCAGTCCAACTTGGAAGGCAGCGATCACCCGACAAACTCAAAGGCGAGTTTCCAGTTCAATATATTCGGGCAGCAAACATCACCGAGGCAGGGATTGACCTAGACGATGTATTGGCGATGGACTTTTCTAAAACGGAGCAGAAAACGTTCGCACTTAAACAAGGAGATGTCCTGTTGACGGAGGCTTCAGGAAGTCCTGAGCATGTCGGACGCCCGGCAATTTGGCAGAACGCCAATGGCCTTTACTGTTTCCAGAATACCGTTCTGCGCTTCACTCCAACTGTTATCAGTTCGGAGTTCGCTTTCTACGTTTTTCTGGCGATGCAGAAGCTCGGCGTTTTTCGTAAGTTGTCCGGGGGCGTCGGCATCAACCATCTGAGCGCGGGGAAGTTTGCGAAGCTGCCGGTTGCGCTTCCACCCAGCGCCGAGCAATCAGCTTTTGTCGATGCTATCGCTAGCCAGTTGTCTTTGAGTGCTGATCAGATGGCGGCAATTGAACAGTCCCTTAAGCAATCCGCCGCCCAACGCAAAAACATCCTGCGCGCCGCCTTCTCCGGCCAACTGGTGCCACAAGACCCGGCCGACGAACCGGCCAGCGTGTTGCTGGCGCGCATCCGCGCCGAACGTGCGGCACAAGCCGGCAAGACGACATCCACACGCGGCGGCCGCAAGGCGGCGCAAACGGTATGACAAAACCCCGCAAGAACGTGGGCAAGAGCGTCGCGCCGAATTCCACGCGCAAGCGTGTGGCCTCGTCGCCTGTAGATGGGGTAGCCGACGTTGTGCAGACGGGTTTGCTGGTCGATCTGCGCCAGCTGATCGAGGGCGCGCGCCGCGCTGCGGCGATGGTTGTGCATGCCGGCCTGACCTTGATGTACTGGCGCATCGGCCAACGCATTCGCGCCGAGGTGCTGGGCGATCAGCGGGCGGACTACGGCCAGCAGATTGTCGCCACACTGTCACGACAATTGGTGGCCGACTACGGGCGTAGTTTCGAAGAAAAGAACCTGCGGCGCATGTTGCAGTTCGCCGACCTGTTTGCGTCCGAGGCAATTGTCGTGACGCTGTCACGACAATTGAGCTGGTCCCATTTCCTCGTGCTGCTGCCGCTCAAGGAGGCTTTGGCGAGGGACTTCTACGCCCAGATGTGCCAGCGCGAAGCATGGAGTGTCCGCACGCTGCGCGAACGCGTCGACTCCATGCTGTTCGAACGCACGGCCTTATCGAAAAAGCCCGAGGAACTGATCCGCCTGGAACTCGATACCGTGCGTGCCCGAGGGGATGTCAGCCCACCCCTGCTGCTGAAAGATCCTTATCTGCTGGATTTTCTGGGCCTGGGCGACCGTTACCTGGAGAAAGACCTGGAGGACGCCATCCTGCGCGAGCTTGAGTCGTTTCTGCTCGAGTTGGGGGCCGGATTCAGTTTCGTCGCGCGGCAACGGCGCATCCAGCTCGACAGCGACGATTTCTATATCGACCTGCTGTTTTATAACCGCAAGCTGCGTCGACTGGTGGCCATTGAACTGAAACTGGGCGAGTTCAAGGCCGAGTACAAGAGTCAGATGGAGCTTTACCTGCGCTGGCTCGCCAAACATGACCAGGAACCAGGCGATGGACCACCGTTGGGCATCATTCTGTGCACCGGCAAGAAGCGGGAGCAGATCGAATTGCTGGAACTCGACAAGTCGGGTATCCACGTCGCCGAATATCTGACGGTGCTGCCGCCGCGCGAGGTGTTCGTCCAGAAAATACAGAGCGCATTGGAACAGGCCCGTGCCCGCATGCCTGATCCAACCATCGCGCCGGAAAAAGAATGAACACATCCACCCTGATCCAGAAAGTCTGGAATTTCTGCCACACCCTGCGCGACGACGGTGTGGGTTATGGCGATTACCTTGAGCAGCTGACCTACCTGCTGTTCTTGAAGATGGCGCATGAATACGCGCAGGAACCGTACAAGCGCGACAGCCGGATCCCCAAAACCTACGACTGGGCCAGCCTGCGCAGCAAGACCGGCGTGCCGCTGGAGGCGCATTACCTGGCCACGCTGCATGCGCTGGGAACGGCCGACGGCATGCTGGGTGCGATTTTCTTCAAGGCGCAAAACAAGATCCAGGATCCGGCCAAGCTCAGCCGGCTGGTGCAGATGATCGATGCCGAGAGCTGGGTCGGCATGGGCACCGACACCAAGGGTGACCTGTACGAGGGCCTGCTGCAGAAGAACGCCGAAGACACGAAGAGCGGCGCCGGCCAGTATTTCACGCCGCGCGCGCTGATCCAGGCCATGGTGGCCTGTCTGCGTCCGTTGCCGATGAAGACGATTGCCGATCCAGCTTGCGGAACCGGCGGCTTTTTCCTGGTCGCCAATGAATGGCTCAGCGGCACCGGCGACTGGATCCAGCAGCATCGTGCCTGGCTGGGGCATGATCTGCCGCGGCCCAACAGCAAGCAGAGTGCGTTCCAGCGCCTGCGCACTTTCCGCGGCAACGAGATCGTGCCGGGCACGCGCCGCCTGTGCCTGATGAACCTGTTCCTGCACGATATTGGCGAACTGGCCGGCGAGCCCTCGGTGGAACGCTCGGATGCGCTGATTGCCGAACCCACGGAGCGCGTGGACTATGTGCTGGCCAATCCGCCGTTCGGCAAGAAGAGCAGCATGACCATCACCAACGCCGAGGGGGAGGAGGACCGTGAAGCCCTGACCTACGAGCGCCAGGATTTCTGGGAAACCACCAGCAACAAGCAACTCAATTTCCTGCAGCACATCGTGAGCCTGCTCAAGGTCGACGGCAAGGCCGCCGTGGTATTGCCCGACAACGTGTTGTTCGAGGGTGGCGCCGGCGAGCGCATTCGGCGCAAGTTGCTGGAGACCTGCGATGTGCACACGGTGCTGCGACTGCCCACCGGCATCTTCTATGCCCAGGGCGTGAAGGCCAACGTGGTGTTCTTCGATGCGCGCCCCAAGGACGGCCGCACCCATACGAAGGGCATCTGGTTCTACGACCTGCGCACCAACCAGCATTTCACGCTCAAGACCCGGACGCTCAAGCTCGAAGACCTGCGCGACTTCATCGCCAGCTACAACTCGGCCAACCGCCACGAACGCACGGAGACCGAGCGTTTCAAGTTTTATTCCATCGACGCGCTACTCGCGCGCGACAAGGCAAGTCTGGATCTGTTCTGGCTCAAGGATGACAGTCTCGACAAACTGGAAGATCTGCCGCCACCCGATGTGCTCCAGCAGGAGATCATCGACCATCTTGAAGCGGCATTGGTGGCCTTCAGGGATGTGGCAGCGGCGTTGCCGACATCAGGGCGCTGAAGGCAGGCCAACCTGCGCGATGCCGAGTTTCCCGGCGGTGGATCTGCGCATGCATGGCTGCCAGCACGTCTGGGTGGCTGTGGCCAAGGCAGAAAACCGCGGCGCCGCCGGATGCGTCGATGGTTGGGCGTCCTTCGATATCCGTGAGATACACCCCTTTGCCACTGACGGCAAGTGGTGGCGTCTGGTGCAGGTGGCGATGGAAAACCTGGGTCTGGGTCATGGCTTGTCTGGAGGTGATGGAGCGTTTCAGTCTGGTCCGGGCCGCTGGCGTGGGCCATGCCGATCCTTTTGCCCCGCCTGTTGCCTGAACATGGCGCAAACCCCATAAAAGCAGCAGGAACTAACTGGCAATAGACGGCTCCATGTCGTGTTGGTGCAATACTGGTTCGTTCTTGAGCGCCTGTGAGCCAACACCCCCCAACATTGTTCTTCAATCTGCATGACCCGGGAGTTTTCTGATGCACAACGACACAAGCACTTTTGCCGACCCTCAGCTGGAGAGTCTGTTGCCAGCGACCGCGTCGGGTCGCCGCGGTTTTCTGGCAGCGGCGTCTACCGTGGGGTTCGCGTTGGCGGCCGGCCCGGTGCAGGCGCAGTCGGTCATCCGTACGTCGGCCGACGGACTCGACGCCGGTGACATCTGGGTTCCGGTCGGTTCCGAAAAGATGCCGGCCTACATGGCGGCGCCGGCGAAAGCCGGCAAATACCCGGTCGTGATCGTTGTCCCGGAAGTCTTCGGCATGCACGAGTACCAGAAAGACATCTGCCGGCGACTGGCCAAGCTCGGGTACGTGGGCATCACCAGCGACCCGTTCTTCCGTTCCGGCGACCTCAGCAAGATGACCAATATCGGCGAAGTGGTGGGCATGGCCAACAAACTGGCCGATACCCAGATGTTGTCGGACGTGGATGACCTGGTGGCGTTCATCGAGAAGCAGCCCAAGGCCCATGCCGGCAAGATCGGCATCACCGGCATGTGCCGCGGTGGCCGCACCGTGTGGATGGCGATTGCCCATAACAAGAAGATCAAGGCCGGCGTGTCCTGGTACGGTGGCTTGAATCCGATCCCGGTCTCGATGCCGCAAACACCGCATGATGTCGCAGGCGCCTTGAACGGTCCGGTGCTGGGCCTGTATGGCGGTGCCGACACCGGCATTCCGGTGTCTGAAGTGGCCCGCCTGCAGGAAGTGCTCAAGGCCGGCAACAAGAACAGCCAGGCCAGCCGCTTTGTGCTGTACCCCGGCGTGGGCCATGCTTTCCACGCCGACTATCGCCCAAGTTACCGCAAGGAAGCGGCCGAGGACGGCTGGCAGAAAATGCTGGCCTGGTTCAAGGCCCACGGCGTCGCCTGACGCCTGGGACCCGGCGCGCATCGCTGGCGCGCCGGTTTCTGCCTTGCCAGCGTGCGATTTGAGCAACATTGCACATTCTGGCCCGGTCCGGTCAATCACAATTTTCCTTGCCTGCAGTATGATCGCGGCCGGCATGGCTCGGTGTCTGCAGCTGAACTTCATCGGCAGCCCGGTGCGAACAGGTTGCGGCATTTGTCCGTAGCTGCTGTGCCGGCCCCAAACGTTCATCGGGGCGCCACGCGACAGACGCAGTCGTGTGATTACCGCCAGATGAACCGTTTGATGGGCTTGCACCATGTCAGAGTATTTGAGTCCGCAGCAGGAGCAGGTGGTCGCGCGACTTCTTGCGTCCCCTACAGCCCGCTCCGAGTGGCCGACCTGGTTGCTTATTCCCGTGATCTACGGCTCCTGGGTTGCCACCTTGTATTGGTCGCAACGGCTGGGTCTGTTGGCGACGACCTTGTTGCTGATCCTGTCGACCACCTGGTACATGTCGCTGCAGCATGAACTGGTGCACGGGCATCCGACCCGCAACCGCCGCCTGAACAAGCTTCTGGGATACGCCCCGCTGGCGGTCTGGTTCCCGTACACCTTGTACATGGAAAGCCACCTTCGGCACCACAACGATGCCGTCCTGACGCTGCCGGGGGTCGATCCGGAAACACATTACGTGTCGGACGAGACCTGGCAACGCAGTGGCTGGCTGATGCGTGCACTGTTCGTGCACCGCAAGCGCTTCTGGGGTCGATTTGTATTTGGTCCGGCAATGGCGATCGTCGCGATGGCACGTGAGGCCATCGACCAGGTGCGGGGGGGCAATTACCATTACGTGCTGATGTGGGCGATGCATCTCACGCTGCTCTCTGCAATGCTTGCCACCATCGCGGTCGTTGCCGGCATACCGGCCTGGTATTACCTGCTTGCCGTGGCGTATCCGGCGCTGTCGCTGGCCATGGTGCGTTCGTATTACGAACACCGGGCAGCTGCCGATTGCAAGCACCGCATCGCCATCAACGAAGCGTCGTGGCCGATGCGGGTGCTTTACCTGAACAACAACTATCACCTGGTTCACCATGACCTGCCGTCGTTGCCGTGGTATTTGCTGGCGCGGGTCTACTGGGCCGATCGCGAGGCCTATCTCGCGCGTTGCGGCGGGTTTCGCATCGGCGGATACGGCGAACTGGCCTGGCGCTTTGGCATGACGCCGATCGATGCGCCGGTGCATCCGATGTCACAGGATCGCCCCACTTGACTGCGCCACGCAGGCCATGGCGCCTGGGCCTTCCGATGTACAACATAACGCCGGCACTTGCACTGGCGTGGGACGAGCTGCTGCACACCGTGGTGGACGCGCTGCGCAGGCGTGGCTGGACCGATGCGATGCAGGTCGCGCCGGTGACCGATGACCTGATGGCGTACTGGCGTTCCGACGACATGTTGCTGTCGCAGACCTGCGGCTACCCGCTGGTCACTGCGCTCGGTGACAGTGTGCGCGTGCTGGCGGTGCCGGCATTCGATCTGCCCGGTTGTGAGGGCATCGCCTACCGCAGTGTCATCGCCGTGCCCGCCGATGGCGCACGCAGCCTGCAGGAATTGCGCGGCACGGTCGCGGCGATCAACCAGGCGCATTCGCACAGCGGCATGAATGCGCTGCGCCACACGATTGCGCCACTGGCCAGCGATGGCCGCTTCTTTTCCCGGATCGAAATCTCGGGCAGCCATCTCGCCAGTCTGGCGATGCTGCAGCGTGGCCAGGTGCAGGTCGCGGCGATCGATTGCGCCACCTGGGGCCTGGCCATGCGCCACGCGCCGCATCGGCTGGCAGGTGTGCGTGTGCTGCAATACACCGCGCCGGCGCCCGGCCTGCCACTGATTGCTGCGCAGTCCTTGACCGCTGCGCAATCAAGCCAACTGCGTGAGGTGTTGCTGGGCCTGTCGGTCCATGCGCCACATGTGCTGGCGCCTTTGTCGATCCGTGAATTGCGCAACGCCTCGCTGGCCGACTATCTGCCGATTTCGGAACAGGCGCGTTTCGCCGTCGACCTGGGTTATCCGAATCTGGCCTGATTGCGGCACGCGCAAGCCGCACGGCTACGCGCCTGCTGCGCGCATACCTGGGTTGACCTCGGCTGCATTGTCGATCACGACGTTGACTGTTCGCAATGCGACGAGACGGGGCAGGTCAATTCAAGAAATTGATACCTTGATAGCAAGTCATTCGATTCTCTAAGGGATTGTCTGTATCCTTAAAAAGGTGTTCAGTGGTTAGGATGCCTTGGCAGCCTGGTCTGGCCTTGCCGCGGATGAATGCGGCTGACCCCCTCGTGCGTGGGTACCCCTGAATCATGTTCATCGACTTTCTAGGAGATTCTCAAAAATGACAATTCATGAAACAACAACTGAATCGGGGATCGTCATCGATCGCCGCCAGCTGATCGCCGGCGCATCGGCCGTGGGCCTGGGCGCTGCATTCGCCAGTGCGCCGGC
>JAGPBF010000164.1:0-7862 GCA_018063505.1 Rhodoferax sp.
CGCCGGAGGCGCGTTCCATCGCTGACCGTGTTTATCGTCTCTGGCATGCGGGGGCCAATTCGGCAGCGCCTCTGACGCAAGGCACCGATCACACCACCCAAGGAGACCAGCATGTGGAAAACAGTTCTCGCCAGCGCAGCCCTGATGGCTGCAGCAAACACATACGCCGGGGTCGACGTCAACCAGGCCAGCGTTGCGGAACTCGACAGCATCAAGGGCATCGGCCCAGGCGTATCGTCGCGCATTCTCGATGAACGCGGCAAAGGCAACTTCAAGGATTGGGCCGACCTGATCGCCCGCGTCAAGGGTATCGGCCCCGGCAGCGCCGCGCGTCTGTCGTCGGACGGACTCACTGTCGGTGGCGCCCGTTTCCCGGAGACAAAAGCCAGCAAGAACTAGCCATTCGAAATTCCACCCGCACACCGGGTGTTGGCGCGACAATCCGGTTCACGGCTACTGTTCGCCCGGCCTGCCTTGCTGCAACAGGTGGCAGGTTGTCGAACAGATCTGCGTTGGCCTGCTTCCCTGCAGGCCTTGGCCATGGCACGAACAGCACATCGGAGGTGGCACCGATATGGCGCAAAGCTTGTCCGAGGATCTGATCGAATCGGTCTATCAGGCCGCCGTCGAGCCCCAGGCGTGGAACGACGTGATGGTCTTGCTCAGGCGCCAGTTCCCGTCTGCTGCCCAGACCTTCTACCTGCTGCGCCGGGACTCGCACCAGATCGAGCCGATCAGTCTGGCGGGTATCGACGCTCCATGGTTGGCGTCGTTCAATGCGCTCTATTTCGCGCCCGACAATCCCTGGATGCAACTGACGCAGCGGCTGCACCGACCGGGCATCGTGCGCACCAATGAACGGCTCGACACCATCCTGCAACAACAGGGTGTCTTGTACCGGTCGTCCTACTACAACGAATGGATGCGGCCGCAGGGCTTCAAATACACGATCGGCAACACGCTGCTGGACGATGCCGGCCTGATCGCCAACATCACGCTGATGCGCCAGCCCGACATGCCGAGCTTTTCCGAGCCCGAGGTACGGGCCTTCGAGCGCCTGAGTCGGCACATGACACGCGCCTTGCAGCTGGCAGTGCGGATTGACCAGCCCCAGTCCAGCCCGCTGCTGATGGCCGCCCTGGACAGGTTGCCCGAGTGCATTGCCGTGACCGACGCAAACCTGCGTGTTCGCCATGCCAATGGCGCCATGGAGTCGTTGCTGCGTCGCAGGCAGGGCCTGTGCTTGCGCCACGGCCTGCTGGCCACCACCGACCCGAGCCGCCAAGCGGAGCTGGCCGCTTATCTGGTCGGTACAGACGACACGCGCAATTGCCAGATCCGGCTCGACCTGCCGTGCCAACCAGGCGGACACCTGACACTTCGGGCCGTTCCGCTGGCGCGGCGCTCGTTCTTTGCGGCGCCGTCGATATTGCTCATGGCGAGCGAACATGCCGGCGCGCGTGACATATCGCCAGATGCCATCCGGCAGCAATATGGCCTGACACGCGCCGAAACCCGGCTGGCACTATCGCTCGCGGAAGGCAATTCGGTACGTCAGGCCGCCCAGTCCATGGGCATCGGTTATGGTACAGCCCGGGTCTACCTGAAAAGCGTTTTTGGCAAGACCGATGCACACACCCAGGCCCAGCTGGTGGCCCGGATTCTGGTCGACGCACACACGCGCGACATCCGGCACGACGCTGGCCAGAATGCCCCGTCGATCCCCAGCCCGTCGAGCGCGCGCGCGCCAACTACCGGGATCCCGCCGAATCGACCATCGCCAGCAAGTCGGTGACACCCGGGTCCACGCCGGCTTGCATCAGCAAGGTGGTGGCCTGGCCCCGGTGATGGGTCTGGTGGTTGAAGAAGTGCGACAAGGCCTGCCACGCCGGATGCTGGCGCTGCACACCCTTGGTGTTGCTGTAATGCATCTGGAACCCCGGCAACGACTCGGGCATCTCCGCCAGCCACAGGCAGATGGCATCGTCGAGCTGCCTGCGCTTGGCACGCAACTGCGCCCAGTCATCAAACACCGGCGCGTCGAGCGCGTGGCCCGCAGGCAGGTCCAGCACATCCTGCTGCAGCGCCTGGCAATCGAATCCATGCTCGATACCACATTGGCGCAGCCGCCTGAGCCATATCTGGTCAGCCACGATCAGGTGGTTGAGCGTGCGGTGGATGGAGCCGAAAAAGGCGCCACGATCGAGCTTGCGCGCAGCATCATCGAGGCCTTCGCAGGCGTCATACAGGCGGCCGTTGAACCAGGCGTTGTACCGCGCCATCCAGCGATAATGATCGCGCAATTGCGATGCCATGTTTCCCTCCCCGGTAGATTGTGTGCCGGCGTCGACAGGCGCGTCAATCCGGCGTTCCAAAACCGCCGCCGCCCGGCGTATGAATCTCGAAGATATCGCCATCGGCCATGTCGACCTGCCCGATGTGGCCAAGCGACTGCACCGAGCCGTCTGCGCGCACCACGCGGTTGATGCCGAGCGCACCCGGCAAACCGCCGGCGACACCAAAGGGTGCAACGATCCGGCCATTGGACAGGATGCTGGCGGTCATCGGCTCCAGGAAGCGGATGCGGCGCACACCGCCATCACCGCCGTGCCAGTGCCCGGCGCCGCCAGAGCCCAGCCGAATCTCGTAACTCTCCAGCCGCACCGGGAAGCGGAACTCCAGCACCTCGGGGTCGGTCAGCCGCGAATTGGTCATGTGTGTCTGGACCACGCTGGTGCCATTGAAACCGTCGACAAACCGGCCGGCCTCATCCATCCGGCCACCGGCGGGCGAGCCTCCCGAAATCGTCTCGTAATACTGGTAACGCTGATTGCCGAACGTGAAGTTGTTCATCGTGCCCTGATTGGCCGCCAGGACGCCCAAGGCGCCAAACAGCGCATTCGTGATGCAGGTCGACGTCTCCACATTGCCGGCAACCACCGAGGCTGGCGGGTTCGGGTTCAGCATCGATCCTGGCGGAATGATCACCTCCAGCGGCTTGAGGCAACCGGCATTGAGCGGAATGTCGTCGTCAACCAGCGTGCGGAACACATACAGCACCGCCGCCATGCACACCGCGGTGGGTGCGTTGAAGTTGTTGGTCTGCTGCGCTGAGGTGCCGGTGAAATCGACCACTGCACTGCGCTGCACCGCGTCGACCGTGATCGCGACCCGGATCTGCGCGCCATTGTCCAGTGGCAGCGTGAACGCGCCGTTCTTGAGCCGCGTGATGACCCGGCGCACCGATTCCTCCGCGTTGTCCTGCACATGGCCCATATACGCCTGCACCACATCGAGTCCGAACTGCGCGACCATCTTGCCCAGTTCCTGCACGCCTTTTTCGTTGGCAGCAATCTGGGCCTTGAGGTCGGCCAGGTTCTGCTGCGGATTGCGCGATGGATACTCACCACTTTGCAGCAGCGCGATCATGGCCGCTTCCTGCAGCGTACCCCGGTCGACCAGCTTGACGTTGTTGATCTGTACGCCCTCTTCCTCGATGCGGGTCGAGAACGGCGGCATCGAACCCGGCGAGGTGCCGCCGACATCGGCATGGTGGCCACGTGAGCCGACATAAAACGTCGGCACGCCATTGAGGTAGACCGGCGTGATGACGGTGATGTCGGGCAGGTGCGTGCCGCCATGGTAGGGGTCGTTGAGCACAAAGACATCGCCATCGGCCATGGTCTGCGCGTTCTCGCGGATCACGGTCTTGATGCTCTCGCCCATCGAGCCCAGATGCACCGGCATGTGCGGTGCATTGGCGATCAGGTTGCCATGGGCGTCGAACAAGGCACAACTGAAGTCCAGTCGCTCCTTGATGTTGACCGAGTAGGCGGTGTTCTGCAGTTGCAGGCCCATCTGCTCGGCGATGTTCATGAACAGGTTGTTGAACACCTCCAGCAGCACCGGATCCACCGTGGTGCCTGCCGCGAACACCCGGGTCCGTGGCGTGATGCGCTCGAGCACCAGATGGTCGAGTTCCGTCAGGTGCGCCTGCCATCCCGGCTCCACGACCGTGGTGGCGTTCGCCTCGGCAATGATGGCCGGACCCGGGATATCGTCGCCGCTGCGCAGGTCCTCACGCACCACCAGCGCAGCGTCGTGCCACCGGCCGGCCGAATACATGCGCACCGTCTCGCGCCGCGGCGGTTCACGCAGCGGATGCAGCGCATGGCGTGGCTCCTGGGGCGCGTCGCCCGGCACCACGGCCTCGACCGATACCGCTTCGACGACCATGCCCTTGCCCTGCATCAGAAACGCGAAACGCTGGCGATAAGCCGCCTCGAACCCTGCCACGACCTGCGCCACCATACCGTCATCGTCCCGCGCCTCGCGCGCTGGAAACGCCACCACCAGGGCAGCGTCGCTGCCTTCGTAACGTACATGAACGCGGCGCGCGGTCCGGATGCGGCCGCGGCTGACCTGCTGGCGCAGCAGTTCGGATTCGGCCGCAGCAGCCAGCACGTCCAGTGTCGCGACAATTTCAGCCAGCGATGACGCAGCCAGCCGGATTTCGACCGCCTGCTCGCGGATCACGTTCTGGTCGGCCAGACCCATGCCATAGGCACTGAGCACACCGGCCAGCGGGTGCACGAACACCCGCGTCATGCCCAATGCATCGGCCACCATGCAAGCATGTTGCCCGCCAGCGCCGCCGAAACACTGCAGCGTATACCGTGTCACGTCGTAACCACGCGCCACCGATATCTTCTTGATCGCGTTGGCCATCTGCTGCACGGCGATGTTGACAAATCCTTCGGCGCTGTCCTGCGGACTCAGGCCGGTTTGCTGCGCCAGTTGCGCGAACATCTGCTGCACCACGTCCAGGCTGAGTGGCTCGTCGGCAGCAGGACCGAACACCTTCGGAAAATAACGCGGCTGGATCTTGCCCAGCATCAGGTTGGCATCGGTCACCGCCAACGGGCCGCCGCGCCGGTAACTCGCCGGTCCCGGATTGGCACCGGCACTGTCGGGTCCGACCCGGAACCGCGCACCGTCAAAGGCCAGAATCGAGCCTCCGCCAGCGGCCACGGTGTGGATGCTCATCATCGGTGCACGCATGCGGACACCGGCAACCTGGGTTTCGAATTCGCGCTCGAATTCACCGGCGAAATGCGACACGTCGGTCGAGGTGCCGCCCATGTCGAACCCGATCACCTTGGCATGGCCGCCGAGCGCGGCGGTGCGCGCCATGCCGACGATGCCACCGGCCGGGCCGCTGAGAATCGCGTCCTTGCCCTGGAACGCATGTGCATCGGTCAGGCCACCGGAGGACTGCATGAAAAACAACCGCACCCCCGGCATTTCCTGCGCGACACGCGCCACATACCGGCCCAGGATCGGCGACAGGTAGGCGTCCACCACGGTGGTGTCGCCGCGGCTGACGAACTTCATCATCGGGCTGGTTTCGTGCGAGGTGCTGATCTGGGTAAAGCCGATCTCCTGCGCGATGCGTTTGGCCGCCAGTTCATGCGCGGTGTAGCGGTATCCATGCATGAACACGACCGCCACGCTGCGCAGTCCCAGCAGGTATTGCGCCTGCATCGCGCCGCGCAAGGCTTCGGCATCGAGTGCCTGCACCACGTCTCCATGCGCACCCACGCGCTCGTCGGCCTCGACCACCACCTGGTACAGCAATTCCGGCAACACGATCTGCCGGTCGAACAGGCGCGGCCGGTTCTGGTATGCGATGCGCAAGGCATCCCGAAAGCCGCGTGTCGTCACCAGCAGCGTCGGCTCGCCCTTGCGCTCGAGCAAGGCGTTGGTGGCCACCGTCGTGCCCATCTTCACGCAATCCACCTGTTCAGGCGTGACCGGCTCGCCTGGCTTCAACCCGAGCAGGTGCCGGATACCGGCGACCGCCGCATCCTTGTACTGCTCGGGGTTTTCGGACAACAACTTGTACGTGACCAGCGAACCGTCGGGCCGGCGACCGACGACATCGGTGAACGTGCCGCCCCGATCGACCCAGAATTGCCAGCGGGTGTCGCTTGGCGGAGTTTGCGGTTCGGTGCCAGGGGTCATGGTGCAAGGCTTTCGTTCAAAGGGACGAGGCGGCGCGAGCCGCCTGGTCGTACTGGCCGGACATCGTGCGCAGCGTGCGTGCCACGTCGCCGATGTTGTCATTGAGATCGGCGTCCAGGTTGCCGATCAGGCATTGCTCGCGCACTTCGCGGTAGCGGGCAATCGCAGTCTCGCCCTGTGCCGTGGGTGCATACAACACCTCCTTGCCGACCTTCTCGGCCTGCACCAGGCTGGCACCAACGAGCTTCTTCAGCGAATATGCCACCACATGGGTGTCTTCGTAGTTGAGCACGAAGCAGATGTCGGCCAGCTTCTTGTTGCGCGCACGGTGGTTGACATGGTGCAGGATCAACACGTCGGTGATCGTCAGGTCCGGCACACCGGCTGCGGCCATGCAGCGGATGGCCCAGCGCGAGAACGCATTCCACGCAATGATCAGGCCGAACTCCAGCTCGGACGTCTCCTTGCTGCGCGGCGAGACCAGGTGCGACGACGACACGATCGGTCGCGCAGCAGGCTTGGCCGGATTATTGCTTGCCATCTTGCGCATAGGGATTTCCCTGAGAATGAAGTCAAAACGACTATAAAACGTTTGTAATTTATTGACACTTTATCGTCATGGTCGATAAACTTCAAGCGTGGGCCAGGCCCGAGCGCCTCGCATTGCGGGAAAACACTGAGCAAGCACCGGCCGGGTCCGAAGACGAAGCCGCGCCAAAGCCCTATCCTTGAATGTTCGCGTAACGCAATTCATCTTGAACCAGGAGTACCCATGACCTTGAACCGCCGCTGCCTCGCCACCGTCGTGGCATTCGCCTTGACCGGTCTGTCTGCTGGCGTGATGGCCCAGACCAAATGGGACCTGCCCGCCGCTTATCCGGCCACCAACTTTCATTCGGTGACCTTGACCGAATTCGCCAACGACGTGGACAAGGCCACCGGTGGCAAGCTCAAGATCACGGTTCACCCGGGCGCCTCGCTGTTCAAGGCACCCGAGATCAAGCGCGCGGTGCAAGGTGGCCAGGCCCAGGCTGGCGAGATCCTGCTGGCCAACTTCGCCAACGAATGGCCGATCTACGCTGCCGACGGCATGCCGTTCCTGGCCGACAGCTACGACGAAGCCATGAAGTTGTACAAGGCGCAAAAGCCGCTGCTCGAAAAGAAGCTGGCGGCCGACGGCATGTTGCTGCTGTACGCCGTCGCCTGGCCACCGCAGGGCATCTATTCCAAGAAGCCGATCAATTCCGCAGCCGACCTCAAGGGCATCAAGTGGCGCGCCTACAGCCCGGCCACGGCACGCATTGCCGAACTGGTCGGCGCGCAGCCGGTCACGGTGCAGGCAGCCGAGGTCAGCCAGGCCTTTGCCACGGGTGTTGCCGAAAGCATGATGAGCTCCGGCTCAACCGGTGCCGACAGCAAGCTCTACGAACATGTCAAGTACTGGTACGACACGCAGGCCTGGTTGCCGAAAGACGCCGTGATCGTCAACAAGAAGGCGTTCGACGCGCTCGACAAGGCCACACAGGACGCCCTGCTCAAGGCTGCCGCCGACGCCGAAGTGCGCGGTTGGGCGGCCAGCAAGAAGACCAACACCGAATCGCTGGAGAAACTCAAGGCTGGCGGGATGCAGATCGTGCAACCCTCGGCGCAGCTCAAGGCCGACATGAAGAAAGTCGGCGAGACCATGCTGGCCGAGTGGCTGGCCAAGGCCGGCGACGAAGGCAAGGCGCTGGTCGACGCGTTCAGGAAGCCCTGAACGGCCTGGGCATCCGCACGCGATGCGCAAACTGCTTGACGCCATCTACGACAGCGCCGCCGCACTGGCGGCGCTTTTTTTG
>JAGPBF010000164.1:7962-9850 GCA_018063505.1 Rhodoferax sp.
GGCGACGAAGGCAAGGCGCTGGTCGACGCGTTCAGGAAGCCCTGAACGGCCTGGGCATCCGCACGCGATGCGCAAACTGCTTGACGCCATCTACGACAGCGCCGCCGCACTGGCGGCGCTTTTTTTGGTTGGCGTGCTGGTCATGGTCTTGTTGTCCATTCTTGGTCGCCAGTTCCATGTGTATGTGCCGGGCACCGACGCCTACGCGGGTTACCTGATGGCTGCCAGCGGGTTCATGGCGTTGGCCCATACACTCAAGCACGGCGACCACATCCGGGTCACGCTGGTGCTGGGCGCCTTGCACGGCCGCTGGAGGCGGGCACTCGAACTCTGCGCGCTGAGCCTCGCATCGGCGGTGGCGGCCATGTTTGCGTTCTATAGTTGCAAGCTGGCCTGGCAGTCGCATGTTTTCAACGACATCTCTACCGGCAACGATGCCACCCCGCTGTGGATTCCGCAGATCGCCATGGCAGCGGGCTCTGTCGTGCTGGTGCTCGCGTTCATCGACGAACTGGTGCTGGAAATGCGGGGCCTTCGCGTGGCGCCGGACGCATCCGACGCGAAACACAACGAATGAGTGCAGGCCACCGTCCATGAACGATTTCGCCATCACCGCGCTGCTGCTGGTGTCCTTGCTGCTGATCCTGGCCAGCGGCGTCTGGGTCGGCCTCACGCTGACCGGCGTTGCATGGCTGGCCGTGACCCTGTTCTCCAGCCGCCCGGCCGGCGACGCGATGGCCGTCACGGTCTGGGGCTCCTCGTCGAGCTGGACCCTCACCGCACTGCCGCTGTTCGTCTGGATGGGCGAGATCCTGTTCCGAACCCGGCTCAGTGCCGACATGTTCAAAGGCCTGTCACCGTGGGTGCAGGCCCTGCCCGGCCGGCTGCTGCATACCAATGTGATCGGCTGCACGATATTCGCTGCCGTATCGGGTTCGAGCGCGGCCACCTGCGCCACCATCGGCAAGATGACGCTGCCCGAACTGGGCCGGCGCGGTTATCCCGAGCACATGGTGATCGGCACCCTGGCCGGCTCGGCCACGCTGGGGCTGCTGATTCCACCGTCGATCATCATGATCGTCTATGGCGTCGCGGCCGAAGTGTCGATCTCCAAGCTGTTCATCGCCGGCGTCCTGCCCGGCCTGCTGCTGGCGACGCTTTTTTCCGGCTACATCGTGTTCTGGGCGCTGCGCCACCCGGAACAGGTTCCGGCGTCGGACCGCAGTTATACGCTGCGCGAGAAGATCGCGGCTTCGCGCAGCCTGATTCCGGTCGTCATCCTGATACTGTCGGTACTTGGATCGATTTATGCCGGCTTCGCCACCGCCACCGAGGCCGCTGCGGTCGGTGTGGTGGGTGCACTGGTGATTTCCGCCGTACAGGGCTCGCTGAACTGGACCACGTTCCGTGACTCGCTGATGGGCGCAACCCGCCTGTACTGCATGATCGCACTGATCCTGGCCGGCGCGGCGTTCCTGACGCTGGCCATGGGTTACGTCGGTCTGCCAAGGCACCTGGCCGAGTGGATAGGCTCGCTGGGCCTGAGCCAGGCCCAGCTGATCTTCGCGCTGGCCATATTTTTCATCCTGCTCGGGTGCTTCCTGGACGGCATCTCGATGGTGGTGCTGACAATGGGCGTGTTGATGCCGACCGTCAACGCCGCCGGCATCGACCCGATCTGGTTCGGCATCTTTATCGTGCTGGTGGTCGAGATGGCGCAGGTCACACCGCCCGTGGGCTTCAACCTGTTTGTGTTGCAGGGCATGACCGGCAAGCAGCTGCCGTGGATCGCCAAGGTCACGATGCCGATGTTCCTGCTGATGTGCGTGGCGGTTGCGCTGATCTACATCTTCCCCGGCATCGTGTCATGGTTGCCGCAGCAGATGGG
>JAGPBF010000165.1 GCA_018063505.1 Rhodoferax sp.
ACCCGCTGCGGCGCGATCTGCGCCAGCGGCACCAGCACAAAGGCACGGCTGTTCATGCGCGGATGCGGCAGCACCAGCTGCGGGCTGCACATGCGGGCATCGCCATACAACAGGATGTCAAGATCCAGTGTTCGCGGCGCGTTGCGGTAAGGGCGCTCACGTCCGGCCTGCAGTTCCAGCGCCTGCAGCAGGTGCAGCAGATCGGGCGCCGACAGGCTTGTCGTGACGGCGATCACCGCATTGATGTAGTCCGGACCACCCGCGTCGATCGGTGCGGTGCGGTACAACGACGAGCGCTGGCGCAGCTGGCAACCGGCGCTGGCCGCGATCGCGTCGATGGCGCTGCGCACCGTGGCCCGGGCATCGCCGAGGTTGGCGCCCAGCGCCAGATAGGCCGTCACCGGATCGCGCATCGCCCGGCAACAACTTCAGGCGTCAGCGCCGCCCGTCGGTGCGGCACCGGCGTCACCGGTCACGCGGCCGCCCGCGGGCTTGCGCCGACGACGGCGCTTGCGCGGCGCGGCGCCTTCACCGGCTTCGTCGGTCCCACCCGCTTCGTCGCCATCGCGGTTGGTGTTGTCGGGCGCAGCCGCCCCTTGCGCCTGGGCGCGCCGCGCGGGACGGGCCGGTTCATCGTCCGCACCCGCAACCCGAGCAGGGCGCGGCGCGCGTGTACGCCGACCCTGCTCGATCCGCTGCTGCTCGACCATGTCCGAGCGCAGGTTGTCGTTGGCCATGCTGAATTCCTGCCACCAGTCCGCCAGCAGGTCTTCCACTTCACCGACGTCGGCTCGCAGCCGCATGAAGTCAAAGCCGGCCCGAAAACGCGGCTGGTCGACCAGCCCGAAGGCAGACTGCCCGACACGTTTCTCGAAGCGCGGCTGCATCATCCAGATCTCGCGCATGTCCGAGGCCAGCCGGCCGCCGCCCGATACATCGCCGATCCGTTCGGCAAACACCTGGTCGATCGCATCCTGCAGCGCCGGAAACGGCGGCTGGCGCTCGGCCGACTCCATGCGCCGGCTCCAGCCCTGGCGCACATCCGCCCACAACACGCAGGCGAGCAGAAAACTGGGCGCCACCGGCTTGCCCTCGCCGACACGGCGATCGGTATCGAGCAACGCCGCCTTGACAAAAGGCTGTTCGGCGCGTTCGACCACCAGGTCAAGCAACGGATAGATGCCCTTGTCCAGGCCCAGCTCCCGCAGCTTTGCGATCGATGCGATCGAATGGCCGGTCTGCAACAGCTTGAGCATCTCGTCGAACAGCCGACTCTGCGGCACGTCGGCCAGCAGCGACTTCATGGCCACCAGCGGCGCCGCCGTGCGCGGTTCGATCGTGAAGCCGAGCGCCTTGAGCTTGGCCGAGAAGCGGATCGCCCGGATGATGCGCACCGGATCTTCCCGGTAACGCTGGGCCGGATCGCCGATCATGCGCATGACCCGCTTGGTCGAATCCTTGATGCCGCCGTGGTAGTCGACCACGATCTGCGTCTCGGGGTCGTAATACATCGCATTGATCGTGAAATCGCGCCGCACCGCGTCCTGCTCCTGCGGACCCCAGACGTTGTCGCGCAGCACCCGGCCACTGGCGTCGACGGCATGTGTCATGCCGGCCAGCTCGTTCCTGCTGGTGCGTTCATTGCCTGCCACCTGACCCGCAGCCGTGTTGTCGAGATAGGCACGGAAAGTCGACACCTCGATCACCTCGTGCTCGCGCCCACGGCCAAACACCACGTGCACGATGCGAAAACGCCGCCCGATGATGAAGGCGCGCCGGAACAGCGACTTGACCTGTTCCGGCGTGGCGTTGGTGGCCACGTCGAAATCCTTGGGGCGCAGGCCCACCAGCAGGTCACGCACCGCGCCGCCGACGATGTAGGCCTCGTAGCCCGCCTGTTTGAGCGTGTGCACCACGCTGCTGGCGCGTTCGTCCACCAGCGCCGGGTCGATGTGGTGCTCACTGACCGGAACGTCGCGCCGTTTGCCGAAATCGGGGTGGGACGGGGTGCCGGCGGTCTTCTTGCCGAGCAGTTTGTCGATGAATTTCTTGATCATTGTGAATCGGTAAACAGGTCCAGTATGCGCCATCCGCGAGCGCTGGCGATCTCCCGCAGGCGGGAATCGGGATTGGTGGCCACCGGTGCGTCGGCGCGTTCGAGCAGCGGCAGATCGTTGGTGGAATCGGAATAAAACGTCACAAACACGTCATCACGCGACAACCCATGGGCTTGCAGCCACTGGTCGAAACGCACGACCTTGCCCTCGCGCGCAGAAGGCACACCGGCGATATCGCCGGTGATCCAGCCAGTGCCACCAGGTCCATTGTCGCGCGCCAGCTCCACCGCTATCAGATCGGGAACGCCGAAGGCATCGGCAATCGGTCGGGTGACGAACTCGTTGGTCGCGGTGACGATCACGACATGTGCATCGCTGGCCTGGTGCGAGCGAACCAGCGCCAATGCCTGCGGACGCAATGCCGGCAGCACCACCTGCTGCATGAATTGCGCATGGGCCAGCGCCGCTGCCTGGGCGCCTTGCCGACGCACCGCATCGGTGGCGAACCGCACATAGTCGTGGATATCCAGGGTGCCGGCCTGGTACTGGGCGAAGAATTCGTCATTGCGCCGGGCAAAGGCGAGCGGATCGGTCCAGCCGATGGTGGTCGTGAAAACGCCCCATTCGTAATCCGAGTCGATCGGCAGCAGGGTGTGGTCCAGGTCGAACAGGGCCACACGCAGGCGGCCGGATCCGCGTTTGGCGTTGGCAAGGGCGTCAGAGGGCATTGGCAACACGCTCAGGATTCATCCATCATGGCGCGAATCATCGGCACGGTGATCGCACGTTTGGTCCGCAGGGCATAGGCGTCGATCAGATCGAGCAGTTCCATCAGGCTGGTCAGGTCGCGGCTGAAGCGGGTCAGCATGAAATCCATCACCTCGTCACCCAGAAAAATGCCCCGCTCGTCTGCGGCCTGGCGCAACACCGCGCGCCGCTCGGGTTCGCTGAGCACCTTGAGCCCGAATACATGGCCCCAGCCCAGACGGGTCCGAAGGTCGTCGCGCAACAACAGACCGGCCGGAGGCTGGTCGCCGGCGGCGATCACGCTGCGCTGGTGGGTCTGGGCATTGACGAACCAGTTGAATGCGGCTTGCTGCTGTACCGCGGTGTACAGGTGGACATCGTCCAGCAGGATCGCCGCCCAGTCCTCGGAAAACGGTTCGGGCTCGGGATCGTGCGCGTCCATCCAGCCGACGCGGGCTCCCTGTTCTCGCAGGGCCTCGCGCACCGCCTTGAGCAAATGGGTTTTGCCACTGCCACTGTTACCCCAAAGGTAGGTCGGCACCGGAGAACGGTTGGTCACGACCTGACCGCGCCCCAGCCACAAGGCCAGATGCTCGCAAGCGAGCTGGTTCGGCCCCGGAAAGAAGTTCTGCAATGTCGGGCCTGTCGACAGGCCGATGTCCAGCGCGATCTGCTTCATGCCGGAGCTTCACCCTTGTACAGGTCGCTGTCCAGGTAGGTCCGCCAGGCACGCCGAATCGCCACCAACAACACCGCGCTGGCCGGCAAGGCAATCAATACGCCGACGAATCCGAGCAGTTGGCCGAACGCCAGCAATGCGAAGATCACGGCCAGCGGATGCAGGCCGATGCGTTCGCCGAGCAGGCGCGGTGTCAGGTACAGGCTCTCGATCAGCTGCCCCAGGCCGTACACCACGGCCACCATCAGAATCGCCTTGGCCGGCCCGGCATTGGCCGAGAATTCCAGCACGCCCGCCAGCGTGGCCATGATCAGGCCCAGGCCAAACCCGAGGTAGGGAACGAATACCGCCAGGCCGGTAAATACCCCGATCGGCAGCGCCAGGTCCAGTCCGAACAGGGCCAGGCCGATGCTGTAGAAAGCCGCCAGGATCAGCATCACCAGCAGCTGCCCGCGCAGATACTGGCCCAGCACCAGGTCGGCCTCGGTCGTGAAACTGTCGAATGTGCGGCGCGCGCGCGGTGGAACCATTTTCTGCAACGATGCGACGAAGCGGTCCCAGTCCATCAGCAGGTAGAACAAGGCCACCGGAACCAGCACCGCGTTGCCGATGATCGCGAAAGCCACGCTGCCGCCGAGCTTGAGCGAGGCCATCATCCGCATGAACGCATCTTCGAAGTTGGCATTGAGGTACTTCAGCAAGAACGCCTTGATATTGGCCACATCGAGCGACAGGCTGATGTTGAAGCGATCGAGCAGCGGTTTGACAACAGCATTGGCGCGCTCGATCAGCACCGGCACCTGGTCACGCATCAGCGGCAGCTCCTTGGCCAGGATGGGCACGATCAGCAGGGCCACGCCCAGCATGACCACAAATAACAGGAACTGGACCAGCAACACCGCCAGAATCCGCGGCAATTTGCCACCACGCCTGCGGTCCAGGCGGTTGACCAGCGGCGTGAGCGCATAGGCGAATACGGCCGCCACGACAAATGGCGTCAGGACAGGGCCAAGCAACCATAGGCAGAAGACCGTGAGCACAGCAATTGCGCCCCAGGCGGCAACGGACTTCTGTGTGGGGGTGAATTGCATATGGCGGGAAAGGGCGAACCCGTAGAATCTGGGCAAATTCTATCGGGGTCCGTCGCAGCCCCTTGTTGCCGCCGCAACCCTGGCAAACCCATCTCAAGCCCATGACCACAGCCACCTCCTCCTCCGCTCTGTCCTACAAGGACGCCGGTGTCGACATCGATGCCGGAGATGCCCTGGTCGAACGCATCAAACCGTTGGCGCGCAAGACGATGCGCGACGGCGTGTTGGCCGGCATCGGCGGCTTTGGCGCGTTGTTCGAGGTGCCCAAGCGCTACCGGGAACCGGTGCTGGTCAGCGGCACCGATGGCGTCGGCACCAAGCTCAAGCTCGCCTTCGAATGGAATATGCATGACACGGTGGGCATCGACCTGGTGGCCATGAGCGTCAATGACGTGCTGGTCCAGGGCGCCGAGCCTTTGTTCTTCCTCGACTATTTCGCCTGCGGCAAGCTCGACGTGGACACCGCCGCCACCGTGGTTGGCGGCATAGCCAAAGGCTGCGAGCTCTCCGGTTGCGCGCTGATCGGTGGCGAAACCGCCGAAATGCCGGGCATGTACCCGGCCGGCGAATACGATCTGGCCGGTTTCGCCGTCGGTGTAGTGGAGAAATCCGCCATCCTGACCGGCAAGAATGTCGCCCCCGGCGACGTGGTGCTGGGCCTGTCCAGCAGCGGCGTGCATTCCAATGGATTCAGCCTGGTGCGCAAATGCATCGACCGCGTGGCCGGCACCGGCGCCGACCGCGACGACAGCCGTCTGCCGCAACAACTCGACGGTCAGGATTTCCGCACCGCTCTGATGGCACCGACCCGGCTGTATGTGAAGCCGGTACTCGCAGCCATGGCTGCGCATCCGATCAAGGCGCTGGCGCATATCACCGGTGGTGGTCTGCTGGAGAACATCCCGCGTGTTTTGCCCGAAGGCATGGCCGCGCATCTTGCCAAAGGCAGCTGGCCCCGATCTGAACTGTTTGCCTGGCTGCAGCAGACCGCGGCCATCAGCGACCATGAGATGAACCGGACCTTCAACAACGGCATCGGCATGGTGGTGGTGGTCGATGCCGCGCATGCCCAGGCAACGGCGCAGACCTTGCGTGATGGCGGCGAATCGGTCCACCGGATCGGCGTGATCGCGCCGATCGGCAGCGGCGCCGCAGTCGAGCTGGTCTGAGCCTGCTGCCGGCCAGACCGGCAGTCGCTGCAACCCCGTCAGCCGCTGGTCGCGCGGCGCAATTCGGCCACCCGGGCCGCGATCGCGTCGATGTCCAGGCCTTCCTCGACATGGGCCAGGTACAGCTCCAGATCCTGCACCGCCAGGCTGCTGTGGCCGAGTTCGGCATGGGCCAGGCCACGATCGCGGTACTCGGGCCAGGCCTGCGGCAACAAGATCAGCAAGCGGTCCTGCACCGCGACCATACGCCCCCAGTCTTCCTGCGCCCGGTGGATTTCCTTGAGATTGCGCAACATGCGCGCGACGATCTCGCGCGGCGGCGAAGCCTGCAGATACAGGCCCAGCGGCACCTCGAACTCGTCCACCAGGCCGCTCTGGCGGCGATAGGGTTCGAGCCGCTCGGCCAGTTGTTCGCGGCTCAGCGACTGGCCATCGAGCGGGTCGATGACGACCTGCCCCTTGGGCAGGTTCACCTTGACCATGAAATGACCGGGAAAACCCACACCCCGCGCCGACAGGCCCATGCCCTGGGCCAGTTCGAGCCAGAGTACTGCGGCTGATATCGGAATCGCGCAACGGGTGCGCAGCACCACGTTCAGGTAGCTGTTGTCCGGGTCGTAGTAGTTGTTGACGTTGGCCCGGAAACTGAGGTCACGAAAGAAGAACTGGTTGACCGCGCGCAGCTTGAGCAAGGGCACCGCATCGGCCGGTACGCGGCGCTTGAGCCGCGCCAGCAGCTGGTCGACCTCGCCCAGCACCTGCTGAACGTCCAGATCGGGGTACTCGTCCTGTGCCAGGCTGACAGCGGCCTCGAACAGCGGAAATTCGGCGTCGCTTTGCACCAGCGAGGCGAAATACTCCAGCGGCGTCGGTGCGGAGTAGGACAATTGCATTTGCGCGTGACTCCTCTGTTTCTTCTGTGGGACGCCACACCGGGTCGCCCTGCATGCATTTTGAACCCGATCTGCGTCCCTGCCAAATCAGGGCATGCCGGCCTTTACCGCCAGGCAGCGGGCATGCGCAGGGTCAGCTACGCAGGAACTGGCGCAGCTTCAGGCCGGCACCCCACAAGGCCAGAAAATAGATCAGCGCCGAGCCCGCCATCACCAGCGCCAGCGTGCCGATACGTTTGAGTTCGGGCAGGGCCGGGTCGACCCACGGCAGGGACCGCGCGGCCCAGATCAGAAATATCGCCAGCAGCGCGGACGCCGCTATGACCTGGAAGAAAAAGACCGACCAGCCGGCAGACGGCGTATACCGGCCGCGCCGTATCAGGCCCCATAACAAGGCACCGGCATTGACCAGCGCGCCCAGTCCGATGGCCAGTGTCAGACCGGCCTGCGCGTACAGCGGCACCAGCACCAGGTTGAACAACTGCGTCACGATCAGCACCATGATGGCAATACGCACCGGCGTGCGGATGTCCTGGCTGGCGTAAAACCCCGGTGCCAGCACCTTGATGGACACGATGCCGATCAGGCCGGCGCCATAACCCATCAGGGACCGCGTGGTCTGCTGCACGTCGGCGGCGGAGAATGCACCGCGGTGGTACAGCGTCGCCACCAGCGGTTCGGCGAACACCAGCAAGGCCACGGTGCAAGGCAGGGCCAGCAGCACCACCAGCCGCAGGCCCCAGTCGAGCATGTCGGAATACCGCTGGCTGTCCTTGGCGGCGTTGGCGGCCACCAGCTGCGGCGTCAACACGACACCGATCGCCACACCCAGCATCGCGGTGGGAAACTCCATCAGGCGCTCGGCGTAACTCATCCAGCTCACGCTGCCGGGCGTCAGGTGCGAGGCAATCTGCAGGTTGATGATGGCCGACAGATGGGCCACACCCACGCCAAGCAAGGCCGGGCCCATCAGCGTGGCGATGCGCCGCGTTCCGGCATCGGCCCAGGCGGTCTTGATGGCGCTCCAGCGCCACCGCACATGTGGCAGCATGCCAAGCCGGCGCAAAGCTGCTGCCTGCAGCCCCAGCTGCAGTACACCGCCACCCATGACACCGATCACCAGTGCGTAGATCGGTTCGATACCCATCGCGGCAAACCAGGGCGATGCCCACCAGATCGATGCAATCATGGACAGGTTGAGCAGCACCGGCGTGAAGGCCGGAACGGCGAACCTCTTCCAGGTATTGAGGATGCCAGCGCCCAGCGCTACCAATGACATGAAACCGATATACGGGAACATCCAGCGCGACATCACCACCGCCGCGTTGAAACCGCGCGGGTCCTGCTCCAGGCCGCTGGCCATGACCCAGACCAGCGCCGGCGCGGCAATGACACCCACCAGGCAGGTCACGGCCAGCACGGCACTGAGCACCGTGGCCACCCGGTCGATCAACAGCCGCGTCGCCTCCTCGCCCTGTTCGCCTTTGGTGGCGCCGAGCACCGGCACGAAGGCCTGGCTGAAAGCGCCCTCGCCAAACAGGCGTCGGAACATATTGGGCAGACGGAACGCGACGTTGAACGCGTCGGTCATGGCGCTGGCGCCAAACATCGAGGCCATCAGCAGGTCACGCACCATGCCGGTGACGCGTGAGGCCAATGTCAGCAGGGATACGGTTGAAGCGGCTTTGAAAAGACTCACGGCAGCGAGTGTAGCCGGGGCGCAGGGTCAGGCCTGGGCCAAATCGCGGTGGCTGCTACAATCGCGGGCTTTGCTGGCAACATCCTCAGACACAAGGAAACACATCCATGGCATCTACCAAACCCAAGAAAAAGAACCCGCGCCTGGCGTCGGGCCGTAAACGCGTCCGCCAGGACGTCAAGATCAACGCCGCCAACACCTCGCTGCGCTCGCAGTATCGCAGCTCGGTGAAAAACGTCGAAAAAGCAGTTCTCGCCGGTGACAAGACCAAGGCGACCGAACTGTTCGCGAAGATGCAGGCTGTTGTCGACACCGTCGCCGACAAGGGCATCTTCCACAAGAACAAGGCCGCACGCGACAAGAGTCGCCTGTCGACCAAGGTCAAGGCACTGGCGCTCGCCGCCCCTGCCGCAGCCTGAAACCCGGACTGATTTACTCAGACCGACCGCACGGAAACCTGCACCTGCCGGGCCGGGGCCAAAATCCCGCCGGCGTCTCTGGTTCAGGTCTCCGCCGTTTGTAACGGGTGCGCTGCCAGCAAAAGCGAAAAAACCGCCTCAGGGCGGTTTTTTTGTGCCCGTGGCAATCTCGCCCGATCTTTGGCGCTTCTGTGACCGACCATGATCTACCTGCAGATCGTTGTCGCGCGCGAAATTGACGCAGAAATCCCAGGCCAGCACATCGTGCGCCCGCAGGTCATGGTGCACCACCACGCATTTGATGCCGTTGCGCACCACCGGATGGCACCAGGGCGAATATGCCAGGTGGCTTCCGGGCTGCGGCCCCCCGGGCCGGAACTGGCTCATGACCCCGGCCAGCCGCTCGGACCAGTCAGAGGGCCGAAATTGTTTACCTTCGCTGGTCATGCCGACTATCACGAACTCATTGGCGTCGAAAGCTTGCATCGGAAAAACAGGGAGAAAATCGGGAAATGGGCGCGCCACGACTCTAACAGGCGCAAGTGCTCCGGCTGCCCATGCAAGCAGCAACCTGTTGCCACGCATCACGGTGATGCGCAACTTGCAGCAATCGTGCAATTTCATGGCCATAGAATGGTGGCACGACGGCCCGATGGGCCGCTTTGCTTTGAACGGAAACCCTATGAACGCCGCCACCCAGCCCGAGATCACCGCCGCATCGCCCCATGTGATGAACACCTATGGACGTCTGCCCATCGCGCTCTCGCACGGACAGGGCTGCGAGGTATGGGACGTGAACGGCCGCCGTTATCTGGACGCGCTGGCGGGCATCGCCGTCAATACGCTGGGGCACAACCACCCCAAACTGGTGCCGGCGCTGCAGGACCAGCTGGGCAAACTGATCCATACCTCGAACTACTACCATGTGCCAAACCAGGAAGTCCTGGCCGCGCAACTGGTGCAGCTCTCGGGCATGACCAATGTGTTCTTCTGCTCGACCGGGCTCGAGGCCAACGAAGCCGCCATCAAGCTGGCGCGCAAGTTCGGCCACAACAAGGGCATCGAGCGGCCGCAGATCGT
>JAGPBF010000357.1 GCA_018063505.1 Rhodoferax sp.
TGCTTCTTGGCCTCCTGTTTGTACGCGGCGATGGTGCCCGGCTGGCCCTTGACGGCGGCCACCAGGGCGTCGGCGACGGCGGTATCGACAAGGCGGCCTTCGCTGTCCAGGCCGGCTTGATCCTCCTGCGTGGTGTTTGTCACCGGCCACGCCAAGCCGGGCGATGCTGGCACCGACTGGCGTGCACTGGCTGACACCGCGCGCCAGGCCAAGTTGACGCTGGTGATCTACATGGGTGTCAGCGGTGCGCAGCGCATCCAGGACGAACTGCTGCACGGCTTGCCCGCCGACACACCGGTCGCCATCGTCCAGAACGCCAGCCTGCCGACGCAGCGCCACGCGGTCTGCACCCTGGAAACACTGAGCGCGACGATTGCCAGCGAACAACTGACCAGCCCCAGCGCCATCATCGTGGGCGATGTGGTGCGCGGCGTGACGACCAGCCAGCGCGCTCTTCAGAGCCTGTTCACGGGCACCTGAAAGGGCAGAGCCCCGCTCGGTCATTTCTTGGCAGGCTGTGCCGGTTTGCGCGCAGACTTTCAAGTTCATAGAATCCCCTGCGACAAGCGAGCCGCGCGGCATGCCAGCGGGCCTACTTCTGAACCCACAACACAAGGAGACAGCGATGATCGGATACGTCACTCTCGGAACCAATGACCTGCAACGCGGTGCCGCGTTTTATGACGCGCTTTTCGCCGAGATGGGCGCCAAGCGCTTGTGGGACCTGGGCACGATGATCGCGTGGGGTGTGGCCATGGACAAGCCCGCCGTGGTGCTGACCCAACCGTTCGATGGCCAATCTGCCTCCGTGGGCAACGGCATGATGGTGGCGTTGGTGGTGAAGTCCAAGGACATGGTGGACCGCGTCTACCAAAAGGCCATCGCACTTGGCGCCAAGGACGAGGGGCCCAATGGCCCGCGTGGCGAACAGTTCTACGCCGGCTACTTCCGCGATCTGGACGGCAATAAGCTCAACGTGTTTTGCATGGGCTAGGCCGGAGGGGCTGATGCGTCTGCCTGCGCGCTCAGCCTGGGCAAGGCCAGCAAGGCGATGCCCGCAGCCAGCAGGTAGTGCAGCGCCTGGGTGCTGTTGAAGTAGTCGAGGTACAGGGTGCCCGGCTTGCCGGTCGCCGCCACCGCGAAGCTGCCGACCAGCAACAGCGCGCCGACGATGGCCAGCGCGCGGCGTTGCTGCAGTGCAGTCCAGACGATCACCAGCGCCGACAGGCCCGGCACGATCTGGCTCCACAACCCGACGCCCATCACGGTCAACGCGACACCGACACCGCCGACGACCACCACACATCGGCCCACTGCGGCCGCACGCCTGGCGATTGCTGCATCGGGCCAGCGCAATCCGGCGGCCAACAAGGTGAACGCCACACAGGCTGCCAGCAAGCTGAAGAAGCGATGCGGCCCATAGACCATCGCAACGCCGGAAAAGCGCAGTACGCCCAAGAGCGCGGCCAAGCCAATCAGGCCCGCCCCCACCGCAATGGCCGGGCGTGTGCGCAGATCACGCCAGGCCACCGTGGCGCACACCAGCAGGAGCACCAGATCCGACAGAGCGTCCGGGTTCATGCGGCCACCTGCCCCAACGCGGTACGGCGGCGCAGCAGCCAGACCACACTGGCGACGGCAAAAACCAGCACCGCAGCGCGCAGCGCGACCGGGGCCTGAAAGCCAAACCAGTCGGGCAGCAACGCAAACACGGCACCGACCGCCAGCAGCCGCAACATCTCCAGCCAGCGCCCCCAGGGCAATCCTTCGAGCAGCGCGCCCAAGGCCACAGCGGTGAAGGCAATCACCCCGGCGTATACCAGTGCATCGGCTGTCGGGATGTCTTTGACGATGCCCAGGAAATGCACCACCAGCGGCACCAACAGCGCGTACTGCAGCGCCACATACCAGCGCATCGCAGCCGGCGTCTGGCGCGTGTAGCGCTGAAATGTGGCGGGCTCGAAATGGGCTATGGGTTCATCGGTCCAGCCACCGGGCGGCGCGACCCACACACCGACCTTGGCGCGCCAACCTTGGGCCGCGACGGATTCGCGCCACAGGTCGGCGTAGTAATGCAGGTTGCCCCAGATCGGGCTGTAGCTCTTCAAGGGTTTGCGGATGCCGTAGACGATCTTCTCACCGTCGCGCTCGTCTTCGAACGTGCCAAACAGACGGTCCCACAGAATCAGAATGCCGCCGTAGTTTTTGTCGATGCAGTAGTCGTTCTGGCCATGGTGGACGCGGTGGTTGCTGGGCGTCACCAGGATGCGGTCCAGCACGCCCAGGCGACCGATCAGTTCGGTATGCACCCAGTACTGGTACAGCAGGTCAATCAATCCGACGATCACCAGCATCTGCCACGGAATACCGAGCACCGCCAGCGGCAGGTAGAAGGCCCAGCCCAGCAGCGCGCCGGTCGATGTCTGGCGCAGTGCGGTGGACAGGTTGTAGTACTCCGACGAATGGTGCACCACATGCGAGGCCCACAGGATGTTGACCTCGTGACCCATGCGGTGCGCCCAGTAGTAGCACAGGTCGTACAGGATCAGCGCCAGCACCCACAGCCAGGCATTGCCCATCGACCACTCGGTGAGCCGGTAGGTGTCGTACACCGCAATGTAGATGCCCAGGGTGGCGACCTTGGTGAACGCGCCGGTCAACTGGCTCAACACGCCATGGTGCAGGCTGGTGACAGCGTCGGGAATGTCGTACACCGCCAGTCCCCTGCGCCGGGCCCACCAGGCCTCCAGAACAATGGTCAGCAGGAATACGGGAATGGCAAAGAGAATCGGGTTCATGGGCTTGTCTCTCTCGTAGTGCAA
>JAGPBF010000358.1 GCA_018063505.1 Rhodoferax sp.
CAAATCTTGCTCGCGCAACCAAACGTCGGTTGAAAAAACCGGACTATAACGCCCGCCTTTTGGTGGGCGTTGTTGTTTCTGCCTCTGGGCATTCGCCGTGAGCACAACCCGATACCCTGTCTCCGCGTCTACGCGAGCAGCCGCAAGTGGCTGCCAGCAGTTGCGCAGACTCTGCCGACGAGCGAGCGGCGTCCTTGCTGGCATGACTTCAGCTCATGGCATCCCGGCTTAAACATGGGGCTGAACCTGCGTTGAATTGACGGGATACTGCTGCGATCCGCAGGTCCCGTATCCAGGAGCTTCATCCATGACCGAATCAGCAACTCCCGCCGGCGCAGGCAGACGTCGTGGCGGCGGACGTGGCACCGGCGTGGCCAGGGCATTGCCATCGACCGCCAAATACCGTTCGCTGAAGCACCGCTTTCCGCCGACTCCCGTGGTGTCCGAGGATGAGCTAGAAGCGATTCATGATGCGTCGCTGACCATTCTCGAAGAGATGGGCATGGATTTCATGCACCCGGGCGCGCGCGAAATCCTCAAGAAGGCGGGGGCCGACGTGCGCGACGGCTCTGACAGGGTGCGCCTGGACCGCAACCTGGTTCTGCAGGCGATCAAGACCTGCCCATCCGAATTCACGCTGCATGCACGCAACCCGGCCCGCAATGTACAGATCGGCGGCAAGAACCTGGTGTTCGCGCAGGTGGCCAGCCCACCCAATTGCTCGGACCTGCAGGGCGGGCGCCGCGCCGGGAATCAGGCCGACTTCCGCAACATGGTGCGACTGGCCCAGCGATACGACGTCGTGCATGCCAGTGGCGGCTACCCGGTCGAGCCGGTGGACATCCACGCGTCGGTGCGCCATCTCGATTGCCTGTCCGACATTGCCAAGCTCACCGACAAGCCCTTCCATGTCTACTCGCTGGGCAAGGAGCGCAACCAGGACGGACTGGAGATTGCGCGTATTGCCCGCGGCATCACCCAGGAGCAGATGGAGGCCGAGCCTTCACTGTTCTCCATCATCAACAGCTCGTCGCCACTGCGGCTGGACACGCCGATGCTGCAGGGCATCATCGAGATGTCCTCGCGCAACCAGGTCATCATGCTGACACCTTTCACGCTGGCCGGCGCGATGGCGCCGGTGACGATCGCTGGGGCCCTGGCGCAGCAGAATGCCGAGGCCCTGGCAGGTATTGCATTCACGCAGATGGTGCGCCCAGGCGCGCCGGTGGTGTATGGCGGCTTCACGTCGAACGTGGACATGAAGACCGGTGCACCGGCTTTCGGAACCCCTGAATACATGAAGGCCGTGCTGGCCGGCGGCCAGTTGTGCCGCAAGTACGGCATTCCGTATCGCACCTCCAATGTCTGCGCCGCCAATACGGTCGACGCGCAGGCCGCTTACGAATCGGTGTTCTCCTTGTGGGCAGTGATCCAGGGCGGTGGCAATTTCATCATGCATTCGGCCGGCTGGATGGAGGGAGGCCTTACCTGCTCGTTCGAGAAGTTCATCGTCGACGTAGACCTGCTGCAGATGGTGGCCGAGTTCCTGACGCCGCTCGATGTCAGTCCGGCTGGCCTGGGCCTGGACGCTGTCCGGGAGGTCGGGCCGGGTGGCCACTATTTCGGCACCGCCCACACGCTGGAGCGCTTCGAGAACGCCTTCTATTCACCCATCATCTCGGACTGGCGCAATTTCGAGACCTGGCAGGAGGCGGGCAGCCCCACCGCGTTCCAGAAGGCCAATGCGGTATGGCAGAAGGAACTGGCGGCTTACGAACGCCCGCCGATGGATGCGGCGATCGAGGAGGAACTCGACGCCTTCGTCGCCCGGCGCAAGCAAGAAGGTGGCGTGCCAACCGATTTTTGATTGCCGCGCAATCCCATGCAGAGAACTGGCGGTCAGCGCTTCCACCCATCCTGACCTGGTCGTTCCTTGGGTGTGGTCCGTGACAGGCCTGCACCCAGGCTGCGGCTGCCGGGCAGCAACACAGACACAGACGCAACACATCGTCACCCGACAAAAACGCAGCCCCGCTGCGCGTTTCAAGCACAATGCACACGAAGGAACAAGGACCGTGAAATCAACAGCACAAGTAGTCGTGATCGGGGGTGGCGTGGTGGGCTGCTCGGTTCTGTACCACCTGACCAAGAAGGGCTGGAAGGACGTGTTGCTGCTTGAGCGCGACCAGCTTACGTCGGGCTCGACCTGGCATGCAGCCGGCGGCTTTCATACGCTCAACGGCGATCCGAACGTCGCGATGTTGCAGAGTTACACCGTCGGCTTGTACAAGGAACTGGAGGAGATCTCCGGCCAATCGTGCGGTCTGCATCTGTCGGCCGGCATCATGCTGGCAGATACGCCCGAGCGCATGGAGTTCCTCAAGACCACCGTGGCCAAGGGGCGCTACCTGGGCATGGACACCGGGATCATCTCGGTGAGCGAGGCCAAGAACTATTTCCCGTTCATCGAAGAGCAGCATTTCATTGGCGCGCTGCTAGACCCCAACGAAGGCCATCTCGACCCCTCCGGCACCACCTACGCCTACGCCAAGGCCGCCAAGCTTGGCGGCGCCACCATCGAGGTTCAGACCAAGGTCGAGAGCCTGGAGCAAAAACCGGACGGCACCTGGCGCGTCATCACCAACAAGGGCGTCGTCGAATGTGAACACGTCGTCAATGCCGGTGGCTTGTGGGCGCGTGAGGTCGGTCGCATGGTCGGCATCGAACTGCCGGTGCTGGCGATGGAGCACATGTACCTGGTGACCGATGCCATACCCGAGGTCGAGGCGTACAACCAGCAGGCCGGCAAGGAGATCGGCCA
>JAGPBF010000166.1 GCA_018063505.1 Rhodoferax sp.
GGGCGGCAGCGACAGACCCACTTCTTCGCGCAGTTCGCGCAAGGCGGCCTGTTCCGGGGATTCCCCGACCTCGGTGCGGCCGCCGGGCAGGGCCCATTGGTTGGCATGGTGGCGCAGGTGCAAGGCCCGGCGGGTCAGCACCAGCGCCGCCTGCGTGCTCCAATGCGTGTATGCGGGCAGGCTGCCCACCTGCGCGCCGGGGCCTTCTTCGGTGACGACCAGCGCCACGGCAGCGCGGCCCCTTGGCGCATCGGTGTCGGGCAGGCAATGAACCGCGAAGCCCTGCAATGCACCGCCGATCGATTGCCGCAGCGCGTCATCGTGGAGCATGGTGGGTGCGCTTGCGCCGCGAGCGTCGTGTGTGCCCCACTGCGCGGGTGCCTACCAGCTGTTGCGCAGTTCGCGCAGCTTGACGAAAACCGTGCGGGCGTCCGGATTCGCCGGCAGGTCGGGAAACCGTTCGCGCAGCCGTGCGATCACCGACGCGTTGCCCAGGCGAAAGAAGGTGTTGAACTGCTTCTCGTCGGCCAGCGTGGTCACCATCGACGTGGCCGGATCATGGTCGGTGACGGCGGGCAGCAAGGTCTTTGCCGCCGTGTTGTCAGGCTCGCGGTCGAGCGTGAACTTCAGGTTGTTCTCGATGTAGTCATGGCCGGGGTAGACCTGCGTGTTGTCCGGTAGCAGCGCCAGCTGTTCGGCGAAGCTGGCGTACATCAGCAACGGGTCGCCGCCGTTGTGGCAGTTGCCGGCGCCGGCATTGAACAAGGTGTCGCCCGAGAACAGCGCCGGTTGCTCGGTGTGCGAGCGCAGGCAGATATGGCACATGGTATGGCCCGGGGTGTCCAGGCATTCGAGCTCGACCGTCTTGCCGACCTTGATCACGTCGCCGGCCTTGACGCCGCGGTCCATGCCGGCGATCTTGCCGCCTGCCTTGTGGTGCGCGATCACCTTGGCGCCGGTGGCCGCGACGATGGCGTCATTGCCACCCGTATGGTCATGGTGCTCGTGGGTGTTGAGCAGTTGCGTGATCTGCCAGCCGCGCACCTTGGCCGCGCTGAGGCACTTCTCGTGGTCCAGCGGGTCGATGGCCAGTGCCTCGCCGGTCTCGGCACAGGCGATCAGGTAGTTGTAGTTGCGGTAGTTGTTGCCGGTCCAGATGCGTTCGACGATCACGATGGGTTTCCTCCGAGAAATTGGGTTCTGCGAACCATTGTAGGAAGCCCGGGTCCTGGCCGCGATGACGGCATCGGGCGCGGGGATCGCCGGCGACACGGCCTTGATCCGCGGGGGCCATCGGCGAACGCGCAAGGCCTACTCGATCCCATTGCCCGGGTTGCCGTATTACTGCGGCACCGATCGCAGCAAGGCCGGGTAATAACGCAGCAGCGTCAGCGTGCGCGCGATGTAGTTCACGTACAGCGCGGCCCACAAGCCGTGGTTCTCCCATGGCTGCAGCAGCCACCACGCCATCAGGAAAATGCTGGTCGACAGCAGCATCGCATTGCGCATGTCGGCGGTGCGGGTGGCGCCGATGAAAATGCCGTCGAGCTGGAACGCCCAGACTCCGAGCAGTGGCGCGCCGACGGCCCAGGGCAGGTACAGCCGCGCCGCTTCGCGGACCGCCAGGTCGACACTGAGCAGGTCGATCAGCGCCGGGCCGAACAGCCACAACACCAGCGCCATCAGTGCTGCAATCGCGCCGGCCCAGATGCTGGTCATGGCTGCCGCGGCGGCCAGGGCGTTGCGTCGCATGGCGCCGACCGCGCGTCCGACCAGCGCTTCGGCGGCAAAGGCCAGGCCATCGAGGAAATAGGCACTGACCGAGATGAACTGCAGCAGCACCGCGTTGGCGGCCAGCCGCACGTCTCCTTGTGCAGCGCCCTGCGCGGTGAACCAGACCATGACAAAAATCAGCGCCAGCGAACGCACCATGATGTCGCTGTTGACGACCAGTGTGCGCCGCAGCTGCTGCGGTATCAGCAGGCGTGCCAGCGACCATGCACCGCCGCTGGCGCGCACGTGGCGTGCCGCCAGTACAAGGCCGGTGGCCGCCGCGATGATCTCGGCCAGCACCGTGCCTGCGGCCACACCACGCACGTCCCAGCCCAGGCCGAGCACGAACCACAGGTCGAGCACGATGTTGGTCAGGTTGAGCACCAGTTGCAGCACCAGGGCGATGTCGGTACGGCCCAGGCCGATGAACCAGCCCAGCAAGGCGTAATTGGCCAGGGTCGCAGGGGCCGCCCAGATGCGGATGTCGAAATATCCTCGGCCGAGTTGCTCCACGTTGTCGCTGGCGTGCAGCAGCGCAAATGCGGTCTCGCGGATCGGCCACTGCAGCAACAGCATCAGGCAGCCAGCGCTGCCTGCGATCAGCAGGGAGCGGCCCAGGCTGGCCACCAGTTCCTCGTTGTCGCCGGCGCCCAGGGCCTGCGCGGTCAGCCCGGTGGTTCCCATGCGCAGGAATCCGAACGCCCAGAACAGAAAGGTGAAGATCAATGATCCGACCGCCACCGCACCGATGTAGGCCGGGTCGGGAATCCGGCCGACCACCGCGGTGTCGACCATGCCCAGCAGCGGCGTCGAGACGTTGGACAACATGATCGGCAGCGCTATCGCCAGTATCGTGCGATGGCTGAGCGTGTTGTGGTTGTGGTGGGTGTTGTCGGGCATCATGAACGGTGGCAACGGTGCCTGGCCGGACGGCGCGGGCCGGTTGGCGTCGTGGCTATGATAGGTGCCCTGGCCCGATGTTCGCCAGGGTGCGGCTGGCCGTGACCGCATCCCGTTCGCGGGCTTTTTTTCGCTGCCTCAGTTTCGCTCCAGACCATGAATCAAAAACAAGTCCCCGATGTCGCATTTGCCGGTGTCGCATTTCACGACCTGCGCGGGCGCAGTGTCATCGTGACCGGCGGTGCCAGCGGCATCGGCGCCGACATCGTGCGCGGTTTCGCGGCGCAGGGTTGCAAGGTGGGTTTCGTCGACATCGACGCCGCCGCCGGCCAGGCCTTGGCCGATGCCTTGCCCGAGGTCTGGTTCCAGGCCTGCGACGTGACGGATCTGGAAGCCCTGCAGCTGGCCTTGACCGCACTGATCGAGCATATCGGTGGTGTCGATGTGCTGGTCAACAACGTGGCCGACGATTCGCGCCATGCGCTGGAGAGCGTCACAGCGGCGTATTTCGATCAGCGGGTGGCGATCAATCTGCGCCCGCATTTCTTTGCCACGCAGGCGGTTTTGTCCAGCATGCGTGCGCGTGGCGGCGGTGCCATCATCAACATGGGTTCCGTCAGCTGGATGGTCAAGGGCGTCGGGTATTCGGTCTATGCGACCTGCAAGTCGGCCATGCAGGGCTTTACCCGTGTGCTGGCCGGTGAGCTGGGTGCGGACAACATCCGGGTGAACTGCGTGGTGCCGGGCTGGGTCATGACCGAGCGCCAGGTGCGTCTGTGGCTGGACGCCAAGGGCGAGGAAGAGCTGGACCGGAACCAGTGCCTGCCCGGGCGCATCGTGGGGACCGATATTGCACACATGGTGATGTTCCTGGCGGCCGATACCGCCCGCATGGTCACAGCACAGGAATTCGTGGTGGACGCGGGCTGGTCCTGAGCGGCCAGCGCGGCGGCAGCAGCCCGGCGCCGGAGCGCGGCGGCGACGCGTGCCTCAATTCAGGCCGACGCCGGCTTGCCGACAGCCGCCATCCGCGGCCGCAGTGCGGTCGGCTCCGGGCTTGCCACTGCCTGGCAAGCGTCAGGGCTCGCGACACACGGCAAATGGCACATCGCACCACGGCCTGCAGGGCAGACCCGATCGAAGGTGACGACATGGTCGACTTCGGCCCGGATGCCGATCCACTCTCCGATGCGGTGGTTGTGGTGGCTGGGCACATGGGCCAGCACGATCTCGCCACTGCGCAAACGCAGCGTGTACAGGAACTCGGAGCCGCGAAACGCCTTGCGCACGATCTGCGCCTTCACCGGAGCGTTGTCGTCGTGCACGATGTCGTCAGCGCGCAGCAACACGTCACATTGCCCTTGCGCGAAGGCGCCGGGCAGCGGGCATTCGGCGATGTCGGTCAGATCGCCCAGCGCAGTCTGCACCACCATCTGGCCATCGACCTCGCGAATCGTGGCCGGCGTGAACACGCCGTGGCCGATGAAGTCGGCCACAAACCGGGTGGCGGGCCGGTGGTACAGCGTGTAGGCGTCGTCCCATTGGTGCAGCGTGCCTTCGTGCATCACGCCGATGAAATCGCCGACGGCAAATGCCTCGAGCTGGTCGTGGGTGACGAACAATGCCGTGGCATTGGCCGCCTTGAGGATGGTCCGTACCTCGGTGGCCAGCCGTTCGCGCAGGTCGACGTCCAGGTTGGAAAACGGTTCGTCAAGCAGCAGCAACTGCGGTGCGGGTGCCAGCGCGCGGGCCAGTGCCACCCTTTGCTGCTGGCCGCCGGAGAGTTCGTGCGCATAACGCCGCTCGTGGCCGGACAGGCCTACCAGCTCCAGTACTTCGGCCACACGCCGTGCCCGCTGCGCCCGGTCCAGATGGGCAATGCCAAAACCCACGTTGCGGCCGACATCGAGATGGGGGAACAGCGCGTAATCCTGGAACACCATGCCGATGCGGCGGTTCTCGGCGCCCATGTGGACCTGGTCACTGCTCACGAGCACATCGCCCAGCCGGATGCTGCCGCTTTGCGCGCGTTCGAGGCCGGCCACGGCACGCAGCAGTGTGGTCTTGCCGCAACCCGACGGGCCGATCAGCACGCCGATGTCGCCGGCCTGCAGGCCGAACGACACCTCCCGCACCGCTGCGCGCTCGGCGCCGGCATAACGGACCTGCAGTTGGGCAAGCTCGAGGAACATGGGTCCCATTCTAGATGATTACAATTCTCATTTGACTGGTTCCGATCGGACGTTTCATGCCGCTGCGCCGGCTTTCCCAATCCGCTTCATTGCTGTTCGCCGTCCTGTTGTGCCTGCCGGTGCTGGTGGTACTCGGCTCATGGCTGCAATGGGACGCCACCAGTGCGCAGATCCTGCGCGAGATGGCGGCAACCGTGTTGCCCGACTACGTGGTGACCACGGTCGGCCTGTGCCTGCTGGTGGGTGTGGGTGTGGTGGTGGTGGGCAGTGCCAGCGCTGCCGCTGTGACCTTGTTCGAATTTCCCGGCCGGCGCACCTTTGAATGGGCGCTGCTGTTGCCGCTGGCGATGCCGGCCTACGTGGTGGCCTATGCATATACCGATTTCCTGCAGTTTGGCGGCCCGCTTCAGAACGCGATTCGCGCGGCCACCGGCCTGCAGGGGCGCATGTTGCCGGAGGTGCGCAGCCTGGCAGGTGCCGCCTGGGTCTTCACGTTCTCGCTCTATCCGTACGTTTATCTGCTGGCGCGTGGCGCATTGAGCGAACGCGCCGGCCAGCTGATGGAGGCCGCGCGGCTGCTCGGCGCGCCCTGGCGCCGGCGTATCCGTGAGGTGGCCTTGCCGCTGGCCCGCCCCGCTGTGGCCGCTGGCGCGGCACTGGCCTTGATGGAGACACTCGCCGATTTCGGCGTCTCCAGCTATTTCGGCATCCAGACCTTCACCGCCGGCATCTACAAGGCCTGGCTGGCAATGGACAACCGCCTGGCGGCGGCGCAACTGGCGACGATGCTGCTGGCACTGGTGGCGTTGCTGCTGCACTTTGAGCAGCAGGCGCAAAAGCGGGCCCGTTTTGTTGCCAGCCGCGGCGGCCGATCCGCCAGCGCGGACGCTCAGCCGGTGCAGTTGCGCGGCAAGGCTTGCCTGTGGGCGTGGCTGGTCTGCGGCGTGCCGGTGCTGATGGGCTTCGTGTTGCCGGTGTTATTCATGCTTCGGCCACTGGCCGCCGAATGGGATCTGCTGGCCTGGGGCAAGTTTCTGGAGTGGTCTGGCAACAGCCTGCGGCTGGGCCTGATCACTGCGTTGCTGGCAGTGGCAATTGCGCTGGGGCTGGCATTTGCGTTGCGCCGCAGGCCCGATGCGGTGACCCGCACCGTGGTGCGGCTGGCCGGACTGGGGTATGCAGTTCCCGGTGCAGTGATCGTGGTGGGCCTGTTGTTGCCGGTGGGCTGGATCCAGTCGGTTGCGCCGTCGCTGGGCGTGGGTTATTTCATGACCGCCACATCGATCGGACTGGTCTGGGCCTACCTGGTGCGTTTCTGTGCGGTGGCCTTGCAGTCGGTGCAAAGCGGCTACACGCGCATTCCGCCGAGCTTCGACGATTCGGCCCGCATGCTGGGCGCCGGCAGCTGGCGCCTGATGGCGCAGGTGCACTGGCCGCTGCTGCAGCGTTCCACCGCTGCGGCCGTCTTGCTGGTGTTTGTCGACGTCATGAAGGAACTGCCGGCCACACTGGTTTTGCGCCCGTTCGATTCCGACACACTGGCGGTGGTGGCCTATCAGCTGGCCCGCGACGAGCGCCTGGGTGAAGCGGCCTTGCCGTCGCTGGCCCTGGTGCTGGTGGGGCTGATCCCGGTGATGCTGCTCAGCCGCACGCTGCGTTCTACCGCACGCTGATAGTGCCACGCCTGGCATCGCGCCTGGCGCGCGCTCTGGTCATAATCACCGCAAAACGGCCGGTGCGGCCGGCTTGGCGTTTGATGGGCGAGCGCCCCACGAAGGAGACAGACACGCGATGACAACCCAGCAGCTGGTCCTCGGCCTGGTTCTCGCCACCATGGTGTTTTCGGTCGCCCTGGAGCTGCGGCTGCAGGACTTTCGCCGTGTGGCCACCATGCCGCGCGCGGTGCTCGCCGGGCTGATTCCGCAGTTCCTGCTGCTGCCGGTGGGCACCTGGCTGGCCACGCTGGTGCTCGACTTGCCACCCAACGTCGAGGCGGCAATGATTCTGGTGGCCGCCTGCCCCGGCGGGTCACTGTCGAACTACCTGACGCATTTCGGCCGCGGCAACACGGCGCTGTCGGTAACGGTGTCGTGTGTGGCAGCGCTGATGGCACTGGTGCTCACGCCATTGAACTTCAGCTGGATGGTGGCCAGCAACCCGGCCACCGCCGGCTGGTTGCGCCAGCTCGACATCGACCCCTCGGGCATCTGGTTCAGCCTGCTGGCCCTGCTGGCGCTGCCGATGGTGGCCGGCATGACGGTGAGCCACCAGTGGCCAGATCTGTCGGCGCGCTGGCGCAAGCCACTGGGCAATTTCTCGCTGATCGCTTTGCTGGCCTTCATCGTGGTCGGGCTGATCAGCCAGCGCCAGCTGCTGACCATGGGCCTGCTGCCGATGCTGCTCATCGTCATCGTGCACAACGCCAGCGGCCTGATGTTCGGCTACCTGACCAGCCAGGCCATGCGCATCAGCGTGGCCGACCGGCGCGCCGTGATGCTCGAGGGCGGCATGCAGAACTCCGGCCTGGCGCTGGGCATCATCGCAGTGCAGTTCAACTCCGACCTGGGCATGGTCATCATCGCCAGCCTGTGGGGCATGTGGCACATTGTCAGTGGCCTGGCCTGCGCGTTGTGGTGGCGCCGCTCCCCCGTTCAGATCCCGCAAATGGAGCCTCCCCATGCTTGACCTGCTGTTCCGGTCTGCCACCGTCGCCGATGGGAGTGGCGCTGCGCCGATGACGGCCGACGTCGGCATTCGTGACGGCCGCATTGCCGAGATCGGCCAGCTGAACGGAGTGGCCGCGCGTGAGACGGTGGACGCCACCGGCGGCTGGCTGACGCCGGGCTTCGTCGACATCCACACCCACTACGACGGCCAGGCGAGCTGGGACGAGACCTTCTCGCCCAGCATCCATCACGGTGTGACGACGCTGGTGATGGGCAACTGCGGCGTCGGCTTCGCGCCACTGCGTGCCGGCGAGCAGGATCGCCTGATCAGCCTGATGGAAGGTGTGGAAGACATCCCGGGCGTGGCGCTGTCCGAGGGCATCGATTTCCAGTGGTCGAGTTTTCCGCAATACATGGATCGGCTCGCTGCGATGCCGCACAGCCTGGACTTTGCCTGCCTGGTGCCGCACGACCCGCTGCGCATGTATGTGATGGGCGAACGCGCACGTGGCCACGAAACCGCCACGCCTGAGGATGTGGCGCAGATGCGTGTGCTGCTGCGCGAGGCACTGCAGGCGGGCGCCATCGGTTTCTCGACCGGGCGCAGCGACAACCACCGCACGTCCAGGGGCCAGGAGACACCGGCCTCGGAGGCCGATGCCGCGGAACTGACCGGCCTGGCCCGGGCCTTCGACGGCCTGGACCACGGAGTGGTGCAACTGGTCAGCGACTTCGATGTGTTGCGTTCGCCAGAACGCTTTGACCCCGAGTTCGATCTGGTCGAGCAACTTGCTGTGGCCAGCGGCCGCCCGCTGGCCCTGACGTGGTTGCAACGCGATCCCGGTGGGGAACAATACCAGCAGGTCGCGCGCCGCGTCGAAGCCGCCGTGGCGCGTGGCTTGCCGATGTACCTGCAGGCCGGCGCGCGTGGCATCGGTGTCATCACCGGGCTGGAGGCGAGTTTCCATCCGTTCATGGGTTTTCCGGGTTACAAGCAGGTGGCCGACCTGCCGCTGGCCGAGCGCGCGCAGGCGCTGCGCGAACCGGCGCGCCGTGAGCGCATCCTGGCCGAGAAGTCGGAGCGCCTGGCCGGCGACGGCTCCTCGGTGCCGCCGCTGGTCGACCTGCTGCTGGCACGTATCGACATGATCTCGGCGCGCATGTTTGCGCTCGGCGAGCTGCCGAACTATGAACCCACGCTGCAGGACTCGATGCTGCTGCGCGCCAAGGCGCTAGGCATGGCGCCGCTGGCCGCGATCTACGACTACCTGTGCGCGGGCGACGGCAGCAACCTGCTGTATTTTCCGATCTTCAACTACAACCACGGCAACCTGGACTGTGTCGGCGAGATGCTCAAGCATCCACGTGCCTTGTTCAGCCTGGGCGATGCCGGCGCACATGTGGGCACCATCTGCGACGCCAGCTTTTCGACTTTCCTGCTGACGCACTGGGTCGCCAAGGGCCACATGTCATTGCAGCAGGCGGTGCAGATGCTGAGCAGCCGCAACGCCGATTACCTGGGACTGCGCGATCGCGGGCGTATCGCCGTGGGGCAACGCGCAGACCTGAACCTGGTCGACCCGTCAAGACTGGCGCTGCCCAAGCCGCAATTGCTGCGCGACCTGCCCGCCGGCGGGAAGCGCTTCGTGCAGACTGCGGTAGGTTATGTGGGGGGCTGGGTGGCGGGGCAGTGTGTACAGCGCGAGAGTGTGGTCAGCGCTGCGCGGCCGGGACGGCTGGTGCGCGCCGGCGGGCCTCGGTAAGTAGCCACAATGCGAGGGCGTCTTGCCGCGGCGGGCCTTTACTTCGCCGGTCGATGCAAGGCGCAGAGCTTGTTGCCATCCGGATCGCGCAGATACGCCAGGTAGAGTTTGCCGCTGGGGCCTTCGCGGAACCCGGGCGGATCTTCGCAGGTGCTGCCGCCGTTGGCGACCCCAGCCGCGTGGAACGCATCGCCTTGCTCGGGCGACGCCACCGTGAAGCCGATCGTGCTGCCATTGCCATGGCTTGCCGGCTCACCATTGATCGGCGTGGTGATAGCAAAACTTCCGGTTGGGCTGCGGTAGAAAAAGCGATTCTTGTTGGCGACGCCCGGGCCGATTCCCAGCGTACCGAGCACTGCGTCGTAGAAACGCCTGGAGGCTTCGAGATCGCTCACACCGAGCATGACGTGACTGAACATG
>JAGPBF010000020.1 GCA_018063505.1 Rhodoferax sp.
GCCGCTCGGTTTACATCGAAGGGCGTCTGAAAACCCGCAAATACACGGACAAGGATGGCGTCGAGAAATACGCCACCGATATCATCGCCAACGAGATGCAGATGCTGGGCGGCCGCGAAGGCATGGGAGACCCGGGTGGCCATGATGGCGACAACGAAGGCTACTCGCGTCCCAGCGCACCGCCTTCCCGTCCGCCACCACGCCAGCAGACGCCGGCACCGGCGCCTGCAGCATCCAAGTCGTCCAGCGGCTTCGACGACATGGACGACGACATCCCGTTCTGATCCGCCGCACTGCCGCCGCGCATCGACAAACCCCTGCAGGTCATGGACTTGCGGGGGTTTTGTTTTTGCAGGCCAGGTCTATGCGCTCGTGCAGACCGGCCAGGACCACCACTTCAGCCCGACATCAGCTGCGCCGCGTCGATCACCCCGCCGCCCAGACACACCTCGCCGTCGTACAGCACGGCAGACTGGCCCGGTGTGACAGCCCATTGGGCCTGGGCAAAACGCAAGCCAAATGTCTGGCCGGCGCCCTCGGCGGCCGGCAGTTCCAGCTGGCAGGCCGCATCGCTCTGCCGATACCGTGCTTTGGCCGCCAACGCGCCCGGCTCGGGTGCGCTGCCACTGACCCAGCTGGCATCGGCCGCATGCAGCTGCCGGTACTGAAGCCACGGATGGTCATGTCCCTGCACCACCCACAGGATGTTCTTGTCGATGTCCTTGCGCGCAACGAACCACGGCGCATGGTCGCCACCGCCGCGCTGGGCGCCTTTTTCGCGCACCCCGCCGATACCCAGGCCCTGCCTCTGGCCGATGGTGTAGAAACTCAGCCCCACGTGCTGGCCCAGTACCCGACCGCGTTCATCCTTGATCGGGCCGGGCTCACCGGCGATATACCGGTTCAGGAACTCGCGGAACGGCCGCTCGCCGATGAAGCAGATGCCAGTGGAGTCCTTCTTCTTTGCATTGGGCAGTGCGATTTCGGCGGCGATGCGGCGCACCTCGGTCTTGTGCAGTTCACCCACCGGAAACAGCGTGCGTGCCAGCTGATCCTGGTTCAGCCGGTGCAGGAAATAGCTCTGGTCCTTGGTCGGATCCAGCCCCTTGAGCAGCTCGAACAACCCGCTTGCCGGGTTCTGCCGCACCCGCGCGTAGTGGCCGGTGGCGATCTTGTCGGCACCGACCCGCATCGCATGGTCGAGAAAGGCCTTGAACTTGATCTCGGCGTTGCACAGGATGTCGGGGTTGGGCGTGCGGCCGGCCTGGTATTCGCGCAGGAACTCGGCAAACACCCGGTCCTTGTATTGGGCGGCGAAGTTGACGTGTTCGATCTCGATGCCGATCACGTCGGCCACCGCCGCAGCGTCGACAAAATCGATGTTGGACGAACAGTATTCGGAATCGTCGTCGTCTTCCCAGTTCTTCATGAACACGCCAACGACCTCATGGCCCTGCTGCTTGAGCAACCAGGCTGTCACCGCGGAGTCCACCCCACCGCTCAGTCCCACCACGATCCGTTGTCTTTTCATCGTGCCGCGATTATCCCCGTGGGGATGTGTCCGCCGCCGGCGCAGGTGTTTGGCCGTCAGCTGCGTGTGATGCCCGCTATCCCCTCGGTCGACAGCAGGGACAGCGGATGGCGGATGCCGGCCAGATAGTCTTCAACACCCTGCAGCAACAAGGCGCTGCGATGCAACTGCCGGCTGGCGCGGATCTCGTCCACGCCCAGCCACAAGGTGCGCACGATACCCTGGTCCAGCGCGCGTCCTGGATCAAATTGGCCCAGTTCGCCGCAGAACGCAAAACGCAGATACGTCGGGCGTGTCCGCGGGCCGTTTGCCTGCGCAACATCCGCCGGCATTGCGGCACCCCCAGGTTGCGCAGCAGACAGGTAGATGCCGACCAGGCCTTCGGGCCGAAACGCGTATGCGGTTTCCTCCAGCGTCTCGCGCACGCAGGCCTGGACCAGCGACTCACCCGGATCCAGGTGCCCGGCCGGATTGTTCAGGCGCAGACCGTCGGCCGTGTGCTCTTCGACGAGCAGAAAGCGTCCTTCACGTTCGATAAGGGCAGCAACGGTGACATTGGGTTTCCAGCGATGGGGCATATTCGACAGTGTTTGGCGTGGTCCGGCCGACCAGGGCAATCGTCTGATGGACGCGAATCAAACTAATGTAAGCTTTGGGCAAGAATTGTGACCGGCCTACAACGAACCTAGGAGCCCCTCCATGCTCATTGGCATACCTGCCGAAACCACTGCGAGAGAAACCCGCGTCGCGCTGACCCCCGAGACCGCCAAGAAGCTCAAGGCCCAGGGACATACCTTGCGGGTACAGTCCGGCGCCGGCGTGGCGGCCAGCGTCACCGATGCTGCGTTCGAGGCTGCGGGCGCCGAGATTACCGATGCAGCCGGGGCGCTGGCCTGTGATCTGGTGCTCAAGGTACGCGCGCCATCGGATGCCGAACTGGCAATGATGAAGCCGGGCGCCCACCTGGTGGGCATGCTCAACCCGTTCGATGCGGCCGGCCTGCAACGACTGGCCAGCGCAGGCCTGACCAGTTTCGCGCTCGAGGCTGCGCCCCGCACGACCCGCGCGCAGAGCATGGACGTGTTGTCCTCGCAGGCCAATATTGCCGGCTACAAGGCGGTGATGGTCGCCGCGGACAAGTACCAGCGCTTTTTTCCGATGCTGATGACGGCTGCCGGCACGGTGAAGGCCGCGCGAGTGGTGATCCTGGGTGTCGGTGTGGCGGGCCTGCAGGCGATTGCCACGGCCAAGCGCCTGGGCGCCGTGATCGAGGCGTCGGACGTGCGACCGAGTGTCAAGGAACAGGTCGAGTCGCTCGGCGGCAAGTTCATCGAGGTGTCCTACGACACCGATGAAGAGAAGGAAGCGGCTGTCGGCGTCGGCGGTTATGCCAAGCCGATGCCGCAAAGCTGGCTCGACCGGCAAAAAATCGAGGTGGCCAAGCGCGTGGCGATGGCCGACGTGGTGATCTCCACCGCATTGATCCCGGGCCGGGCCGCGCCCACGCTGATCACCGAGGACATGGTCAAGAGCATGAAGCCGGGCTCGATCATCATCGACATTGCCGCGGGCAAGGGACCGGACGGCGGCGGCAACTGCCCGCTGTCCGAGGCCGACAAGACCGTCGTCAAGCATGGCGTGACGCTGGTTGGCGAAACCAACCTGCCGGCACTGGTGGCGGCCGATGCGTCTTCGCTGTATGCGCGCAACGTGCTGGACTTCCTCAAACTGATCCTGCCCAAGGACAGCAATTTGAAGGTGGACATGGAAGACGACATCGTCGCGGCCTGCCTGATGACCCAGGGCGGAGAAGTCAAACGCAAGTGAATCCTGTGCCGCGGCACTGCCGCGAGTAACGGCAAAGCAAACCCATCGGAGAACCACAATGGACATTGTTTCCCACACCATCACCAATCTGATCATCTTCGTGCTGGCCATCTACGTCGGCTACCACGTGGTCTGGACCGTGACACCGGCCCTGCACACGCCCCTGATGGCGGTGACCAACGCGATTTCGGCCATCGTCATCGTTGGCGCCATGCTGGCGGCCGCCCTGACCGAAACCACGCTGGGCAGGACCATGGGCGTACTGGCCGTGGCGCTGGCGGCAGTCAACATCTTTGGCGGCTTCCTGGTGACCCGGCGCATGCTGGAGATGTTCAAGAAGAAAGAGAAAAAGCCCACGGGAGACAAGGCATGACGTACGCAGCCACGCACGCCCTGCAACCACACACTCCCGAGGCACAGCCATGAGCATGAATCTTGTCACCCTCCTGTACCTGATCGCCTCGGTGTGTTTCATCCAGGCACTCAAGGGTCTCTCGCATCCGACCACGTCGATTCGCGGCAACATGTTCGGCATGATCGGCATGGGCATTGCTGCGGTCACCACCGTTTTCCTGATCGCCAACCTGGCCAATAACTTCGGCATGGGCATGGTCTGGGTGCTGGTCGGACTGCTCGCCGGCGGCGCCTACGGTGCCTACCGCGCCAAGACGGTCGAGATGACGCAGATGCCCGAGCTGGTGGCGTTCTTCCACAGCATGATCGGTCTGGCGGCGGTGTTCATCGCGGTTGCGGCCGTGGCCGAGCCGTACGCGTTCGGTATTGTCGCCAAAGGCAGTCCGATCCCGGCGGGTAACCGGCTCGAGCTGTTCCTGGGCGCCGCCATTGGCGCGATCACGTTCAGCGGCTCGGTCATCGCCTTTGGCAAACTGTCGGGCAAATACAAGTTCCGGCTGTTCCAGGGCGCGCCGGTGCAGTTTTCCGGCCAGCACAAGCTCAATCTGATCCTGGGCCTGGCCACTGTCGGCCTGGGCCTGGTGTTCATGTTCACCGAGAACTGGACTGCGTTTTTCGCGATGCTGGCGCTGGCCTTCGTCATGGGTGTACTCATCATCATCCCGATCGGCGGCGCAGACATGCCGGTGGTGGTGTCGATGCTCAACAGCTATTCGGGCTGGGCCGCGGCAGGCATCGGCTTCTCGCTGAACAACAGCATGCTGATCATTGCCGGCAGCCTGGTCGGCAGTTCAGGGGCCATCCTGTCGTACATCATGTGCAAGGCGATGAACCGCTCGTTCTTCAACGTGATCCTGGGCGGTTTCGGCGGCGAGGCGATCACCGCCGGCGGCGCGGCGGCAGAGAAACGCCCGGTCAAGAGCGGCAGTGCCGATGACGCGGCTTTCGTGCTGAGCAATGCCGAGACCGTGGTCATCGTGCCTGGCTACGGCCTGGCGGTGGCGCGGGCCCAGCATGCCGTCAAGGAACTGGCCGCCAAGCTGACCGAGAAGGGCATCACCGTCAAGTACGCGATCCACCCGGTGGCCGGACGCATGCCCGGTCACATGAACGTGTTGCTGGCCGAGGCCGAGGTGCCATACGACCAGGTGTTCGAGATGGAAGACATCAACGGCGAGTTCGGCCAGGCCGACGTGGCCATCATCCTGGGCGCCAATGACGTGGTGAACCCGGCGGCGCTGCAAAAAGGCAGCCCGATCTACGGCATGCCGATCCTGGAGGCCTACAAGGCCAAGACCGTGATCGTCAACAAGCGTTCGATGGCCGCCGGATACGCGGGCCTGGACAATGAACTGTTCTATATGGACAAGACGATGATGGTGTTCGGCGACGCGAAGAAGGTCGTCGAGGACATGGGCAAGGCGATCGAGTAGTCGATGGCGTGGCCAGAACCACGCGCACAAAAATAGCGGCGAGCGATCAAAAGGATAAGGGAAACAGAAGCCAGCGGGGCGCAAGCGCCCGCAGCATCCAGTTCCCAGCATGAGTTCCCGGAGACACACGACCATGACAGACCGCATCTGGCTCAAGAGCTACCCCCAGGGCGTTCCCGCCGATATCGACGTTGCGCAATTCGACTCGCTTGCCACGCTGATCGACGATTGCTTCACCCAGCATGCAGCGCGGGTGGGCTACAGCTTCATGGGCCGGGACCTCAGCTACAGGCAGGTCGACAGCCTGAGTATGGCGTTTGGCGCCTATCTGCAAAAGCTCGGACTGGTCAAGGGCGACCGTGTCGCGGTCATGATGCCCAACCTGCCGCAATATCCGGTGGCCGTGGCGGCCATCCTGCGCGCCGGCATGGTACTGGTGAACGTCAATCCGCTGTATACCCCGCGTGAACTGGAACACCAGCTCAAGGACTCCGGTGCCAAGGCGATCGTGATCCTGGAGAACTTCGCCAGCACACTCGAGAAATGCCTGCCCGCGACGGCGATCAGGCACGTGGTCTTGTGCGCCATGGGCGACCAGCTCGGACTATTCAAGGGCGCACTGGTCAACTATGTCGTGCGCCACAGCAAAAAACTGGTGCCATCGTTCCATATTCCGGGCGCCGTGCGGTTCAACGAGGCGATCGCCCGCGGCAGCTCGGCCACATTGAGCCGGCCAGACATCAGGAGCGACGATGTGGCGGTGCTGCAATACACCGGCGGTACCACCGGCGTGTCCAAAGGCGCGGTATTGTTGCACCGCAACCTGGTGGCCAACGTGTTGCAGAACGAGGCCTGGGGCGCGCCGCTGATGGGCACCATCCCGCGCGGCGAGCAGGCCACCATCGTCTGTGCCTTGCCGCTTTACCACATCTTCGCCTTCACCTACTGCATGATGCAGTCGATGCGCCTGGGTGGCAAGCTCATCCTGATTGCCAATCCGCGCGACCTGCCCACCATGTTCCAGGAGTTGTCCAAGCACCGCATTCACCTGATGCCGGCAGTCAACACCTTGTTCAACGGCATGGTCAATCACCCTGAATTCAACACCGTGGATTGGAGCCATCTGGTCGGCGCCACCGGTGGCGGCAGCGCGGTGCAGGGCGCGGTGGCCAAACTGTGGCTCGAGAAAACCGGGCGTCCGATCCTGGAAGGATACGGGCTGAGCGAGACCTCTCCTGTGGCCAGCGGCAATCCGGCCGACGCCACCGACTACAACGGCTCGATCGGCGTGCCCTTGCCCAATACCTGGATGAAGCTGCTCGACGACGACGGCAAGCCGGTGGCGCAAGGACAGGCCGGCGAGATCGCGATCAAGGGGCCGCAGGTGATGGCCGGCTATTGGCAACGCCCTGACGAGACCGCCAAGGTCATGACTCCGGACGGCTACTTCAAGACCGGCGACATCGGCATCATGGACCAGCGTGGTTTTTTTCGCATCGTTGATCGCAAGAAGGACATGGTGCTGGTCAGCGGCTTCAACGTCTACCCGACGGAAATCGAAGACGTCGTCAGCGGGCTCGACGGTGTGCTCGAATGTGCCTGTGTCGGCGTGCCGGATACAAAAACCGGCGAGGCCATCAAGCTGGTGATCGTCAAGAAAGACCCGGCCCTGACGGAGGCCAAGGTCCGCGCCTGGTGCAAGGAAAAGCTCACCGGCTACAAGCAGCCCAAGGTGATCGAGTTCCGCGCCGACCTTCCCAAGACGCCCGTGGGCAAGATTCTGCGGCGCGAGCTGCGCGACAAGTAGGCGCACACCGCCGGGCTAATTCAGCCAGCCCCGGCGCCGGAAATACCACATCGGGGCGATCGCGCTGGCCGCCATCAGCACCAGTGCAAACGGATACCCGTAGGTCCACTCCAGTTCGGGCATGAAGCGAAAGTTCATTCCATAAGCACTGGCCACCAGCGTTGGCGGCAGCAATGCCACGGCCGCCACCGAAAACAGCTTGATGATCTTGTTCTGGTTGATGTTGATGAAACCGACGGTTGCATCCATCAGGAAGTTGATCTTGTCGAACAGGAAGGTGGTGTGCGAGTCGAGCGAATCGATGTCACGCAGGATCTGGCGCGCCTCTTCGAACTGCTCGCCATTGAGCATCTTGCTGCGCATCATGAAGCTGACCGCGCGCCGGGTGTCCATGGTGTTGCGCCGGATCCGGCCGTTCAGGTCTTCCTGGCGCGCTATGGCCCCCAGCACCTCACCGGCCAGCTCGTCGGTCATGTCGCCCGACAACACCTTGGAGCTGACCTGCTCGAGTTCATCGTAGATGCCCTCGAGCATATCGGCCGAGCGCTCCGCGTCGGCGTCGAACAGCTTGAGCAGAACCTCCTTGCCGTCTTCGATCAGGCCGGGTGCGCGCCGTGCCCGCATGCGCAGCAGGCGAAACACCGGAACGTCTTCCTCGTGGATCGAGAACAGGATGCCCTTGCTGCGAACTTCATCGTTGGCCAGGTTGAGGATAAAGGCCACGCGGGCGGTGCGTGTCTCTTCACCGCTGGTGATGAAAAAGTCGCTGCGGATGTTGAGATCGCCGTTTTCCTCGGAGTAGAACCGGGCCGACTCCTCGATGTCTTCGTCCATGGCATTGGCCGGGATGACGACGCCGTAATACTGCTCGACCCACTGCTTTTCCTGGGGGCTGGGCGAATCGAGATCGACCCATACCGGGCTGAACCGGGACAACTCCTCCAGTGACGAAATTTCTTCCTGGTAAAGCCGGCCGTTGGCGAGTGAGAAAACATTGAGCATGAACCCATCCCCGGAGTCTGGAATGTCGCTGAAGCGGGGAGAGTCGCGCCACACGGCACGCAGGCAATGTCAGGCAGCGGGACCCGTTGATCCGAAGTGCGAATTATCGCACCGCGCTCGTGCTCAGGATCCGAGAATGAGTTCGAGCAGTTCGCCCTTGCGCGCCAGCGCGTCGCGCTCGCCCATGGCGATCAGCGCCTGCACGAAGCGCGGTTCAAACAGCAGATAACTTGCCAGCGTTCCACCGCTGCCCTTGAGCACGCCCAGGGCACCCATGGCGTGCCGGATGGCCGGTGGCAACTCGCCGGTGAACTCCTGCGCCAGCGCATCGAGCGACTGCGACGGCGCCACGGCCAATACATCGATGGCCTTGAACCGCATCGCCTGCACTGCGTCCGACGGCAGGCCAGTGATGGTCTGCGTCACGCGCTGGGTCTGTTCGACGTCCGCCTGCAAGGTATCGTGAAACACGCTTGCGATCACGTGACCGGCCATGCTGCCCAAGGTCGGGCCCTTGGCCGGCGCCATCTCCGGCTCGACGGCCAGGCCCAGGCCGGGTCGCTCGGGCTGCCCCACACCCACCACCAGGATCCGGCTGGCGCCCAGGTGCATCGCGGGCGAGAGCGGGGTCACCTGGCGCATCGAGCCGTCGCCAAAGAACTCCTCGCGGCCGTCCACCTGCAAGGGTGTGGCCGGAAACAGGAAGGGAATGGCACTGGACGCCATCAGGTGGTCGATGGTCAGTGACTGGTATTCGGCCCGCCGACCTGGCCTGCGCCAGGTCGCGAATTCGGCCGGGCTGGCAGTATGGCAAAACGTCCAGTGCACGCCGCTGGTATAGCTCGAACCGGTGATCGCCAGCGCATCGATCGTATTAGAGCGCAGAGCATCACCGATGGCATCGAGCGGAATTCCTTTGCGCAGCGTCTCGCGCAAAGCCGTGTTGTCCATCATGGCGCCATTGGCCTGCGCATGGCGCGACAGGCTCAAGGCAACCGCAATCCGGCTGAACCGGACCCAGGGTGGCACATTGAGGTCGTAAACGTCGGCAGAACGCAGCCGGCACCAGAATTCCGCCAATTCCCCGAAAGCCTGAAGGCCTTGCGTCGCCCGGCTGGCCAGGAACGCGGCATTGATCGCGCCCGCCGATGTGCCTACCAGCACCTGGAACGGGAAAGTGCGCGGTGCGTCGCTGCTGGCACCGAGCATTGCAGCCAACGCACGCAACACGCCGACCTGGTAGGCGGTGCGCGCACCGCCCCCCATCAGGACCAGCCCGATCGTGGGTCGGCCGCGTTCGCGCAAGCCTGCGTGGATGATGGTGTCCAGACTCATTAGAACATTTTGTAACCTGTTCAGAGTCTATTGCACAAGTCGGGCACGGCCCTTGCAGTGCCGGCTGCAGACTGAAAGATCTTTTTCCTTTAAACCCGGAAAGCTTGGGCAAATGGGCTTGCATTCGCACTTGTTCGAGGGCATAGTGAATCGTCAGACATGCAATTGCACGCTACCGCAGTTTCATGTTTTTTGCGCCGTGTCACATACGCACACGGCTTTCAACGGCGAGCAAAACAGGAGGAAATCCAATGAACCTGACGATCAGCGGTCATCACCTTGAGGTCACCCCGGCCCTGCGCAACTACGTCACGACCAAGCTTGATCGAATCACCCGGCACTTTGACCAGGTTGTCGATGTCAAGGTGCTGCTTACCGTCGAGAAACTCAAGGAAAAGGAGCGAAGGCAACGCGCTGAATGCAATATTCACGTCAAAGGCAATGACATGTTTGCCGAGAGTTCGCATGCCGACCTTTATGCCGCCGTCGATGAACTTGTCGACAAGCTCGATCGCCAGGTCACGCGTCACAAGGACCGCCTGCAAGACCACCACCATGAGACGCCCAAGCGCCTGATGTAGGTTTGACCTGGCAGGTGAGCCAAGCATCCGCCCGCATGACGGGCGGTTTTTTTTGTGTGCATAATCTGCATCCCACCATGAATCGACTTTCGGCCATCCTTCCCCCGTCACAGGTGCTCGTTCGCGTGGACGCCACCAGCAAGAAGCGGGCGTTCGAAGAAGCGGGCCTGTTGTTTGAAAGCCTGCACGGCCTGAGCCGCGCGCTGGTCACCGACAGCCTGTTCTCGCGCGAGCGCCTGGGTTCGACCGGCCTGGGGCATGGCGTGGCCATCCCGCACGGACGTATCAAGGGCTTGAAGGCGCCGATGGCGGCCGTGTTCCAGCTCGAAACCGCCATCGGTTTCGACGCCCCGGACGATCAATCGGTGCAACTGCTGATCTTCCTGCTGGTGCCCGAGGCAGCGACCCAGAAGCATCTGGAGATCCTGTCCGAGATTGCCGAATTGCTCAGTGACGCGGACCTGCGCGAAAAAATGAGCACCTGCACCGACGCGGCCGCGCTGCACGGTCTGATCTCACAGTGGCAATCGGCGCAACTGGCCTGACAGTTCCGGCAAACCGCCCGGATTTGCCGTGAAACCCACCGTCGTCAGCGCCGACGTCCTGTTCGAGGAATTCCGCGCATACCTCAAATGGCAATGGGTCGCCGGCCTTGGTGCATCCGAACGCCGTTTCGACGAAGTGGCGGTACAGGCGGCAAGCTCCGGCGCCGATCTGGTTGGCTACCTCAACTACATCCATCCCTACCGGGTCCAGATCCTGGGCGAACGCGAGATCGCCTACCTGACCAACGCAACCCAGGAAGACTGTGCCCGGCGCATATCGCGCATCGTGACGCTGGAGCCGCCGGCGCTGGTGCTGGCCGACGGGCAGGAACCACCCGACGCCTTGCTGTCGCTGTGCGAACGCGCGCAGATCCCGATGTTCGCAACGCAGGCCTCGTCAGCGTTTGTCATCGACGTGCTGCGCGCCTACCTGTCCAAGCACTTCGCCGAACGCGCATCCATGCATGGCGTGCTGATGGACATTCTGGGCCTGGGCGTATTGATCACCGGCGAGTCCGGCCTGGGCAAGAGTGAACTCGGCCTGGAGCTGATTTCGCGTGGCAACGGCCTGGTAGCCGACGACGCGGTCGACCTGTTTCGCATCAACCAGACCACCATCGAAGGGCGCTGTCCCGACCTGCTGCAAAACCTGCTCGAAGTGCGCGGCATCGGCTTGCTGGACATCCGTGCGATCTTCGGTGAGACCGCGGTGCGGCGCAAGATCCGCCTCAAGCTGATCGTGCACCTGGTGCGGCGCGAAACGCTGGAGCGCGAATACGAGCGCATTCCGTACGAACCCCTGACGCAGGACGTGCTGGGCATACCGGTGCTCAAGGTCGTGATCCAGGTGGTGGCCGGGCGCAACATCGCCGTGCTGGTCGAGGCCGCCGTGCGCAGCACCATCCTGAAACTGCGCGGCATCGACACCTACCAGGAGTTCGTCGAGCGCCACCGCAAGGCGATGGACGCCAAACCGGCCGGCCGTTCGGACCACTGAGCCGCAGGCCGGCGCCGAATCAGTTCTGGCCGCGACCCGAAGTGGCCGGGCGACTCGGGCAGTTTTCCTTGGTGCAGCGCGCATACAGGCTCAGCGCATGGTCGGCGATGCTGTAACCCTTGGCCTTGGCCACCGCGTTCTGGCGCTTTTCGATCTCGGCGTCGTAAAACTCCTCGACCTTGCCGCAGTCCAGACAGACCAGATGGTCATGGTGCTGCCCTTCATTGAGCTCATAGACGGCCTTGCCACTCTCGAAATGGCTGCGGCTCAGAATGCCGGCCTGCTCAAACTGCGTCAGCACCCGATAGACCGTGGCCAGTCCGACGTCGGACTCGTCGACCAGCAAGGCGCGAAACACGTCCTCGGCCGTCATGTGCCGCTGTTCGCTCTTCTGGAAAATGTCAAGGATCTTGAGCCGGGGCAGGGTGGCCTTGAGGCCGGTACTCTTGAGTTCGTCGATGTTGTCCATGGCCATGCTAGTTCTCCCGGCAGTGGTGCGCCGCGGACGCCGGGCGGCAAACCGGAGGGCTACAATGGTGCGATCATATCGCCGCCCGCCCCCATGCCTGATTCCAATCGCCTGAGTGTCCGCTCCGGCCTGTCGCTGCTGGTCTTTGCCAGCCTTGCCGCATGCTCGAGCTTTGATGGTGCCAGCAACCGGTTGGCCAGCATCGTGACCCCGTACCAGATCGACGTGGTGCAGGGCAATGTCATCACCCGCGAGCAGGTCGACATGCTCAAGCCAGGCATGCCCCGCCAGAGCGTGCGCGACCTGCTGGGTACGCCCTTGCTGCAAAGCGTGTTCCACACCCAACGCTGGGACTACGTGTTCAGCTTCCGCCACAAAGGCGACGAGCCGCAATTGCGCAAACTCACGGTGTTCTTCAAGGACGACGTGCTCGAGCGCTTTGACGCCGACCCGATGCCCACCGAAGCCGAATTTGTCGCCTCGCTCGATTACGGCCGCAAGGCGACCAAGGTCCCGGTGCTCGAAGCCAGCGAGGAGTCACTGCAGAAGTTCAAGGACGCGGCCAAGTCCGCCAAGCCTGCCCAGACCGCCACCGACAGTGCGTCAAGCCTGCCACCACTGCCTGCGAGTTATCCGCCGCTCGAGCCGGCCAAGCCCTGAGTTCGCCGCACATGCAAGCCGCGCGCAAGCAAAGGGTGTGCATCGCCGGTGCGTCCGGCCGCATGGGGCATATGCTGATCGACGCCGTACTCGCCAGTGACGACCTGGCACTGGCAGGCGCCCTCGATATGGCCGGCAGCGCCAGCATGGGCCTCGATGCCGGCGCCTACGGTGGCCACGACACCGGCGTGCGGGTCGATGCCGATGTGCGCAAGGCGCTGGGCGGCTGCGACGTGCTGATCGACTTCACCCGCCCAGAAGGCACGCTCGCCCACCTGGCGGTCTGCCGCGCGCTCGGCGTCAATGCCGTGATCGGCACCACCGGATTCTCCGAAGCCCAAAAAACCGAGGTCGCAGAGGCGGCCAGGCATATTGCCATCATGATGGCTCCGAACATGAGTGTGGGCGTCAACGTGACGCTCAAGCTGCTGGAGCTTGCCGGTCGCGCAATGGCCACCGGCTACGACATCGAAATCATCGAGGCCCACCACCGCCACAAGGTCGACGCCCCTTCGGGAACAGCCCTGAAAATGGGCGAGGTCATCGCCAATGCCACCGGGCGCGATCTCAAGGACTGCGCGGTCTACGCGCGCCACGGAGTGACCGGTGAACGCGCCCCGTCGTCCATCGGCTTTGCCACCATCCGGGGTGGCGACATTGTCGGCGACCATACCGTGCTGTTTGCCGGCACCGGCGAGCGCATCGAGATTTCACACAAATCCTCCAGCCGCAGCACCTATGCCCAGGGAAGCCTGCGTGCCGCCCGCTTTCTGGCTGGACGCAAGACCGGGCTATTCGACATGTTCGACGTGCTGGGGTTCAACGACGCAGCCTGTGCAGCGCCATGAGCCGCCGGGCCGTTCCCAAGGCGAATAGCCCCGCAGTGCGCAGCACGGAGGGAAATTCAATGAGCCGCCGGGCCGTTCCCAAGGCGAATAGTCCCGCAGTGCGCAGCACGGAGGGAAGTCCAATGAGCCGCCGGGCCGTTCCCAAGGCGAATAGCCCCGCAGTGCGCAGCACGGAGGGCAACCCAGTGAGCCGCCGGGCCGCCCCAAGGCAAATGGTCCCGCAGCGCGCAGCCGATAAAGCGCAGATTTTCTGATGGGCGTGGTCCGGTTTCTCGCCAACGGCGACCTGGTCAGCAACCTGGTCGCGGTCGTGCTGCTTTTCATGTCGGTCAGCAGCTGGGTCATCATCCTGTGGAAATCCTGGGTCTTGCGCCGCGCCGGCGCAGACGTGGCGCGCAGCACGCTGGCATTCTGGCAGTCCAGCGACATCGAACAGGCACTGACCCAGACACGGGCGTTCGACCGCGAACGGCTGGTGCTGCCACTGATAGAAGCTACCCGGCTCCAGGCCGACGGCACGCTGGCCAGCGCCGGGGACCGGTCCCAGCAGCTGACGCGGGTATTGCGCCAGCAATTGCATGCCGTGTTGCACAAGCTGCAGTTCGGCCAGGTTCTGTTGGCCACCGTCGGCGCCACCGCACCCTTCGTCGGCTTGCTGGGTACAGTCTGGGGCATCTACCACGCGCTGCTGGCAATCTCGCAGGCCGGCCAGATCACGATCGACAAGATTGCAGGACCGGTGGGCGAAGCCCTGATCATGACCGCCGCGGGCCTGGCCGTCGCGATCCCGGCGGTGCTCGCCTACAACGTGCTGGGACGACAGATCGGGCGCATCGAAGCCGACCTCGAGGGCTTCGCGCGTGACCTGCGCGAGTTGATGCTCGGCCAGGACCCGGCACCGGGCGCCCGGGCGGCAGTCTCGGACGACTGAGCCATGGCGTTCGGCCGTCTTGAGCGCAGCAGCGGGCCGCAGCCCATGAGCGACATCAACATGACGCCGCTGATCGACGTCATGCTGGTGCTGGTGGTGATCTTTATCATCACCGCGCCGCTGTTGGCCAGTTCGATCCGACTCGACCTTCCCCAGACCCCTGCCGCCAGCGCCAGCAATGCTGCGGCCACGCTGTCGTTGACGGTCGACAAATCCGGGCAGGCTTTCCTGAACGACAAGCCGATGGCCACGGCCGAGCTGGCCGCCGAACTGGCCCGCGCCAGCGCAATCGACCCGGACACCGAGTTGCAACTGCGGGCCGACGCAGCCGTTCCCTACGGCCGCGTCGTGGAAATCATGGGAATTGCCCAAAAAGCAGGACTGGGCCGGATCGGTTTTGTCGCCGAGCCGGGCGACAAAGGCCGCTAGAGCCCGCGAGCCTGGGGTCCGCACCGGGCCTGGCCCTTGCGCAGACGTGCAGCACGAACACCTAGAATCGGCTTGTTGCGGCACTCGCGCCGCCTGATGACCCCCATGCAAGACAAATACAACCACCTCGAGGTCGAGGCGAGCGCCCAGCAATCCTGGACCAGCCGCGACGCCTACCGTGTCACCGAAGACGCGTCGCGCAAGAAGTTCTATGCCTGCTCGATGCTGCCCTATCCCAGTGGCAAGTTGCACATGGGCCATGTGCGCAACTACACCATCAACGACATGCTGACCCGGCATCTGCGCATGAAGGGGTACAACGTGCTGATGCCGATGGGCTGGGATGCGTTCGGCCTGCCGGCCGAAAACGCCGCGCTCAAGAACGGCGTACCACCAGCCAAGTGGACCTACGAGAACATCGACTACATGCGCGGCCAGCTCCAGGCGATGGGCCTGGCGATCGACTGGAGCCGCGAGATCGCCACCTGCGACCCGAGTTACTACAAGTGGAACCAGTGGCTGTTCCTGAAGATGCTCGACAAGGGCATCGCCTACCGCAAGACGCAAGTGGTGAACTGGGACCCGGTGGACCAGACCGTACTGGCCAACGAACAGGTCATCGACGGCAAGGGCTGGCGCACCGGCGCGCCGGTCGAGAAACGCGAGATCCCGGGTTATTACCTCAAGATCACCGACTACGCGCAGGAACTGCTGGGCCAGGTGCAGGAACATCTGCCTGGCTGGCCGGAGCGCGTCAAGCTGATGCAGGAGAACTGGATCGGCAAGAGCGAGGGCGTGCGCCTGGCTTTCACGCACGACATCAAGGACGATTCGGGTGCGCTGATCGGCGGCGGCCGCATGTATGTGTTCACCACCCGGGCCGACACCTTGATGGGCGTGACCTTTTGCGCGGTGGCGGCCGAACACCCGCTGGCCACGCATGCCGCACGCAACAACCCGGCGCTGGCCGCGTTCATCGAGCAATGCGGCCGCGGCGGCACGACCGAAGCCGAGCTGGCCGTGCGTGAAAAAGAGGGCATGCGCACCGGCCTGTACGTGACCCACCCGCTCAGCGGCAAGGAGATCGAAGTCTGGGTCGGCAACTATGTGCTGATGGGGTATGGCGACGGCGCGGTCATGGGTGTGCCGGCGCATGACGAGCGCGACTTCATCTTCGCCAAGAAGTACGACCTCCCGATCGTCGAGGTGATCCTGATCGATGGCTACAACTTCGACTACGACCAGTGGAACGACTGGTACGGCGACAAGCAACGCGGTGTCACCATCAACTCCGACAGCTTCAGCGGCCTGCGTTTCCAGGAGGCGGTCGATGCGATTGCCCACGCTCTCACCGTGCGCGGTCTGGGCGAGAAACTGACGACCTGGCGCCTGCGCGACTGGGGTGTGAGCCGCCAGCGCTACTGGGGCACGCCGATTCCCATCATCCATTGCGACGAACACGGCGCGGTGCCGGTGCCCGAGAAGGACCTGCCCGTCGTGTTGCCGGTCGACTGCGTGCCCGACGGTTCGGGCAATCCGTTGCACAAGCACGAAGGTTTTCACGCTGGCGTGGTGTGCCCGGTATGCGGCAAGGCCGCGCGGCGCGAGACCGACACGATGGACACCTTCGTGGATTCCTCGTGGTACTTCATGCGTTATTGCGACCCGAAGAACGACCAGGCGATGGTCGGCGAAGGCGCGCAATACTGGATGCCGATGGACCAGTACATCGGCGGCGTCGAACACGCCATCCTGCATCTGCTGTACGCGCGCTTCTGGACCAAGGTGATGCGCGATCTCGGCCTGGTGAGCATCGACGAGCCCTTCAGCAAACTGCTGACGCAGGGCATGGTGCTCAACCACATCTACTTTCACCGCGACGAACGGGGCGGCAAGAACTACCACCCGCCACTGGAAGTCACACCCACCCTCGATGCGCAAGGGCACATCGTCGGCGGCACGGCAGCCGATGGCACGGCGCTCGCGTACGGTGGCATCGGCAAGATGGGCAAAAGCGAACGCAACGGCGTCGACCCGCAAGATCTGATCGAGAAATACGGTGCAGACACAGCGCGGCTGTACACCATGTTCACCGCGCCGCCCGAAGCCACGCTGGAGTGGAACGATGCGGCGGTGGAAGGTTCGTACCGTTTCCTGCGCCGGGTCTGGAACCATGCCGTGCGCCTGCCCGCAGCTGCGGACACGGTCAAACCGGTGTTCGGTCGCGCCGCAGCAGACCTGCGCCGGGAAATCCACACCGTGTTCAAGCAGGTTGACTACGACTACCAGCGCATGCAGTACAACACCGTCGTCTCCGGCGCAATGAAGATGCTCAATGCGCTGGAAGACTTCAAGGGCGAAGACGGCGCCGGCGATGGCTGGGCCCAGCACGAATGTTTCGCAATCCTGCTGCGCGCACTGTATCCGGTCACGCCGCATATCACCCAGGTTCTCTGGGACGAACTGGGTTACGCCAGCGCCATGGGAGAGTTGCTTGACGCGCCATGGCCCGAGGTCGACCCGGATGCACTCAGGCAGGACGAGATCGAACTGATGCTGCAGGTCAACGGCAAATTGCGCGGTTCGATCCGGGTCGCTGCCGACGCCGACAAGAAGACGATTGAAATGGCTGCCGTGCACAACGACGTATTCGTCAAGCTGGCGCAAGGTGCACCTGTGCGCAAGGTGATCGTGGTGCCCGGGCGTCTGGTCAACCTGGTGATCTGAGATGCAGCGACGCCTGCTTCTCTCATCCGGCGTGCTGATGGCATTGGCGGGCTGTGGCTTCAAGCTGCGTGGAGCACCTGATTTCGCCTTTCGCTCCTTGTTCGTCAACGCCGGCGAAAGTTCGCTGTTCGGTAACGAACTCAAGCGCAATCTGGCCTCCATCAATGCGTTGACACTGATCGCCGACCCCAGGGATATGTCCAAGGCCGATGCGGTACTCGACATCGTGTCCGAGTTGCGCGAGAAAACGGTCGTGGGCGTCAACACCTCGGGCCAGGTGCGCGAGTTCCAGCTGCGCATCCGCCTGAACTTCCGCCTGCGCACGCCGCAAGGCAAGGAGCTGATCGGCAACACCGAGTTGCTGCAGCAACGCGACATCAGCTTCAATGAATCGGCCGTGCTGGCCAAGGAAGCCGAAGAAGGCCTGATGTACCGCGACATGCAATCGGACCTGGTGCAACAGATGATCCGGCGCCTGGCCGCGGTCCGCTCCTTGTGATGCCGTTTCGGTGCTCGGTGGCGACAGGCCCCGTTGCCGCCAACGTGCGCTAGACGATGCAGCTTGCGGCAGCCCAGTTACCGGCGCATCTGCAAAAGGGCATCAAACCCCTGTATGTGCTGCACGGCGACGAGCCACTGTTGATCCAGGAGGCGGCCGACGCGATCCGCAGCGCAGCACGCGCCGCCGGATTCAGCGAGCGCACCTCACATACCGTGGCAGGCGCCCATTTCGACTGGAGCGAGGTGCTCGCTGCCGGTGGGTCGCTCAGCCTGTTCGCCGACAAGCAGATCGTCGAGATACGGATTCCCTCGGGCAAACCCGGCAAGGACGGCGGCGCCGCGATCCAGCAACTGTGCGAGCAATCCGGCGGCAATGACGACCTGCTGACGTTGGTGCTGTTGCCGCGGCTGGACAAGGCCACCCGCAGCGGTGCCTGGTTTGCCGCGCTCGAGCGCCATGGTGTCACCGTCGCGCTCGAACCGGTCGAGCGTGGCGCGTTGCCGCAATGGCTGGCGCAGCGCCTGGCGCAGCAGGACCAGCGCGTCAAACCCGGCGTCGAAGGCCAGCGCAGCCTGCAGTTCTTCGCTGACCGGGTCGAAGGCAACCTGCTGGCCGCCCACCAGGAGATCCAGAAACTGGCCCTGCTGTTCCCGCCCGGTGAACTCGGATTCGAGGATATCGAACGCGCCGTGCTCAACGTGGCACGGTACGACGTGTTCAAGCTCAGTGAAGCCGTGCTCGCGGGCCAGCGCATGCGGGTGCAACGCATGCTCGACGGTTTGCAGGCCGAGGGCGAGGCACCGGTGCTGGTGCATTACAGCCTGGCCGAGGACATCCGCGCGCTCAAACGCGTGCGCGACGCGATGGACGCCGGCCGGCCGTTGCCGATGGCCTTGCGCGAGCAACGGGTCTGGGGCGCGCGCGAGCGCCTGTTCGAACGCGTGTTGCCACGGCTCGACGGCGAGAGCCTGTCCCGGCTGCTCAAAGCGGCGCACCAGGTCGATGGCATCGTCAAGGGCCTGAAGGTTCCGGGCTGGCCGACCGACGCCTGGCAGGCGCTGCAGCGGCTGGCCATGTCCTTGTGCGGCTACTGCGCCGCGCGTTGAACCGGTCCCCCGTGGCACGCACGGCTGCGCCACTGCGTGAGAAAATGCGGCCATGAACGCGCTCAACACCGCCGAATACAGCCAGACGCTGGGCATCCAGGCCCGTGCCGCATCCAGCCTGATGGCCCGCGCCGGCGCGGCCAGTCGCAGCGCCTGCCTGCGCCGGCTGGCCGATCTGCTGCGCGAGAGCCAAGCGGGTCTCGATGCGGCAAATGCCCTGGACCTGACCCGCGCCACCGCCGCCGGCCTGTCCGCGCCCATGGTTGACCGCCTGCGCCTGACCCCCAAGGTGGTTGATACCGTGGCCCAGGGCTGCGAGCAGCTGGCCGCGATGCCCGACGTGATCGGCCAGATCAGCGGCATGAACCAGCAACCCAGCGGTATCCGCGTGGGCCAGATGCGGGTGCCGATCGGCGTGTTTGCGATGGTGTTCGAGAGCCGTCCCAACGTGACCATCGAGGCGGCCAGCCTGGCGATCAAGAGCGGCAACGCCTGCATCCTGCGCGGCGGCTCGGAAGCCATCGAATCGAACAAGGCGCTGGCAAGGCTGGTGCAGCAGGCGCTGACCGACTCCGGCTTGCCGGCCGACGGTGTGCAGCTGGTGCAGATCACCGACCGCTCTGTGGTGGGCGCGCTGATAACGATGCCGCAATACGTCGACATGGCGATCCCGCGCGGCGGCAAGGGCCTGATCGAGGCGATCAGCCGCGATGCCAAGGTGCCGGTGCTCAAGCACCTCGATGGCAACTGCCATGTGTATGTGGACGACCCGAGCGACATCGCAATGGCGGTGGCCGTGGCCGACAACGCCAAGACACAGAAATACAGCCCGTGCAACGCCAGCGAGAGCCTGTTGGTGGCGCGCGGCGTGGCAGCCGAATTCCTGCCCCGGATCGGCGCCATCTATGCGGCCAAGGGGGTGGAGATGCGGGTCTGCCCGGAAAGCCGCGCCTTGCTCGCGCCGGTCGACGGTGCACAACTGGTCGACGCCACCGAGCTGGACTGGTCCACCGAATACCTGGCGCCGATCATCAGCATCAAGGTGGTCGACGGGCTTGATGCGGCGATCGAACATATCAATCACTTCGGCAGCCACCATACCGATGCCATCCTGACCCGTGACCACATGCATGCGCAGCGCTTCCTGCGCGAGGTCGACTCGGCCAGCGTGATGGTCAATACCAGCACCCGCTTTGCCGACGGCTTCGAGTTCGGCCTGGGCGCCGAAATCGGCATCAGCACCGACAAGTTCCACGCCCGTGGTCCGGTCGGCATCGAAGGCCTCACGTCATTGAAATACGTGGTGCTGGGCAACGGGGAAGTGCGCGGCTGAGCGCCGCGCAAGCCGCCGTGACCGGCCAGGGCCTGCGCCCGGCCGGCACCTGAACCCATGACCGTGGCATCCGCCAAGCCGACGACCCAGGGTCGCCTGGTCACCGGTTCGACGCTGGGCCATGTGATCCGCATGACCGGCGCCGGCTCGATCGGCCTGGTGGCGGTGTTCGCCGTCGACGGGCTGAACCTGTTCTACATCACGCTGCTGGGCCAACCCGAGCTGACCGCCGCGCTGGGTTACGCAACCACCTTGTTGTTCCTGGCCCTGTCGATGTCGATCGGCCTGTCAATCGCCGCCACGGCATTGACTTCGCGCGCGCTGGGCCGCGGCCAGCGGCAGCAGGCACGCCAGATCGCCGGTGCATCGCTGATCATCGTCGGCAGCTGCATGGCGCTGCTGGCACTGGTAAGTTACCCCTTGCTGGAGCCGGCGGTTCACCTGCTGGGCGCGCGCGGACATACAGCCGAACGCGCCGTCATGCTGATGCGCATCGTGTTGCCGTCCTGGCCGCTGCTGGGTATCGGCATGTGCCTGTCGGGCCTGTTGCGCGCCACCGGTGACGCGCGTCGCGCCATGTTCGTCACACTGGGTGCTGCCGCCACCGCGCTGGTGATGGACCCGCTGCTGATCCTCGGGCTCGACCTGGGCTTGCACGGCGTGGCGATCGCCACCGTCATCGTGCGCATCGCCATGGTTGCCATCGGCATGCACGGCTTGTGGCGTGTACACAAGCTGATCGCGCGGCCAGATATGGTGCTGGTCTTGCGCGAGCTGGCACCGTTCATGGCCATCGCCTTGCCGGCCGTGCTGACGCAGATCGCCACCCCGGTCGGCAACGCCTATGTGACGCATTCGCTCGCCAACTTCGGCGACGACGCCGTGGCCGGCTGGACCATCGTCCAGCGCATCATCCCGATCGCCTTCGGTGTGTTGTTTGCGCTCTCGGGCGCCATCGGTCCGATCATTGGCCAGAACTTCGGTGCCCGGCAGTTCGACCGCGTCATATCCACGCTGCGCGACAGCCTGAAGGTCACGCTGATCTATGCGCTGACGGTCTGGGCCTTGCTGGCGCTGGGCAGCGGCTGGATTGCCGATATCTTCAATACGCACGGCCAGGCGCGCGAATTGGTGGTGTTCTTCTGCGTTTTCGTGGCTGGCAGTTTCCTGTTCAACGGCGCCTTGTTCGTCGCCAACGCGGCGTTCAACAATCTGGGCTTCGCGTTCCACTCCACCGCACTGAACTGGGGCCGCTCGACGCTGGGCGTGATTCCGTTCGTCTGGCTCGGGCAGTCCTGGTTCGGCGCCAAGGGCGCGCTGGCAGGGTATGGCCTGGGGGTGATCGCGTTCGGACTGTTCGGGATCTGGTGGTGTTTCCGGGTGGTGGGCAGGATGCAGGGGAACCAGGGGACAACCACCGGACACACCACAAACCGAAATCCCTGATTCGCCATCGTTTCCATTTATTACTCCAAATGGAATCTAATTGGATTCCATTTGGAGTAATATTGCATGCTACTAATGAGATTCACGAGGCGCAATGTGATCGAACCACGGCAGCGGACAGGCGAGACGGAGAAGATGACGGTGAACGTCGGCGTGGTCGATCTTGGCCACGTGGATCTTCTTGTGCAGGAAGGCTTTTATTCGAACCGGTCCGACCTGGTTCGGACCGCGTTGCGCAACCAGCTTGCACAACACGCAGATGTGGTCAAACAAACGGTGACGCGCCGTACGCTGACGGTCGGCCTGCAGCATTACAGCCGCGCCGATCTTGAAAACGCGGTGGCCACCGGTCAACGACTCAAGGTGCAGGTTGTCGGACTGGCGCGTATTGCAGACGATGTGACGCCCGAGCTGGCGCTTGCAGCCATCGAATCAATCACCGTACTTGGTGCGTTCCAGGCCAGTGCAGCAGTGCGCCGGGCCTTGTCCGACCGCATCCACTGATCCCGTCCACGCTCGAACAAGGTCCCCCATGAAAATCCCGTTCAACATTCGCGCCCCTTCGTTCGACGCCAATGCCATCCATGAAACCATTCGGCAAGCACTGACGTCCGCAGGGCTCGACACGACCGCAGGCCCGATGCACGATGTGACCGAGACCATCCGGCGCGCCCTGGGTCCGGCAGACACCACGCTCAATGGCGGCGCGAATGTTGCCAATCACGACGCCATCGATGTGGCGGCACGCGTGGTCGACGAACCGACACGCCCAGACAGTGAGCCTGCGCACCAGCAGCAGGCTGGCAGATCGCCTGCGCCCGCCACGTTCGACACCCACACATTCAGCAACCGTGCCGGCACTCTTGCGTACAAGCTCTATGTTCCGGCCAGCGTTGGCGATGCGCCACCGCTGCTATTGATGTTGCATGGATGCACCCAATCCGCGGACGACTTCGCAACCGGCACCCGGATGAACCAGCTGGCCGAGAAGCATGGCTTTCTGGTGGTTTATCCCGAACAGGCAACGGGCGCAAATCCATCACGCTGCTGGAACTGGTTCAGCGCGCCCGACCAGGTACGGGACTGCGGAGAACCGTCACTGATTGCCGGCATCACCCGTTCAGTGGCCGAACGCCACGGCGCCGATCCGCGCCGCATGTTCGTCGCAGGCCTGTCGGCTGGCGCAGCGATGGCGGTGATTCTGGGCGAAACCTATCCGGAATTGATCGCCGGCGTAGGTGCGCATTCGGGCTTGCCGTATGGCAGCGCCCATGACATTCCGTCTGCGTTGGCCGCCATGAAGGGCGGGCGGGGCCGCAGCAGCGCAGGCATACGGAATGCGGTGGGGGCGTCGGCGCCCACCGGCCGCGGCCCGGCGGCGCATGCCGTGCCGACCATTGTCTTTCACGGCGACCGCGACCACACGGTGCAATATTCCAATGCGACCGAGATCGTGCAGCAAGCTGTGAACGCACATGCGGCGCAGGTCGAAGGAGCAGGCGCTGGCATCCGTACCGAGAGCGGCAGCGTCCCGGGCGGGCGCCGCTACAGCAGGGCGGTCCATGCCGATGCCCGGGGGCAAACCCATGTCGAGGCCTGGACCGTGCATGGCGCCGGCCATGCCTGGTCTGGCGGCAGTGCGAGTGGCACGTATACCGACAAAAGTGGCCCGGATGCGTCGGCCGAGATGGTGCGTTTCTTCCTGGACCTGCGGCGCTAGCCATCGACGACCTGCGGCTGGTCACGCCAGCAGCGCGGATGCATCAAACCGGATAGATGATCGAGTTCGGAATCATCTCGCTGTCGTAAATGCACAGCCTCGAAGCGAATTTCCATCCGTCATCCGCACGTACAACCGTATCCAGATAACGCCCCACATTGAACACCGTCGTGAGCTCCGACAGTTTGGTGCGGAACACCGCGTAGTTGGACTCGCAGACAATGCGGTCCGGATGCACCTCCAGCACCCGCGGCGCGCCGACCACGTGGCGCTGGTAATAGGGATCGTGGAACAGGGTTTCGCGGATCGCAAAAGCGCGGTCTTTCAGCATGCCCTTGCTTTCGAAATCCATCGTCGCCAAAGGAAGGCCGCGTTCGAAGTTCTCGCGTGGGATCAGCTTGTAGATGCAGTCGTCGATGAACATCGCGCACCAGGCATCCCAGTTTGCGGCGTCAACGACGGCCGCGTAGGTGGCCAGCAACTGGGTCAGCTCCAGGTAGTCCTGCGGGTCAAGGCCCAGGCGCAGCGCCGGACTTGTCTCGCCGCGGCCTGTAGCCGCCGCAGTGGCATTGCCGCTCGTCTTCATGGTCATTGCCCGTCCTCCATCACCTCGCGCCAATACCGGTACATGCCCCGGATCAGCGTCTCGGTCACCATGTGGTCGGTGTCGCCGACCTCGCGCCCGCCGAGTTCGGCCAATGCACGGTGCCCCGGCTTGCTGTCGAAGCCGCGCTGGCTGAATTCGATCACCTCGCCATCGTCGGCCGACACGAAACCGGCCGGCCCGAACAGGTTGGCCTGGCGCAGGCGGCGCCTGGTCATCGCAGCGTCGTCGTCCTCGAAACCGAAATGCGTCCACTCGAAGTTGAACGCCCCGTGGCCGTCGGGCTGGATATGCCGGGTCGACACGCTGTTGACCTGCTGCTGCAGGATCACGCTGGGGAACAGCGTCGTCATCACCGCGCTCGGACCGCCCCACCAGGCTTCGGGCACGATGTCGAGAAAACGGTCGTCCTGCAGCTGCATGCTCTCCTTGAAGCTCGAGACCTGCGTCACCTGGTCGGCCTTGCCGGACTGCCCGCGGGTGGAGATCATCGCCGCGTGGCGGTGGTGCCGGTCCATCTTGAGTTCGGACTTGTTATCGGCACGCCACAGGCCGAAGGTGACGAACCAGGTATGCAGCAGGCCCGGATGGTACGGGTCCTTGATGTTCTCCTGCATGAGTTTCCAGTTGCCCGGAATACGCTGGCGGTTGTAGCCCAGAATCTTGAGCTTGCGGCCATCGAACAGGCGGTCGAAGTAATGCAGGATCGCCGGCCCGATGTAGTCTTCCAGCGACTCTACGTCGTGGTCGAACGAGGCGAACACCACACCGCCGCGACAGGCGACCTTGAGCTGTGTCAGGCCGTTCTGCTTGAGGTCGAAATCGGCCGGCATGCCGCCGTTGACCTTGCCGTCCTGGCGCACGCCGCGGCGAAACGGCACGCCCTGCAGGTCGCCCGACAGCGTGTAGCTCCACTGGTGGTAGGGGCAGGTGAACTCGCTGCGGTTGCCATGGCGTTCGCGGCAGAACTGCATGCCGCGGTGGGCGCAGACGTTTTCCACGACATGGATGGCGCCCTGCTTGTCGCGCACCAGCAGCACCGAGCGCTCGCCGACCACGGTGCGCTTGAAATCGCCCGGGTTCGGGATCTCCGCTTCCAGGCCGACGTAACTCCAGTGCTTGCGGTAGAAGAAGCGGTCGAGCTCGCGCCGGTGCAGTTCGTCACTGGTGTAGACCGAAAACGGGATCTTGCTGGTTCCGGCGCCATCCCAAGAGGGACTGGCCGGGAATACGCTGGGTGCCTGCTGTGCCATGTCGAGTCTCCGCGATAACCTGTGTCGCAACGAAAGGCTGCGGCAAAGCTTCATGATAATCATCGGCGCAGCGCGGGTTGCGGGTCGCTGGCATACGCCAGCCCCGCTGTCCCCACGCTGCCTGGCGCCATCGGCAGCGCGATTCAGGTCATTGACGCTTGCGCCACCACCCGGTATTGCAGCACCCAGTAATACGCCAGCTCGGTCAGCACCGGTTCATCACCCAGGCCATCGAGCAGCTGGCGCAGCCGCGCCTGGGTCGGGAAGTTCTTCAATACCCGGTGCTCAGAGCCATCGTCCAGCGGACGCAACTGGTAACTGTCGCCATTGGCATCGGTCTGTGCAATCGGCGTGCTGCTGCCGGGAACATAGCGGTTGTCCAGCAACACCACCAGCGCGCCCGGTTGCAAAACCGCGCCCAGCCCTTGCAGGAATTCGTGCTGCCGCGCCTGCGGTACATGTGAGAACCAGAATCCGGCGAATGCGGCGTCGAACCTGCCCAGGTCGGTCGGCAACATGTAGGCGTCACCGGTGACGAATCGGACCTTGTCCGCGGCGACGCGCTGCGCCGCAATCGCCATGGTTTGCGGCGCAGCATCCAGTGCCACCATGGCACGCGTTGTCGGCGCGATGAACTGGGTCCAGAAGCCTGTGCCACAGGCGATCTCGAGCACCCGCTTGCCGGCAAACAAGGCCGGCAGGCGTTCACGCAGATCGGCAATATCGGCCTGGCGCTCGGGCTTCTGGTAAATGCGGTCGTATTCAGGCGCGCGCGCCGCGTAATACGACACCATCCGGGGATCAGACGATTTGGCGGCTTCTCCCATGGTGTTCAGTGCCGCGTTGTCCGCAAGGGTCCGAGGCGGTCAGCCTGCCGCTGCCTGCGCCAATGCATCTCTGGTGCGCAGCGCCTCGACGCGTGCGGCGGCAGCGAAATCCGCACCGGTGCCCGCGTACAGGATCGAACGCGAGGCGTTGACGGCGATCGGGCCGGTGATCTTGCCGTCAGCTGCCACCCGCAGGCCGGCACGGACGGTGGCAACCGCATCGCCGCCTTGCGCCCCCACGCCGGGGATCAACATTGGCAATGCAGGCGCCAGTTCGCGCACCCGGGCGATCTCGGCCGGGTAGGTTGCACCCACCACCAGCCCCAGCTGGCCGTTGATGTTCCACTGGCTGTGGGCCAGGCTGGCCACATGTTCGTACAGCAACGGCTGCCCGGCAATCGTCGCGAAACGCTGGTTCTGCAGGTCGTCACCACCGGGATTCGACGTGCGGCAGAGCAGGAAAGCGCCCTTGCCATGGCGCCGCAGATACGGTTCGACAGAATCGAAACCCATGAACGGCGACAAGGTCACGGCGTCGGCGCCATAACGCTCGAAGGCTTCGATTGCGTACTGTTCGGCGGTCGAGCCGATGTCGCCGCGTTTCGCATCCAGGATCACCGGCACCTGCGGCGCAACCTTGCGCATGTGCGCCACCAGTTGCTCGAGCTGGGCTTCGGCCCGGTGCGCGGCAAAGTAGGCGATCTGCGGTTTGAACGCCAGCACCAGATCGGTGGTCGCATCGACTATCGCGGCGCAGAAATCGTAAATCCGCGTGGCATCGCCCTTGAGGTGGGCAGGAAAGCGGGCCGGTTCGGGGTCCAGGCCGACACACAGCAGGGATTGGTGGCTGCGCTGGGCGTCAGCGAGCATGTCGACAAAGGTCATGGTGCGGTGCCAGGAGGGGGTTCACCGATTCTAGTGGCTGCTCTGCTGCGGCCGGGCCACAGCGCGGCGGCGAGCCGCTGGGGGTGCCGCCCGCCCTGGCTTCGTCAGGCTCTGGCGGGGCTCACTGCACAGCAACGCGCAGCACTTGGTGCCGTTCAGGCCGGTCAGCCGGCGGCGTCGACCAGGCTGCGCGCCTGGCACAGGTCGGCCCAGGCATTTGCCTTCTCCTGGGGCGCGCGCAGCAGCTTGGCCGGATGGTAGGTGACCACCACCGGTATGCCCTGCACCCGGAACGCGCGCCCGCGCAGCTGGCCCAGTGGCAGCTGCAGCACTTCGGGATAGGCCTGGCCGAGCAGCGACATCGCGGCGAAACGCCCCATGGCCAGGATCACACGTGGTTGCGTCAGGGCAATCTCGCGGCGCAGGAACACCGCGCACTGATCGAGTTCAGCCACTTGGGGCGGACGCACGGCGGCGGGCCGGCACTTGACGACGCTGGTCAGCCGCGCGCCGCTGCGGCCCTGGCCATCACGCTGGCACTGCACCGCGCGCAGCATGTTGTCCAAGAGCTGGCCAGCCATGCCGGCAAACGGTGCGCCGGCGCGCTCTTCCTGTTCGTCCGGCGGTTCACCGACAACCAGCCAGTGGGCCTGCGCCGGCGTCGGCTCGCTGACGAACACCGGCGCCTTGCGCCCTTCGCACAACGCACACGCTGTGCAGGTCTGAACCGCCCGGGCCAGTTGCGCCCAGTCCAGCGCGTCGACCGGGCCATCTGGCGCTGCCAAAGCGTGCGCAAGGACCGGCACTGGCGCCGGCTTTGCCGCCAGCGGAGTCGTCGCGGCCACCACCGGCTGGCGTGCCACGGGCGCGGTTGGTGTTGGTGTTGGCGTTGGTGGCTCGGATACTTCCTGCGCACCCGCTGCCGGCAAAGCTGCCGCCTGCGCGGCCGGGTCGGCCCTGGGCCACCAGACCCGGACCCCCATTTCCTGCAACATGGCGCGCTGGCGCGGATCCAGATTCAAGCCCATGTTGCACCCCTCCCATTGCCGGTGTAACGCAACAGCAGCGACTGCATCGATGGGGTCATGACGCCAACTCCGCGCAATGCCAGGCGGCTCACAGATGCAGACTCATGACAACGGCATCTTCGCGTTTGCCCAGCCCCGCCGGGTAATAGGCTTTTCGCACGCCGACCCGGCAGAAACCATGCTTTTCGTAGACCCGCATCGCGCGCAGATTGCCAACCCGCACTTCCAGCCACAACCACTTCACGCCTTGGCCCCGGGTCCAGATTGCCAGCGCCTCGAGCATCAACCGGGCCCAGCCCTGGCCCTGGTAACGCGGCGCCACCGTGATGTTGAGCAGATGGACTTCGTCGACACCTTTCATGGCAATGAAATAACCGAGCACCTCGCCCGCCGCCGTGACCATCTGCGCCTGGTAGCCGGCACCGATCGCATCGCGGAAGTTGGCTTCGTTCCAGGGATGGGCATAGGCCAGCTTCTCGACGCGCATCACCTCGGCCAGGCGCTCCAGCGTCAGGGGTTCGAATTGCGCCTCGGGCGCCTGCAACACAGCACTCATCAGGCATCCTCCATGCTGCGCATTGCGGAATTCTCCCTTGGGAACGGCCCGGCGGCGCTCATCAGGCAACCTGCGCCCTGCGGGCTGCGGAACGAGCGCCTTGGGAACGGCCCGGCGGCGCTCATGGTTTGACCGCCATCGTGGACGCTGCCGCATGGGCTACGGCACGCTCCTGGGTGGTGGATGCCACTTTATCGCGAATATAGACCGGCAGCGCCAGTGCCGGGTCTACCGCCAGGCCGGCGGCCAGCATGGCCGGCGCCAGCCGCAGCATGGCCCGGGCATCGGGCAAGGTATCGATGCGCGCCAGCGCGGTACCACCGGGCAGTCGGTCGCCATAGTGGGCAAACACGTTGCCAGCCAGCGCCTGGCAATTCGGTGGTGGCTGCAGATCCTGGGCTCTGGCCAGGGCCGGCGCTTGCAGCGTCTGCCAGCCTGGCTGCTGCCAACGGTAGCTGCCGGCGTAGATTTCGTCCATGCGCGCATCGAGCATGGCCAGCACCTGCCACTGCGCCGCGTCGGGCGCATGGGCCTGCCGCGCCTGCTCGGCCACCACCAGCAGGGAATCGAGCGGCAACAGCGGGACCGGCATACCACCGGTACGCGCGCGGGCGCCGAACGCAAGGCCCTGAGCCACCGCGCAGGCAGTGCGCAAACCGGTGAAGGCGCCTGGCCCCTGGCCGAACACAATCGCGTCGAGTTCGGCCAGCGCCAGGTCGGCCTGGGCAAGCAGGTCGAGAATCGACGGCAGCAGCGTGCGCGAGGCCTGCGCGCCACCTTCGCCAGCCATCGACCACACCTGTTCGACGCCATCGACGCTGCGGCCAACGGCAATCGACATCCGGTCGGTGCTGGTATCGAAGGCAAGCAAATGCATCTGGGTATCGTCCTTCGGATCAGGGTTTTGCGCTCTGCACCTGCATGGCGACGCTGCCGGTTCCAGGCGCCGCGCCGACACGCACACCAAACACGATGCCCAGCGTGACCAGGGCCAGACCGATGGCCAGGTTCCAGGACAGCGGTTCGCCCAGGACCAACACCGCCGAGATGGAAGCCAGCGCCGGCACCACCGAGGTCATCATCGTCGATCGTACCGGCCCGAAATGCTGGATCATCCTGGTAAAGGTGACACCGGCGATCACCACAGAGCCCAAGCCCTGAAAAGCCATCTGGAACACCACCTGGCCCGGCGGCGCAGACAAAAGATGCCCCGGAACGAGTTCCAACCACAACAATATGGCGTAGACCGGCACGTACAGGAAGAACCCGAAGACCGTGATCGCCACCGTGGCGCGCACCGCGTCGAGCCTATGGTGGCGCGCCAGCACGCTGTAACAGGACCAGCACAAGGCTGCCGACATGAACAGCAGGTCGCCTTTCCAGACCTCGCCGCCGTCGAAAGCGCGCAGCAGGCTGGATCCACCCACCAGCAATCCGCCGGCCACGATCAGCGCCAGCCCGAGCGCGCGGGCCCGCGTGATGCGGGTGCCCAGGAACAGGGCTGCCAGCAAGGTGGTCCAGAGCGGCAGACTGCCCGGCATCAGCACGGCGGCGTGGCCGGCTGGCGCAAACACGAAGCCGCTGTAAGCCAGCACGGCATACAGCAGGCCGCCGAAAAATCCGACCGTCGCCGTCAGCCTGAGTGGCAGCGGCGAGAAACCGAACATGGACGACGTCGCATTGCCACGTGCGCGGTCGCGCCGCACCAGCCACCAGCCCACCGGCAGCAGCACCAAACCGGCGCCGAGCAGGCGCGCGAAGGCGATGTCAAACGGATTGAGCGCGCCACCACGGGATGGATCGGCCGTGGCGCGGGCAATCACGATAAACGAGGTCCAGATCACGATCGTGACCAGGGCGGCGGCGGCGCCTGTCGCTTGCGCGGAAAAGGGCTTGAACAAGCGCATCGGCAGATTATCGGTTGCGCCCGGGTTGTAGACTGGCGCAATGGATATTGCAACCCGCCTTCGACCGTCCCCGCAACCTGGCGGGCGCAGCGGAACCACGACCGGCAGCCCTGGCCGAAGCTCGATCTGGCAGGTGTGTCCGGGGTGTGCCACGCTGGTCCTGGTGACCGCGTTGCTGGCGTTGCCGGGCCGGGCACTGGCGCAAGGCCTGCCTGCCGAGGTCGATGCGGCGCTGGCCATGGCCAAGTTGCCGCGCGACGCGGTCGCAGTGCTGGTGGTCGACGCACAGGGCAAGGAGCCGCCCAGGGTCAGCCATCGGGTCGACGTGGCCATGAATCCGGCCTCGGTGATGAAACTGGTCACCACGTCGGCGGCGCTGGACCTGCTCGGGCCGGCCTATGCCTGGACCACGTCGGTGTTTGTCGACGGGCCGGTGCGCGAGGGCAGACTCGAAGGCAATCTCTATATCCGGGGCCAGGGTGATCCCACCTTGGTCAGCGAACGTTTCTGGCAGCTGATGCGCCGCGTGCGCAGCCTGGGAATCAACCGCATCACCGGTGACATCGTGCTCGACCGAAGTGCGTTCTCGCTGGCGCCGACCGATCCCGGCGGTTTCGATGGCGAACCGCTGCGGCCGTACAACGCGGCGCCCGACGCCTTGCTGCTGAGCTACAAATCGGTGCTGTTGACCTTTGTCGTCGACCGCACGGCCAATCTGGCGCGTATCCATGTGGACCCTCCGCTGGCCGGGGTGACGATTCCCGCCACGGTACCGCTGGCCACAGGGGACTGCGGCGACTACCGGGGCAACCTGCGCGCCGATTTTTCCGACCCGGGGCAGATCCGCTTTGCCGGCAGTTATCCGGCCGCATGCCAGGAACGCACCTGGCCACTGGCCTGGCCCGACCCGCAGGTGTACGCTGCCCGGGCAGTGGCGGGCATGTGGCGCGAAGTGGGCGGACAACTCACCGGCAACGTAAGGGACGGCATCGTACCGTCGGCAGCAGGGCCTGCGGTGTTCGAAGTCACGTCGCCCGCGTTGGCCGAAGTGATCCGCGACATCAACAAATACAGCAACAACGTGATGGCGCAGCAGGTCTTTCTGAGCCTGAGCCTGCCCGCTGGCCGCGATGCCAACGGCAAACCAGCCGCCAACAACGCGCAAGCACCTGCCACGTTGGCGGCCTCACGCGAGGTTTTGCAGCAATGGTGGCGCAACCGTGTTGGCGCCACGGTCGAAGCGCCATCAGTGGACAACGGGTCCGGTCTGTCGCGCAACGGCCGCACCAGTGCGCTGGCCTTGGGGCGGTTGCTGCAGATTGCCTACCAGTCGCCTTGGATGCCCGAACTCATGTCCTCGCTGCCGATTGCCGGCATCGACGGCACGATGCGCCGCAACCGTTCGGGTGCTGTTGGCAACGCCCATCTCAAGACCGGCAGCCTGCGCGATGTGACGGCGGTCGCAGGTTATGTATTGGCCAGCAGTGGCCGGCGCTATGTGGTGGTGCTGATGGCCAACCATGGCAACGCCGGCGCGAGCCGCGCGGTGATCGACAAATTGCTTGAATGGGCCGTCCGGGAAAACTGAAGCAACCAAAACTGCAAAGGCTGCGCTGAGAGACAATCCGCGCCATGATCCTCAGTGAATTCATCGGGTATGCCGCCGCCATACTGACCACTGCGAGCTTCGTGCCGCAGGCCTGGGTGACGTTTCGCACCCGGGACGTCCGCGGAATCTCGCTGGGCATGTACCTGCTCTTCGTGCTTGGCGTCTCGCTCTGGCTGGCCTACGGAGTGCTGGTGACGGCCTGGCCCATCGTCATTGCCAACACCATCACGCTGGCACTGGCCAGTGTGATCCTGGTCATGAAACTGCGCTTTCAGCAGCCAGCCTCAAGCCCGCAAAACCCGGGCTGAAACCGCTACCGCAGCATCTGTCCACCGATCCGGACAATGTGTAGTGAATTTCGACACTAATGTCGGAATTCACTACACCCATTGCTGCGACGCCGCAAATAGTGTGAGAAAGTCCACAGATTCAAGCACTTAGGACCTGGCCCGGTTTATGCTTTTAAGCATGCATTGTTTCAACAGTGAATGCCATGCACAAATTCAAATCCAATCTGATCGCCTTGGCGCTGACCGCGGTAGCGGCTACGGCGATGGCCGATCCAGTCGTCACGGTCACCTTCGACAACCCCATCTTCAATGGCTCGGGTTATGACAATGTGGACATCACCTTCCGCCTGCCCGGCAACACCTACAAGACCGAAGGTGTTGCCGCTGGCCGCTTTCAGGGCACAGCCAGCAACTTCGGCCTCCTGAATCCCAAAATCTTCGTCGATGGCCCGTCCGATCTGTTCATGTACTGCTACGACATCTACGAAAACATCACGCACGGACAATTGGTGAACTACACCATCGACTTCAACGGTGCCACGGACCGCACGCTGGACTTTCTTGGCGCAGTCAACTGGGCCATGAGCGCCGACAAGAACAACATCGATCCTTACGCCTGGCTGCATCCGGTCAATGGCAACCAGGGCGCCGCGATTCAACTCGGCATCTGGGAAAGCCTGTACGACGCCAGCGGCTGGAGCCTGATAGCCGGTGACTTCAAGGCCACCGGCCTCAAC
>JAGPBF010000167.1 GCA_018063505.1 Rhodoferax sp.
TTAGACTGCCCGATGACAAGCACGAACGCCTCAAGGCGCTGGCGCGATCCAACGCCATCAGCGTCAACAAACTGATGGACGAACTGGCCACCGTCGCGTTGGCCAACTTTGATGCGAGGGTGCGCTTCGAAACACGTGCGGCGCGAGGCAACCCAAAACGGGCGTTGAAGCTACTCGACAAAGTGGATCGCGCGAAATAATACGTGGGCCGTATCGACCGCTTGTTCGATCCGCACATTGCGCTCCGGAAAAAGCACACCGCCATCCACATAGGCAAAGCCAACGCCGCACCGCTGCCCGCCACGCTGGAGCGGGTGTTCTCATGACCCACCCAAAAGGCTGCGCGGTCCCATGAAATCCTCTGGGCTGCGGATGTTCGAGCAATCCTTGAAGACCATTGCCACGCTGCCCGAGGAAGCGCGACCCGCCTTTTGGGCGCGCCTGGAGGCAGTCCGAGGCATCAGCCACAACATTGGCTATGGTTTCGGCGATGGCATGAACGACTTGCTGGCCGAGTACGGAGTCGATGACTGACCCGGCTACCGTCGCAGCCCTACAGGCAGAAAAAGCGCGCCTGATCAAGGTGCTGGAAAGCCACGGCATTGAATGGCGGGCGCCATCGCCGCCCAAGCAGACAACCTGGCGCAGTGGTCGGCACAGGCCAGGCGCGTGACGCCGGCTGACCTGCGCTAGGTCGAAACAGGGCCTTGTCGGGTTGTGCGATTGTGCTGCGGACTTTTCGCGCGGCGTTGTTGTTGTTGTGCCAGCCAGCCCAGAAGGACCAGTCCAGCGAGCATGAGCGCCCAACTGCTTGGTTCGGGCACGGGTGTTGTGAGATCAATTCCGGGCAACGACTGAACCGTCCAGTTCAGTACCGGCTGGCCCGAGGCGTCGAGTACGGCGCTGATTCCGCCCCATTTCAAGGTGTGCGAAAAATCGGATTCGCCTTCGTGATCCACGGATTGCCCCCAGCCCGCGTTGCCACCCACCCTGACTTCGGTATTCGCACTGATCTGATACTGCGCCCACGACCCAAACTGGAACGGGATGTTCAGCGTCCAGATCCCGTCCACGCCGCTCCCCCGCACCACCGTGCCCTGGAAATCGCTGGCAATATCGCGGCATTGATTGCCAACGGAAGAACAATCCGGGTGTTGGCCGAGACTTGTCGCAGAGAAACCGATCCATGCCCGTCCGTTCGTGTTTGCGAAGGTGACCGGATCGTAAAAACCCGTGTCCAGCGACACGGCACCCGTGACACGCAGGGGCACGACCATCGTTCCCATCGTGCCGGTCAACGCGGCCTGTTGCATCAAGAATGGAACAGCCACAGAGGCATATGCGCTGGCCATCCCACCAACTCCATACGTGCCTTGATCAATCCAGGCCACGTGGCGGGCCGATGAATACAGCGAAATCTGTTTGGCATCGACGGAACCGAATGCACTTGCGAAGTGATCGGACCCATAGACACTTGAACTGCTCGCTGGTGACCGGGTGTGATCCTCGGCAAACAACTGCGACTGCAGCGTCGTACCGGGGACGCTGTTCTGGCTGAATGACTGCTGGTCATGGTAGGCGTTGACAAACAGATTGAGAGTCGACTGCCCCTGCTGCGCAAGAGTATTGGAAGCTGCCAATGCAGCAACTAGCAGCGCCATCCAACGGTTGTTCATGTCACGCTCCCGGATCAAAAACCTCAAACCAATCGCGAACCCATGCAATGGGCAAGAAGCCCGCAAGAGGCCCACGGACAATGACCTGCACTGCCACCGCCGAGATGGCGTACAGGCCATTGGCCGATCGTGCACAGGATCGATCACACTGCACTCAATATTCTGCCATCGGGAAAAAATCATCCATAGCCCGTTCAGCCTATTGCCCCACCAGTCGTCACGCGTTCTCCGCAGCCAACTGCGCGAAACCCACTTCATCAGTGGACCGGTGAGCCGGGTCGGCCCCGTACCTTTGTCCCGCAACGGACGCGCCGATGCGAAAGGCCTGCCGGCTGAACCATCGACCGAACTGGCTCGCCTTGCGCTGCAAGCAGGCCTGCCAGCATGGAACACGCGGCGCATTCCGGTGCGACGATGGCCAACCCAGGCGCCCCGGACCCCGCGGCCGGGCGATGCAAAGCCTGTCAGCGGATACCCGCGCCCCGCAAGATGAACGCGATGCTCTGCGCGATGATTCTTTCCCGGGCTGCAGCGTCCAGCTCCGGCTGCTCGGTGAAATAGAGGATCTGCTCCGTGTGTTCCGCAAAGAACTGGGTGATGGCCCAGGTGTTGAACAGCAGCAGCAGCGGGTCCACCGGCTCCATCAGCCCGAGCTCGATCCAGTTCCGGATCACCGCAACCGCTTGGTCGGTGCGACGCTTGGATGTGGTGAGCATGGTGCGCAGCACGGGTGCTCCGCGCATCATTTCCATCGCGAATATGCGCGAGCGCCGTGGTTGCTCGAACGAGAAGATCAGCTTGCGCCGGATGTAGTCAGACAGCACCTTGCGCGGTCCGTAGGCTTCGTCGCTGAAGCCGAACACATTGATCCAGTCGTCGATGACGTCCTGCAATATCTGCCGGTACAGATTGTCCTTGCTGTCGATGTAGTAGTGCAGTTGCTGCTTGGACAGGCCGGCGCATTCGGCGATCGCCTGGGTCGATGCACCGGTGACGCCGTCGCGCGCGAACACCTCGATGGCTGCCGCATTGATCGCTGCCAGAATCTGGTCCCGGGCACGCGGACTGCGCCTGCGCGCGGGCGACTCGGCACCGTCGGGCGCAGTCCGGTCTGTTTCCGGTGTCTTGGTCATTCGAGGCATGATAAGTCGTTGCGGCCCGTCACCACAGGCCGGGCACTACAGGTCGATCGTGATGGGGCCGGATTTCGCGCGCGAGCAGCACAGCGCGATCTTGTATTTGCGCTCCGTCGCCGACAGGCAGAAATCCCGGTGCTCCGGTTCGCCGCCGGCATACCCGACGACGCAGGTGCCGCAGATGCCCTGCTCGCACGAGGTGGGCACATCGAGCCCGAGATCGTGCAGCGCCTGTGCCGCCGTTTGATCGGGAGGCACCGCAACCGAGACACCACGCCTGGCCAGCACCAGCGTGAACGCTTCGTTGGAGCCGCCGTCACCGGCCCCCTGGGGCGCTGCGAAGTACTCCAGATGCACGCAACCATCGGGCCAGTGCGCTGATGCAGCCTGCACCGCGCCCATGAACCCTTCGGGTCCGCACATGTACATGTGGCAGCCCGGTGCACGGACGGCCAGAAGCTCGGCGAGATCGATCTTCTGGTCGTCCGCTGCCGAGTCGAAATGCAGCCGCACATGGGGCGCCAGCGCAGGGTCTGCAAGTGCCTGCCCGAACGCCAGATGCTCCCGGCTACGGGCGAACACGCACAACGTGAAATCGGCACCCTGGCGCAGCAGCTGCTGCGCCATCGCCAGCATCGGGGTCAGGCCGATGCCGCCGGCCAGCAACAGGTGGCGCTGCGCGCCAGCGTGCAGCGCGAATGTGTTGCGCGGGGCGCTGATGGCCAGCAGGTCACCGACACGCACGCGCCCGTGCAGTGCCGCCGAGCCGCCGCGGCCGGCGGCCTCGCGCTTGACTCCGATCAGGTAGCTGCTGCAGTGTTGCCCCTGGTGCCCGGCCCGTGCCAGCGAATACTGCCGCATGAACCCTCCGGGCACATGCAGGTCGATATGTGCGCCGGCGTCGTACGGTGGCAGCGGACGGCCCCATGGATGGGTCAATTCGTAGGCACTGATCTCCGCTGTCTCGCGGGTGATGCGGGAGACACGGACGGTGAGAATGCGGTCGAGCATGGTGGCAGTTGACGGGTTGGTGTTAACGAGGGCGTGGAATGAAGGCGGTGGCTTCGACCTCGATGCGCACCTCGCGCGAGGGCAACATGCCGCAGACCTCGACAACAGTCGATACCGGCGGATCGCCGGGATAGAACATCCGGCGCACCCGGTTGTACAGCGGATAGTCCCGCAGATCGGTGAAATACTGCACCAGCTTGAATACGTCCGCCATGTCGCCGCCGTGTTGTTGGGCCAACTGCCGTATGCGGTCGAGCACAAACCAGCTCTGCACCAGCACCGGCGCCTGGAAGATGTCGACCGACATCTCGCCGGTCTCGCCCAGGGCGCAACGCACCTCGGCCGGCAACTGGTCGAAATCGCTGACCACGCGCCGGCTGACCGGGTCGACGGCGATCACGCCCGACATGTACACCAGGTCGCCGACACGCCGCGCCGCGGCATACCGGGCCAGCGGCTGGCCGGCAGCAGCAGCCGGCGCAGCCGGGCCGGAGATCGGGGTGCCGGTCATCGCGCAGCCGCCAGTGTGTGTTCGACCCGCGCCAGAAAGCGCCTGCGCTCGCGGTCTGTTGCGTTGTTCATATTGAAGAGTTGCAGCCACTGCACCTTGCAACTGCGCGCGAACAGTGCGCGCAGGCCTCGCACGAACAGTTTGCGACCCGGATCGCTGATCAGCTGCAGCCACCACCACGGCGAGCCCGAGGTGGTGATGCAGCACAACCAGCGGATATGCTGCATGCCGGGGCCTGGCCGTTCGCCCTTGCGCTGCGCCACCGAAAAGGCCACGCCCGGCAGCCAGGTGCGCTCCAGCCAGCCCTTGAGCATGGCCGGCGGACCATAGAACCAGGTCGGATAGACGAACACCAGCCCTTGGGCCCAGCGCAACGCGTCCACATGCGACTGCACGCCGGCCAGATTGCCGGCCGTGTCGTCCAGGTAGCGCAGGCGTTCTTCGCGGCTGAGCACCGGATCGAAACCTTCGCCATACAGGTCGATCACCCGCACGTCGTGCCCCTGCACCTGCAGTGTCTGCAGCGCACGGTCGCGTACGGCGGCGCAGAAGCTGGCTTCCACCGGATGGCAATAGACAAGCAGGACTCGCATGCAGGGACTCAATTGGCGAGCCGCTTGCGCAGGTCCAGGCCGACCCCCTTGCCGACGAAGCGGGTGGAATAGGTGTTGGCCAGATCGAAGTCGCCTGCCTTGTACAGGCCTGCGGCGACCACCTTGTCGTGGAAGTCCTTCATGCGCGCATCGGTCATCGCGCCGATGCCCAGCTTGAGCGCGTCGCCGGAATCGACGATACCCATCGAACGCATCAGTGCCAGCGTCTGGGCAATGTAGTCGTCATTGATGTCGGGGTTGGCCTGCTTGATGGCGGCATCGGCCGCCTTGCGGTCGCCGTACAGGTAGTTGTACCAGCCGATCATCGACGCATCGATGAACTTCTGCACCACCTCCGGCTTGTTCTTGACCATGTCCACGCGGGTTTCGATGATCGTCGAATACGTGGACCAACCATGATCGGCCAGCAGATGCACCACCGGCTTGAAACCGCCCTGCTTCTGCACCGAGATCGGCTCGCTGATGCCGTATCCCTGCTGCACGGTCTGCTTGTCCGCGAGAAACTGGCTCAGGCTGTAGTTGTAGGGGCGCAGCTGCTCATCGCGAAAACCCTGCGGCTTCATCCATTGCCAGAAGCTGAACTGCCCGTCCTTGGACAACAGGACGGTCTTGGCCTTTTTCAGGTCCTCCCATTTGTCGAAGCCCTGCCCGGGATGCGCGATGATGGCCTGCGGGTCTTTCTGGAAGATTGCCGCGACCGCGACCGTCGGAATCTTCTGCTTGGCGTTGTCGAACAACTGCAGCATGTTGCCGCTCATCAAGAAGTCGACCTTGCCCGCCGGCAGCATCGGCCGGTTGTTGACTTGCGGTCCGCCCTGCTGGATCTCGACATCGAGCCCGTACTTTTTGTAGGTGCCATCGACCAGTGCCTGGTAGAAGCCGCCGTGACCGGGCTGGGCGCGCCAGTTGGTGGCGAAGATGTCCTACCTCGATGCGGCGGGCAAGGAGATCCATGCCGATGCCAACGAACTGCACATTCCGCTCGGCCGCCCGGTCGTCGTCGACATGGTGTCCGAGGACGTGATCCACAGCTTCTGGGTGCCCAAGCTCGGCGGCAAGATGGACATGATCCCGGGCCGCACCAACCGGCTCAAGCTGCAAGCCGACAAGGCGGGCGTCTACGGCGGGCAATGCGCCGAGTTCTGCGGCGGGGCGCATTCGCTGATGGGCTTCGTGGTCGTGGCGCACGATCCCGCCGACTGGCAGCGCTGGTTCGATGCGCGGCTTGCACGTTCACAACCGGGCCTGGCCGCGTTACCCGTCAGCGCCGAGGTGCTGCGCGGCAGCCAGCTCTTCGGCGAGGTCGGCTGCGCCGCCTGCCACCGCATCGCCGGCACCCCCGCGCAAGGGCTCTCGGGCCCCGACCTGACGCACGTCGGTTCGCGTCAGTCGCTGGGCGCCGGTATCCTGCCCAACACCCGGGGCACGCTGATCGGCTGGATCGGCGACAGCCAGTCGATCAAGCCCAACAACCGCATGCCCGCCTACCGCTCGCTGCCGGCCGATGAGCTGGGCGCGCTGGCCGCCTACATGGAGTCGCTGAGATGACGCGCTGCGCTCCCCCGGGCGTGGCAGGTGCCGCGGGCGATGCAGCGACCGCGCGTTCGGAGACCGGCTTCGACGCGCGGCTCTACGAGCGATTCCCCACGCAAGGCAACAGGCCGCCCGGCGAACTCGAAGCGCTGAAGAAGGTCTGGGAGACGCCGACGGGTTGGCGTGCCTTCAGCGCCGTCAACAACAACTTCATCGGCTTCCTGTTCATCGTCACAGCCTTCGGCTTCTTCGTCGCTGCGGGTGTCCTGTCGCTGGTGATGCGTGTGCAGCTGGCAGCGCCGCTGGCGGGCATCGTGCCGCAGGAGACCTACAACCAGCTGTTCACGATGCACGGCTCGGTGATGATGTTCCTGTTCGCCGTGCCCGCCGTCGAGGCCATCGCGGTGCTATTGCTGCCGCAGATGATCGCGGCGCGCGACCTGCCGTTCCCGCGGCTATCGGCGTATTCGTATTGGGCCTACCTGATCGGCGGGGTCGTCTTCTTCTGCTCGATCTTCTTCAGCCTGGCGCCCTCGGGTGGCTGGTTCATGTACCCGCCCTTGAGTGCGGGGGTCTATTCCAAGGGCATCAACGCCGACTTCTGGCTGCTGGGCATCGGTTTCATCGAGATCAGCGCGATCGCCGGCGCCATCGAACTCATCGTGGGCGTGCTGCGCACGCGCGCCCCCGGCATGACGCTGGCAAAGATGCCGGTCTACGCCTGGGCGGTGCTGATCTTCGGCGTGATGATCATCCTGGCCTTCCCGGCGATGATCATGGTGACCTTCCTGCTCGAACTCGAGCGCGCCTTCAACTGGCCGCTGTTCGACGCCACCCGCGGCGGCGACCCGCTGCTCTACCAGCACCTGTTCTGGTTCTTCGGCCATCCCGACGTCTACATCATCTTCATTCCGGCCTCGGCGATGGTGTCGACGATGATCGTCACCGTTGCGCACAAGCCGCTGGTCGGCCACGAGATCGTCGTGCTGGCGATGATCGCGACCGGCTTCATCAGCTTCGGGGTCTGGGCCCACCACATGTTCACGGTGGGCCTGCCGGGGTTGTCCGCGGGCTACTTCTCGGCCGCGTCGATGGCGGTGGCTATTCCCGCGGGCGCGCAGGTATTCGCGTGGATCGCCACGCTCGCATCGGGCAAGGTGCAGCGCAACGTGCCATCGCTATTTCTCGTCGGCGGCATCCTCATCTTCGTGATGGGCGGCCTCACGGGTGTGATGGTGGGCATGGTCGCTTTCGACGGCCAGGCCCACGACACCTATTTCGTGGTTGCACACTTTCATTACGTGCTGATCGGCAGCATGGTGTTCCCGCTGTTCGCCGCCTTCTATTACTGGACGCCGATGATCAACGGCCGGCAGCTGTCGGAGAAGGTCGGCCGCTGGGTGTTCTGGCTCAACTTCGTCGGCGTGCACGTGTGCTTTCTGCCGATGCACCTGAGCGGCCTGATGGGCATGCCCCGGCGCGTGGACACCTACCTGCCTGGCCGTGCCTGGGACCTGCCGAACCTGGTCTCGACTGTGGGCGCCTTCATCATGGCCGCCGGGGTGCTGCTGTTCCTTGTCGACGCGATTCGCTGCTACGGCCGCAAGGGTGGGGGTGAGCAGAACGCCCGCAATGTCTACAACGGCGGCACGCTGGAATGGCTGGCCACAGGCAACTACGGCGTGCGCTCGATACCGGTCGTCAATGACCTGGAACCGGTGTGGGCCGATCCACGGCTGCGCGAGGACGTCGAGGCCGGGCGCTACTTCCTGCCCGGCACCGCCACCGGCGCGCGCGAGACGCTGATCACAAGCAGCTCGCGCGCCGAGCCGCAGTACGTGCAGATCGTGCCGGGGCCGTCGTGGTGGCCGCTGCTGGCGGCGCTGTTCACCGCGGGCTTTTTCCTGCTGCTGACGGTGAAGGCGCTGACGCTGAGCGCGATCTGCGGCGTGCTGACGGTCGTCTGCCTGATGCGCTGGGTCTGGGGCAACGACCGCCACCTGCCCCAGAAGCAGGTCGATGCGGGCGCCGGCATCCTACTGCCGACCTATGTGGCCGGCCCGCAATCGCACGGCTGGTGGGCCGCAGTGCTGCTGGTCATCGTGCTGGGCATGATCTACCTGATGGCGCTGTTCTCCTACCTGTACCTGTATGGCGCCCACCCCGACTGGTGGCGGGTCGCCGCGCCGCGCGGCGCCCTGGTCCCCGGCCTGCTGCTGCTGGGTGCATCGGCGGGGCTGGCCTGGGCGGCTCGTCCGTTGATGGCCAGGTTCAAGCGCGGCAGCGGGCTGAGCGCCGCGACGATGACGCTGAGCATGGTGTGCCTGGTCGCGGCGCTGGCGGTGGACGGCCTGGACTGGTGGCACGCCGGGCTGCGCGGGGATGCCAGCGGGCAGGGTGCCACGATCTATGCCATGTTGGCGTGGCACAGCGCCATCGTGGTGGCGGTCGTGCTGTCGGCCTTCTACTACCTGGCACGCTGGATGCGCGCCCTGGCGCAGGGCCCGGCCAACAAGACCCTGGAGGCGCTGCGCATACTGTTCATGTATGCCGCGCTCGAGGGTGCGGCCGGCCTGTTGCTGCCGCGCCTGCTGCCCTGGGGCGGCGTGTGAAGGCGCTGAACCAATCTAGGGGGCAGTCGAGCGGGCAGCCGATCGTCACGGCATTTGCCATCTGGTTTGTGCACTTCATGATGCTCTGGGCTGCAGGCGAGATCTGGCCACACCAGTGGACTGCCAATACGTTGGCGTGGGCGTTCACTGCGATCGTGCTGCTGGCTCTGGGCGTGCACTACGTTCGATTGAAGGCCCGACACGCCGCTGGCGACCTCCCGGGCTGGAGCTACCGCCTTGCGCAGGGGGCGGTCGCCATCGCGACGGCGGCGGTGGTGTTCACCGCGCTGCCTTCCGTGGTTTTTCTGCCTTGAGCCGGAAGCTCGTTTTCACCGGGCGCGCGCAACGCGACATCGAGCGCTGGTACGACTGCGGCAATGGACACGTCAGTATCCGGGCGCAGAGCATGCCGGTCCGACAACTGGCAAGTCAAAAGCCACACTTGTCCACAGCCGACCTTCTCAAAGTCGGCTCACACCCCTGGCTCAAAATTCGGTCGGCACGGTGGGGCAAATTTGGATCTGCGCCGACAAACCAGGTCGACTTCCTG
>JAGPBF010000021.1 GCA_018063505.1 Rhodoferax sp.
CTAGGAGATTCTCAAAAATGACAATTCATGAAACAACAACTGAATCGGGGATCGTCATCGATCGCCGCCAGCTGATCGCCGGCGCATCGGCCGTGGGCCTGGGCGCTGCATTCGCCAGTGCGCCGGCAATGGCGCAAGGGACTCCCAAAAAAGGCGGCGTGTTGCGCCTGGGCATGGAAGGCGGCTCGGCTTCGGATAGCCTGGATCCGCGCACCTATGCCGACTCGATTCCGATCGCCTACAGCCTGATGTTCTGGAACACCTTGGTCGAGATCGGCACCGCGGGCGATGCCACACCGGAACTGGCCGAGAGCTGGGAGGCGCAACCCGGCGCGCTGGAGTGGGTCTTCAACATCCGCAAGGGCATCACCTTCACGTCGGGCAAGACGCTCGATGCCGATGACGTGATCTATTCGATCAACCTGCATCGTGGCGAGACAAAATCCCCCGCCAAGGGGTTGTTGTCCGCCATCAAGGAAATCACCAAGGTCAATGCCAATCAGGTCAAGATCACATTGTCGGCCGGCAACGCCGACTTGCCATTCATCTTGTCCGATTACCACATGATCATCGTTCCCAATGGCACGACCGATTTCTCCAAACCTGACGGCACCGGTGCTTTCACGCTGGCTGAGTGGCAACCCGGCGTACGGGTTGTGGCCAAGCGCAAGCCAGGCAACTACTGGAAGCCTGGCCGTGGCAACTTTGACTCGGTCGAATTGCGCTATATCGGCGACGCCGCTGTGCGAACGCAAGCCTTGGTCACGAACCAGGTCGATGCGATCAACCGGGTCAACCAGAAGACAGTGGACTTGCTGAAGAAGAACAAGGGTCTGAAGATTGTGCAGTCCAAGGGTGCTGGCAACCGCTTCTGTTTCGTGGCGCTGACCGACATGGATCCGTACAAGAAACAAGACGTCATGCTGGGTCTGAAATACGGCATCGACCGCAAGACCATCATCAAGAACGTGTTCTCTGGTTACGCCACCGAAGGAAACGATCACACCGTCGGCCCGCTGAACAAGTACTACGACAAGTCGCAAAAGCCCCGTGCTTTCGATCCGGACAAGGCCGCATTCCATTTCAAGAAGGCGGGCATGTCTGGGCCGTTCGAATTGCAGGTGTCCGAAGGTGCGTACACCGGTGCGACCGACTCCGCCGTCATCTTCCAGGAGTCGCTCAAGAAAGCCAAGGCCAACCTGGACGTCAAGCGTGTCTCGGGCGATGGTTACTGGGACAACGTCTGGCTCAAGGCGCCTTTCTGTGCGGTCTACTGGGGCAATCGGCCTACCGCCGACCTGCAGCTGTCGCAGACATTTGTCACCGGCCAGACCTGGAACGACACACACTATTCGGACCCCAAGTTCGACAAGCTGATCGTCGATGCAAGGGTCGAGCTTGACGAGAAGAAGCGGCTGGCGATGTATTCCGAGTGCCAGCGGATGCTGTCCGAAAATGCCGGGATGATCTGCTTTGCGATCGGCGATGCACTGGATGCCGGAACGACCAAGTTGCGCGGGCTCGAAGCGCATGCCCGTTACGATCTGAACGACCAGCGTTTGGCCGAAAAAGGCTGGTTCGCCTGATTGTGCAGCGCCGGTCCGGATCCAATCACCGATTGGTCATGCGGATTCCGGCCTACACACAGACAAGCGCACTTGCGCAAGGTCCTGTCGAAGGGCCGCGCAAGTGCGCTTTCTTTTGGGCGCGCCGATTGTGACGCGTCGGGCTTGGCAGCACATGCCTGGCCCGCTTCATAGAAAGACCAACCCATGCTCAAACTCATAACCAGCCGACTCGTCCAGGGGGTGGGGACACTGTTTGCCGTGTCCGTTCTCATCTTTGTCTGCACGCAGATTCTGCCTGGCGACGTTGCATCGGCGGTGCTCGGACAAGGCGCGACGCCCGAGGCTTTGGCCGCGTTCCGCAAGGAGCTGGGCCTCAATGCACCCGCCTACGTGCGGTACTTCAACTGGTTGTGGGGCGCAATACGGGGCGACCTGGGCGTATCGATGACCAATCAGCGCGTCATCATCGACGAGTTGCTTCCACGCCTGTACAACACGCTGTTTCTGGCCGGTTATGCGGCGCTGATCGCGATCCCGCTGTCGGTTGGTCTGGGCGTCATGGCAGCGATCAACGAAGGCAAGCTGATCGACAAGGCGTCAAACATCCTGACGCTGATCACGATCTCGGTGCCGGAGTTCTTCATCGCCTACCTGATGATCATCTTCTTCGTCGTCAACCTGGACTGGTTCCCGTCGCTGGCGACGGTCTATCCTGGCATCGGTTTTGGCGAGCGGGTTTACATCACCACGCTGCCGGCGGTGGCGCTGACCTTGCTGGTGGCGGCGCACATGCTGCGCATGACGCGCAGCTCGGTTCTGTCCGTGATGTCCAGTCCGTATATCGAGATGGCATTCCTCAAGGGCGCCAAGCGCACCCGCGTGATCGCGCGCCATGCCCTGCCAAATGCGGCGGCACCCATCATCACCGTGATCGCGCTGAACCTGGCGTACCTGGTGGTTGGTGTGGTCGTGCTGGAGGCAGTATTCGTCTACCCCGGCATCGGCCAGTTGATGGTCGATGCGGTAGCCAAGCGCGACGTACCGGTGATCCAGGCCTGTGGCCTGGTGTTTGCCATGGTGTTTGTCGTGCTCAATACGCTGGCCGACGTTGCCATCATCCTGGTCAACCCACGGTTGCGTCACAAGCGCTGAAGAAGGACGAGAAAAATGAGAATACTCGGACACAAACCTACGGTAACCGCCTGGATCGGCATGGCGATCATCGTCGTGAATCTGGCGGTCGCGATATTCGGCCCGGTTTTTGCACCCTATTCCGAATCGCAGACAGTCGGCGCGACCTGGGATGAACCCAGCATGCAAATGCTGCTGGGCGCCGACCAGATCGGGCGTGACATGCTCACCCGGCTGATCTACGGCGCGCGCATGACGATCGGTGTGGCGCTGGCAACCACGGCCTTGTCTTTCTTCATCGGTATCACGCTGGGCTTCGCTGCGGCGGTTCTTGGCGGCTGGGTCGACACCGTGATCTCGCGCCTGGTCGATGTGATCCTCTCGATCCCGCTGCTGATCCTGGCCCTGATCATTCTGGGTGTGTTTGGCTCGTCGATCCCGGTGTTGATCATCACCATCGCGGTGCTCGATTCGACCCGCGTGTTCCGGTTGTCGCGCGCGCTCGGCATGAACCTGACGGTGCTCGAATACGTCGAAGCGGCCCGACTGCGTGGCGAAGGCACCTGGTGGATCATCCGCCGCGAAATCCTGCCCAACGCCTCGGCGCCGCTGCTGTCCGAGTTCGGACTTCGGTTCTGCTTCAACTTCCTGTTCATTGCTGCGTTGTCGTTTCTGGGGCTCGGCATACAGCCGCCGTTTGCCGATTGGGGCGGCATGGTGCGCGAGAACTCTGCCGCCATCAACTTCGGCATGCTGGCGCCGATCTGGCCCGCGCTGGCGATCACCGTCCTGACGGTGGGGGTCAATATGGTCGTGGACTGGCTGTTGTCGGTCGAAGCCCGCCCATCAGGCGCGCAGGCAGAATTGTGAGGACGAGATGACAGAAGTCACCCAAAAGAAAATCATCCTGCAGATCAAGGGTCTGAGGCTCGAAGCGGTGCGTGGCGGCGCTGTCATCGTCGACAACGTCGACGTGACACTGCATGCCGGCGAAGTGCTGGGCCTGATCGGCGAAAGCGGCGCCGGCAAATCCACCATCGGATTGGCCGCCATGTCGTATGCGCGCGCTGGCGTGCATATTGCCGGTGGCGCGATCGAGATCGACGGCGTCAATATCCGGGAGCTGAGCGCAGCCGGGCGACGCGATGTGCGCGGCAAACGCATTGCCTATGTGGCGCAATCAGCGTCGGCGGCGTTCAACCCGGCCCATACCATCATGGACCAGGTCTGCGAGGCGCCGATGCTCCACGGCATCATGTCGCGCACCGAGGCAGAGGCCTGGGCCCGGCAATTGTTCAAGTCGCTGGACTTGCCGGATCACGAGACTTTCGGCGCCCGGTATCCGCACCAGGCGTCGGGCGGCCAGTTGCAGCGCGCGATGGCGGCCATGGCGATGTCCTGCCGACCGGACGTGCTGGTGCTGGACGAACCCACCACCGCACTGGACGTGACGACGCAGATCGAGGTGCTGATCCTGCTCAAATCGCTGATCCGCGAATACGGTTCGGCGGCTCTGTACATCACCCACGACCTGGCCGTGGTGGCACAGGTGGCCGACCGCATCAAGGTGTTGCGCCACGGCAAGGAGGTCGAGGAGGGTACGGTCGACCAGGTGCTGCAGCAACCCAGGCAGGAATACACGAAGATGCTGGTCGAGGTCCGTGGCGCGGCGGCGAGCGAACGCGCCGTGCAGTCCTCGGTCAGGGACGAGGTGATCCTCAGCGTCGAGCATATCGATGCGGCTTACGGCAGCTTCAAGGTCGTCAACGACGTAAGCCTGGACGTGCGCAGGGGTGAAACCGTGGCCGTGGTCGGCGAGTCCGGGTCGGGCAAGTCGACGTTGGCGCGGATCATTACCGGCTTGTTGCCACCGACTGCGGGAAAAATCACCTTCAAGGGCCAGCCCCTGCCCAAGAGCCTGGCAGAGCGCAGCAAGGACCTCAAGCGCCAGATGCAACTGGTCTACCAGATCCCCGATGTCGCGCTCAACCCGCGCCAGCGCCTGCTTGAAGCCATTGGCCGGCCGGTGAGCTTCTATGCCGGCCTGGGCGGCAATCAGACCTTTGTCTCTGATGGTGGAGATCAGACCACCGGGGAAGCACTGGACCGGTCGTCGGCCTTGTACTATGGCATGAAGGCGGCCGACGTCAGGAAGCGAACGCTTGAACTGCTCGATCTGGTGGAACTGCCCAAGGAGTTCCTGATGCGCCGTCCGACCGAGTTGTCCGGTGGCCAGAAACAGCGTGTGTGTATTGCGCGTGCGCTGGCTGCGGCGCCGGACCTGATCATCCTGGACGAGCCGACCTCGGCACTGGATCCGCTGGTGGCCGAAGAGATCCTCAAGCTGTTGCGCCGTCTGCAGGCCGAACTGGGTCTGTCCTATGTGCTGATCACGCACGATCTGGACGTCGTGCACCGCATTGCGCACCGCACCGCGGTGATGCTCAAGGGCTCCTTCGTCGCGTTCGACAGGACCGACGTGATCTTCGAAGGCCCCTACCATCCGTACACCGAGCAACTGGTCACGGCCGTGCCGGTCATGCGCAGTGACTGGCTCGACGGTGTTTTGGCCAAACGTGCAACCAAAGCCAAGGCAAGCGCCACCGCCTGAGCGGCCGACTGCAAAGCCGAACCCACGGTGTCAGAACCCGCGTGTGTGCGCCGTCCTGCGCATGTAGGAACCCGCCGACGCGTATTGCAGGCGCCTGCCGATCCCTGATCCGGTGCCGCTTTGCGATGATGGGGTTCTGTGACATGCAAACCGAATCGGAGCAGCACCATGCCAACGGACACCCGCGAATTCCTTGACCGCACGCAACCTGATATCGCATTGCCGATGGTGGCCGTGCCGCGGCGGGTCGATATCGACTTGCCGCTGGGCCGCATCGCGGAGCCAGATCGCGTCGCATCTCGCCGTGGGTTCGCGCCTACGCTCTCTCAGGTAGCGGCCTACCCCTTGCGCTGGCGCGAGGGTGCACATCCGCGTGCCGTGGGTCAGGTGGATGCTGCCTGAAAAGCCGGGATCTGCCAGCAAACTGCCATTTGATTTAGGATCAGGGGCATGCGTGTTCCAGCAATCATGCCCTCGGTGTACCTGCCGCACGGCGGTGGCCCTGCGTTCTTCATGGAGGGCGGCATGGGCACCATGTTCCGGCCCATGGGAGAGTTCCTGTCCTCGTTCCATACACTTTTACCGGCCAAACCCAGCGCCATCCTGGTGGTGACTGCCCATTGGGAGGCGCCAGTGCCAACTTTCTGTGGCGCCGCCAGTCCGGCCTTGATCTACGACTATTACGGATTCCCCAAAGAGACTTACGCGTTGACCTACCCGGCGCCCGGTGCGCCTGCGCTGGCGGCCAGGGCTGCCGGACTGCTTCGCAAAGCAGCTATTGAAACCCGGGTCGACCCCGAATACGGCTGGGACCACGGTGTCTTCATCCCGCTCAAGGTGATGTATCCTGCTGCCGACGTGCCAGTGCTGGCCATGTCGCTCAAGGCCGGTCTCGATCCGTTGCAACATGTCGCCATCGGTCAGGCGTTGCGCCCGCTGCGCGACGACGGCGTGTTGATCATGGGCAGCGGCATGAGTTACCACAATCTTCGCCAAATGGGCAACAGCGCGGCCGCGCTCGATTTCGACCGCTGGCTCGACGGTGCACTCGCCGGAGACGCAAGCCACCGCAGTGCCTGGCTGGCCCAATGGGCCCGCGCCCCGGCAGGGCGGACCTCGCATCCGCGCGAAGAGCATTTGCTGCCGCTGATGGTGGCATCGGGGGCGGGTGGGGATGCGTCGGGTCGCAAGTTGTGGAGTGGGGGGGTGGGGGCGACGGCGGTGGCGGCTTGGGCGTTTGACTGACCCGGGACCGGCGTGTGGTGTGTGTACGGTTGCGACGGCGGCGCGCTGGCGTTATCCGGTCGATGCGCTGCACGGTGGCCGGCGGCAGATCGCCACAGTGTTGTCCGCCATGATGCCCCGCCTGCGTAAGGAACTGGCACGCAGTCTCAAATCTCGGCAGCCGGGTTATTGCTCCGGCTGCCGGGCGGCGCGGTTTGCCCCCACCAGGCCGGCCATGGAAATGGCCGCACTGCTCCACAGTATCGGCAGCACGCCGACCACTCCGACCGTGAGCCCGAACGCGAACGGCATCAGCACCGACGAGCAGTTGCCGATGAAATAACGCAGGCCCAACGCCTCGCCGGTGCGCGTGTCGGGTGTGGCAGCATGCAACAGGGACAGGATGTTGGGCTGGCTCAGGCCGATCGATGCGCCCAACAGAAACGAAATCGCGATGAACGGGGCGGGGGTATGCGCCCATGGCAGCAGCAAAAACAGTATCACGATCCCCGATAACGAGGCTCGCACGGTGTGCCATTCCGCGAATCGTGCGCCCAGCCACGGTGTCAGTGCCCGACTGAAAAAGACGCCAAGCGCAAAGGCCGAGGAGATGCTGCCAATGATCGACGCCGAGAAACCCAGTCGGGTTCCCACAACCGGCAACATCACCACGAACAAGTCCCAACTGCTCGATACCGTCACCGCGACAAGCAGCAAGCGGCGCAGGGACGGCAAGCGCATCAGGTCGAACCATCCTGTGGGTGCGCTTATGGTCGTTGGGTCGCCAGCATGTGCGCGACGGGCCAGCGTGGGCAGCGGCTGCCCCAAGCGTGTAAATACCAGTGCCACGGCTACCAGCGTGCAGCAGGCCATGCAGAACAGCGCCACATGAAAACCATGTCGGTCGATCAACACTCCGGCGATGCTGGGCCCCAGCGTTGCCGACGATGAAAAGCCGAGCCCGAGCCAGCCGTAGTTGGCCAGCCGCTGCCGGCTCGAGCCGCTGTCGCCGAGTGTTGCAGCGGTGTGCAAACCAGCCATCGATACCAGGTTGTAGCCGATTCCCAGTAGCAGGGCCATCATAAACAGCGTCGGGATCGACAGCTTGAGCACCGGAAGCCAGGCCCCGGCCAGCACCAGCAGGGTGCCACGGCGCAACACGCGTGCCGCGCCGACACGATCGATCCAGCGCCCCACATGCAACGAACTGCACAGGGGCACCACGGCGAACAATCCCATGAAGACGCCCGTCCAGACCTCCCCAGCGCCGGAGCGCAGTGTGAACAGCGATCCGGACAGGCGACCACCCGACAACGCCAGATGGGCCGTCAGATTGACGAGGATCAGCGTCGGTAGTGGTGATGGAATTTGCCACCACTGACGTTGCAGGGTCATGTGCAGTGCGACGCGGGTTCAGCCGGCATTGGAGTTCCCGAACGGGCGAAAGCGGCTGCCCAGGCGGTACCGCGATGCGGGATGCCAGCAGCGCACCATCGTCACCACCTGCGACTGTGTCCAGGTGCGGCGCGTCAGCAAAAGGCAGGGCTCGGTCAGCGGCATGGCGAGACTGCGCGCCAGTTCCGCAGTCGGCATGGCGGCGTCCACCACATGCTCGATCTGGTCGAAAGGCACGTTGCGCGACAGGTATTCGCCCGGCGACATGAGTGAGAAGTCCTGATCAAGGAAGTCAGGCACCACGCGGGGGCTGACATAGCGGTCCTCGATCTGCACCGGCGTGTCGTTGTCGAAGTGCAGGCACACGGTGTGGAAAATCGGCTCGCCCGGCGCCAGATCAAGCAGGAAACCCACCGTCGCCGGTGCGAGCAGGCGCTCGACGACGAGCATCTGGCAGCGGTACTCATGGCCACGTTGGCGGATCTCCTCGGAGAGCACGCCGATCTGCAACAGCGTGGACTGCGGTTTGTCCTGTGCCACGTAACTGCCCACGCCGGGCACGCGCACGATGCGTCCCTGGTCCACCAGTTCGCGCAGGGCGCGGTTCACCGTCATGCGCGAGACCTTGAGTTGTTCTACCAACTCATGCTCCGACGGCAACCGGAAACCCGCCGGCCACTCACCGCTCTGAATCCTGCGCGTGACATGCGCCTTGACCTGGGCATAACGTGCCAGTGCCGGCGTACCCGGCGCCTGCTCGGCAGCGCTCAGCGGGGACTGGGGCGCGCGGGGGTGGCTGGGCACAATGGGTCTCAAACTACAGACTCAGCCGGCGCCGCGGGCGATCAGCAAGGCATCCACCACGCAGACCGCGCCTGTGCCTTTGCTGACGAGCACCGGATTCAGGTCACAGGCGTCGATCAGGTCCCCCAGGTCCATGGCCAGGTTCGACAGTGCATGCAGCACGCCGGCCAACGGCCCAAGGTCTGTGCGTGGCAGCAGATTGCGGTAGCCCTCGAGCAACTTGCCCAGACGGGTCTGTTGCAGCATCTCGACGGCCTGCTGCGGCGACAGTGGTGCCAGTTCCACGGCGCGATCTGCCACCAGTTCCACCAGGGTTCCGCCAGTACCCACCACCATGAGGGTGCCCAGCGGAGCTGCGGCAGCGAAACCCACCACCGCCTCGGCGTCGCCTGCCATTTGCTGCTGGATTTCGAAACCATCGATATGCGCCAGCGGCGCCGCGCGCGCCACGTTGCGCCCGATGGTCTCGAGCGCAGCACGCAGCGCCGGTGCGTCGACGACGCCAAGTACCACGCCACCCACGTCCGAGCGGTGGCTGATCTCGCGCGAAGCCACCTTCACCACCATCGGGAAGCCGACCTCATCGGCGCGCGCCAGGATTTCGTCGGCACTGGCGGCGACCAGGGACTTGACGACCGGCACCCCATAGCTGCGCAGGATCCGCAAGCAAAGTTCGGGCGCCACGCTGCCTGTGGTGTCGGCCAGCAGCCGTCGCCATTGTGCCGCCTCGGGATTGCGCAGTGGCTGGTTTGCACGATGCGCCTGGGCCCAGGCGCCGGCCCGGCCCGGTTGGCCCCGGCGCAAGTTGTCAATGGCAACCAGCCCCTCGCGCAAACCGCGCAACACCGGTACGCCGGTGCCGGCCAATGCCTCCTGGATGCCTGCGTGCAGGCCTTCGCCAGTGGGCGAGATCATGACCACCGGTTTGTCGGTGCTGCGACCCAATGCCCCGTAACCGGGGATGTGAAGCATGTAGTTCTCGTAGGTGCGCGGATTCAGGCTGGCCTGCGCGTCCTGCAGCAGCGCCAGTGCGCCAACACCGGGGTCGGCCAGGACCGCGCCCAGCGCCACCGGAGTGTTGCGCGCGGACTGCTGGACGGTGGCACCGATGTCGACCGGGTTCTGACCTGGCGTTCCGGGCAGGCCGGCGCGTACGCCTGCCCGTGTGGCTTCGGAAAACTCCGCCAGCGCGATGCCAGCCCACGCAGCGACATCACAGGCCAGCGCAGTCTGGCCACCAGAGATGCCGGCGACAGCGATGCGGCCACCACGGGTCATGCGGGGTGCCGTCACCGCGCACTCCAGCGAGGCGACGAGTTCGTCGTAGTCGCGCGCAGTGGCGATGTCGCAGGCACGCAAGAAGCTGTCCATGGCGTCGCGGCTGCTGATCAAGGCGCCCGTGTGGGCCCTGGTGGCGGCGGCACCCATGTCGGAATTGCCAACCTTCAGCACCACCAGCGGCTTGCCCGCGGCGTGCAGCATTTCGGCCGCATGGGCGAAAGCCACCGGGTCCTGAATCGATTCGGCCACCACACCCACCACCGTAGTGGCCTCATCGTTGGCGAGCCACGCGAGGTAGTCTGCGGCCGTCACCTGGAACTCGCTGCCGACCGTGATCACCTTGGACAGGCCGGTGGTGATGGTGTTCATGACCGAGATCGCGGCCGAACCGGACTGCGCCACCAGTGCTACTCGGCCGGGCTGCAGACGCAGTGAGGGTCGGGACGGATACAGGGGCGCGGCGTCGGTGAAGTTCACCAGGCCCATGCAATTGGGCCCGTTGATCGACATCGGCGTCTGCGCGCCAAATGTTCGCATGGCCGCTTCTTGCTCGGTGCTGAACCCGTTCGAGAACACGTTGGCCGAGCGCACGCCGGCCAGCGCCAATTGGCGCAGCGTTTCCACCACCTCTGCGGCAGGTACGGCCACGATGGCGGTGTCCACCGCGTCGGGCAGAGCCTCATAACTGTTCAATACCGCAAGGCCGTCGATTTCGGCGGCACTGGGGTGAACCGGCAGGATGCGGCCTTGAAATTTCCAGTTCTGGAGGTTCTGGATAACCACATTGCCCTGCGAACTTCGCTTGGACGATGCACCTACGATGACGACGGTCCTTGGTCGGACCAGCGCCGTGACGTCTCTATGCAATTTTTTCTCCTGAGATTGCAGCGTGCACGCGGCGAGCCGCCGGGTCGGCTGCAAAGAGGGCAGGCCCGGCGGCTCGCCGGGCAACGAAGCGGGCGCAGGCCTACTGCCGCCCTACTTCTTGGGGAACCATGCCTCGGCCCAGTTCGGGTGGGTGTTGAACGAGAAGTTGAACTGGGCGTCCAGTCCGTCGAGCTTGTTCGACACCGCCTCGTGCATCTGCTGGCTGACCAGCGTGATCTCGTTCAGATCACGTGCGACGATCTCGGCGTAGCGCTTGTAGAAGCCGCGCTGCTTGTCCAACGGAGCAGCAGCAGCTTCGGCGACAGCTTTGTCGAGTTCCGGATTGCAGTAACCCGTGGGGTTCACGAAAGGCAGATTGCCGGGGTTGCAGATATAGCTCCGATCCACACCCAGCACCGGGTTCGTCCGGCCGGTCAGCGAGATGACCGACGCGTCGAAATTGTTCTGCTTGTAGACCTTGTCGGTCCAGATCTGCGGATCGAGGCCGGCCATTTTCACGTCCACCCCCACGGCGTTCCACATGCTCTGCACCACCTTGCTGACCGAATCGTATGGCGGCCTGGTAATGTAGGTCAACTCGACCGTCATGCGTTTGCCGTCCTTCATCTTGTAGCCCGCCTCGTCCAGCAGCGCCCCGGCCTTCTTGGGGTCGTAGGGATACAGCTTGTCGTAGTCCACCGACGGGTCGAACAGGTTCTTGAACTGGCCCGGTATCGCGTTCTTGGCGGTTTCTGCCAGACCCTGGTATGCGTCAGCCACGATGCGTTGACGATCGATGGCGTGGAACAGCGCCTGGCGCACCTTGAGGTTGTCGAAGGGTGGCTTGCGCATGTTGAAGTCGATCACGGCGCGCTCGGGTGCATTGTTCTCGATGCGAATCACCTTGTAGTTACCCTCCTTGGCGCCGGCGTTGGTGCCCATCACCTGCGCGGCCTCCGGACGGAACCAGTGGATTTCGCCGCGCATCATCGCGTTCAACCGCTGTTGCGCGTTCGGGATCAAGGCAAACACCACCGCGTCCAGATAAGGTTTTGGTTGCTCCCAGTAGTAGGGGTTGCGCACGAAGGTGATCGAACGCCCGCTTTCCCAGGACTGGAACTTGAACGGGCCCAGTCCGATCGGCGCACGGTTGGCCGCAGCTGTGGCCATGTCCGCGCTGCCTTCGTAGGCGTGCTTGGGCATGATCGGGAACACTTCCTTGTCGAACAGGTCGAGCGTGGCGGTCAGCGGCTCCTTGAGCGTGAGCACAAAGGTGTGGCTGTCGGGCGCCTCGGCCTTTTCGACCACCGGAATGAGCTTGCCCAGGTAGGTATTGAACTTGGCGAAATTGTTCAGCGTGAACAGCACGTCGGCCGATGTGAAGGGTTGTCCATCGGACCATTTGACTCCCTGGCGCAGCTTGAAGGTGTAGACCTTGCCATCGGGCGAGACGGTCCATTCCGTGGCCAGCCGCGGCAACCGCTTGCCGACGCGGTCGTAGGTCATAAGGCCATCGGCCCACACGTCGGCCATGAACAGCATCGAGGTGAGCGACGTCAGGTGCGTATTGAAGCTGGATATCGCGCCCGGATCCAGCGCGGCAATGACCGTGCCGCCGCGCTGAGGTTGGCCCTGCGCCAGCGCTGGGGTCGTCACCACTGCGAAGGACAGCGCGGTGGTGGCGCACAGCGCCAGTACCGCGCGGCGCGAGGCACTGGCCAGGCAGAATGTGCGCGCAGTGGCGCCCGGGTTCAGGGAGAATTTCTTGGTCATGGGTAGTTCCTCAGAAGTGGAAAAAAATGGACGCCGGACAGCCGGCTGCATTCCGGCACGAGCCGGGGACGGGACGATGGGACAGGTGAGTCAGGTGGCCTCCTCGTGTTTGAGCTGGTCAAAATCAGGACTGCGCGCGGTCGGCCGCGGCAGGACGCGCCATGGCGGCGGCCAGCTGTGCACGGGCCTGGCGCGGGTCGGCTGGCAGGCGAGCATCGAGCAGCAACTTGGTGTAGTCGTGTTGCGGCCGCACGAACACGTCGCGTCCGATCTCCACGATGCGCCCTTCGTGCATCACGGCCACCCGATCGGCGATCGCCTCCATCGCATGCAGGTCGTGGCTGATGACCACGAAGCCCACCTGGGTCTTTTGCTTGAGTTCGCCCATCAGATCCAGCACCTGGCCCTGGATGGAGATATCCAGCGCCGACAGCGGTTCGTCGGCCACGATGATGCGCGGCGCCAGCATCATGGCGCGCGCGATTGCCACGCGCTGCTGCTGGCCGCCCGAGAGCTGGTTCGGATAACGTCCCAGGAAACTGTCAGGCGGGTTCAGCCCCACCAGTGCAAGCTGGTTCTCGATGAAGGCGAGTTGCTGCGCCGCAGGCGCCAGGTTGTGTCGGCGCGCCACATATCCCAAGGTTTCGGCCACTGACATGCGGGGGTTGAGCGAGGCCGACGGGTCCTGGAAGACCGCCTGGACATTGCGCCGGTAGTCGGTGTGTTGCGCGGTATTGAGTCGACCCAGCGAGGTGCCGCGGAATCGCACCTCGCCGCTGCTGGGTTTGTTCAGCGACAACAGCAGCTTGGCAAGGGTGCTCTTGCCAGAGCCGGATTCGCCCACGATAGCCAGGGTCTCGCCCTCGTGCACCTCCAGGCTGACGCGATCGAGTGCGTGCAGGTAGCGGCGCCGCCAGCCCTGCTGGTTTCGACTCACGAAGACCTGGCTGACCTCGTGCAAGCTGAGGATAGGCTGGACTGGAGCGTTCATGGCGTGCCCTGCGTGGCAGGCCGGCTGCGACGGGTGAGTTCGATCAGGCGCGCCGAGTAAGGATGTCTAGGCGCGTCGAACAGTTCAATGGTGTTGGCCGACTCCACCACTTTTCCGCCGCGCATGACGTAGACACGATCGCAGAGCGCGGCGACCACGCCCAGGTCGTGGGTAATGATGACCATGGCCATGCGGCGCTCCAGGTGCAGCCGGTGCAACGTCTCCAGCACCTGTAGCTGGACGGTGGCGTCCAGCGCAGTGGTGGGCTCGTCGGCGAACAGCAGCAGCGGTTCACTGGCCAGCGCCATGGCGATCATGATGCGCTGGCGCATGCCGCCCGAGAGTTCGTGCGGAAAGCGCCGGGCGACGTGCTCGACGTCGCGCAGGCCAACCTCGCGCAGCAGCGCGTGGATGCGTTCGAGTTCCGGCATGGCATAGTGACCGGGGCTCAATGCCTCCCGAATCTGTCGGCCCACCCGCATGGTGGGGTTGAGGTAACCCAGGGGATCCTGGAAGATCATCGAGAAACCCGACTTGCGTCGCAGGTTGCGCAACGCCTGCGTGGACATGGTCAATGTGTCCGCGCCGTTGAAGTCGGCAGTACCGCTGAGTTCGGCAAATTGCACCTGCGCCATGAGCCGGGATACGGCTCGTGCCAGGGTGCTTTTGCCCGACCCCGACTCGCCGACGATGCCCACGCATTCTCCCGGCGCCACCTGAAAATCGACGCCATCGACGGCGCGCACCACCGCGTCGGACGTGCGCAGATGAACCTTGAGATTGCGCACGTCCAGCAACAATGCAGCCTCCGCTGGCGCGGCGAATTCGGCCCCCATGTCGCGCACTGGTATGTTCTCGGTGGTGTCCATCAGCGCTCCAACCCGACTTGCGTGCCTTTGCGCCGGCTGTCTGACGCCTCGTTCAGGCCGTCGGCGAAAAGATTGAAGGCGATGATCGCCAGGCAGATCGCAGCGCCGGGAAACACGCTCATCCACCATGCCTGGCTCATGTAGTCTTGCGCCGTGAAGAGCAGTTGTCCCCAACTGACCATGTTCGGATCCGATAGCCCCAGAAAGCCCAGGCCGGCTTCGATCAGGATCGCCACACTGGCGTCCAGCGCCACCTGCACGATCACCGGCTGAATGGCATTGGGCAGAATCTCGCGCAGCACTATGTGCGTGGTGGACAAGTCGATGACACGCGCGGCAGCCACGAACTCGCGGTTGCGCAACTTCAGGTACTGCCCGTAGATCAGGCGTGCCTCCACCGGCCAGATGGCCAGCGTGACCGCCGCGATCAGCAACCAGAAGCTGCTGCCGAACAGGGCCACGGCCAGCAGTACGAAGAGGATCACCGGCAGCGTCTGGAACAGTTCTGTCACGCGCATCAGCACGGATTCGACCCAGCCGCCGAAGTATCCCGCCAGGATGCCGATCGTGCCGCCGATGATCAGTGCGGCAAATGCGGCGCCGAAACCGATGGCAAGCGATGCGCGGGTGCCGTAGATCACCATCGAGAAAATGTCACGGCCAACGTTGTCGGTGCCGAAATAGTGCTCTGCGCCGGGCGGGGCAAGACTGCTGGCAGTCTGCTCGAACGGGCCGAAAGTTGCTATCGATGGGGCAGCCATCGCCACCAGTGCGAGCAGTACCAGCAGCACCAGTCCGATGGCGCCATGTCGGGTGCGCATGACCCCTCGGATGGAGATGCCCAGCCACTGCAACATGGTCGTGTGCATGGTCGTCGCGGCCGGGAGATGGTTCGACTTGGATGTCATGGCGTGGGAAGTCTCAGCGGCCGTGGCGGATGCGCGGATCGATCAGTGCGTACAACACGTCGACGACGAAGTTCATGATGATCACCGCCAGCGCGGAGAAGATCACCACGCCCATGACGGTCATGTTGTCACTGGTACGGATGGCCTCGATCATCAGCAGGCCCAGACCCGGCCAGGTAAACACCGTCTCCAGCAACACCGCGCCGCCCAGTGCGGCACCGAAGGCGTAGCCGGCGATGGTGACCAGGGGCAGGCTTGAGTTGCGCAAGATATGGCGCCAGATGATGGTGTTGCGCCGCAGTCCTTTGGCACGCGCGGTAACGACATAACCCTGGCCCAGGGTGTCGATGACACTGGCGCGCATGATGCGCGCCACGCGCATCGCTTCATGCACCGCGAATGCACCCACGGGCAAGGCCATGTAATACAGCCGCTCGAGCATCCAGTCCAGCCCTTTGGCCTGCGACAACAACGGTCCCATGCCTTGCGTGGGGAACCAGTTGAGCTTGACCGCGAACAGCAGCACCATGAGCTGTCCCAGCCAGAAAGTGGGAACGGCATACAGCACCAGCGTGGTGGTGGTCCAAGCCTGATCCACTCCTGCGCGGCGCGTCGTGCCGGTGAGCACGCCGATCACCATGCCCAGCGGAATGGCCACCGCGAAGCCGGCCGAGGCCAACAGGATGGTGCGCGGCGCGCGCTCCAGAATCAGTTCCAGAACCGGGCGCTGCGAGTGGTAGGAGAAGCCGAAATCTCCCTGCGCCAGATTGGCGAAGTACGACCAGATGCGCACATACAGCGGATCGTTGAGCCGATAACGCAGCTCGATGGCGTCGCGGAACGCTTGGGGCACCGGAAAATCTCCGACCATGGCTTGCACCGGGTCACCCGGGATCATCTGCTGCATCAGGAAGATGACCAGGATCACCGCAATGAGCAGCGGCACCGCGTGCAGGATGCGCAGAAGCGTGAAACGCAGCATGCAGGCAGTGTCAGTTGAGGCGGAAGAAGGTCGCCGCGTTACCGTGCAGCCACTTTTCCATGACTTTCTCCTTGATGGGGAGCGATTGGTATTCCTGGATCAGTTCTTCGAAAGAGGTGCCGAACAGGTAACGTGACAGGCCCACCATGATCTTGTCCTGCAGCAGCGTATTGCCGAACTGGAGGAACTGCTCCCAACCCGAGCCCGGTTGTCCCAGGTATTTGGGACGATGGGCTGCGGTGTCCGCATACAGGTTGGGATGGCGGCGCAGCAGGCCGACCATGTCGTTGATCCAGGGCCAGCCGCCGAGGCCGGCAATCACGCGCAGTTCTGGAAAATGGATACAGATGTCGTCCAGATAACGTGGGTGCGCAATGTCATACGGCCGATCGTTTGCATAGGTCATCGACGTATAGACTCGCACCGGTACATCGAGCTCCACGCACTTGGCATATAGCGGGTAGTAGCGCTTGTCGTTGGCCGGAATGCAGGTATACAGCGGCGAGACCCGAATGCCGCCTGCGCCTTCCTCGCGCACCAGGCGTTCGAGTTCGCGCACGCCGCGCATACCGTCGTTCGGGTCGATGGTGACCAGCGTGAAAAAGCGGTTCGGATGGTCCCTGTGAATCTGGCCGATCTGGTCATTGCGCGCCCCCACCAGCAGGCCTGCACGTATGCCTGCGCGATCCATGTCTTCGACCAGCTTCTTCGTGCCACCGTCATCGGGCGGTGCATCGCCGACCGGCTTGCGGTTGGACGCCTGGCGGAACACGTGGGCATAGTTGTCGAAACCGTAGCCTGACGGACGCGGCAGCGAACCCGGGAACGGCGTACCGGGACGCCCATTCGTGACCGTCTGGATGGCAGGATCGGCTTCGCTCTTTGGCAGGCTGATTTCGAGGTCGATGACGCGCGGCATGAAATTCCTTTGCAGACAGGGGCCATGAAGGTTGCCGAGCTACCCCGGTTGCGGTGAGCTCGGCTTCGGGTTCTAGTTTCCAGTTGACGTATGTACCTGTCTATACAGGTTAACCCTGACCATCGTTTCATCGGCAGGCCTGGCCTGGACATCGATATCCTGAGCAGCGCCCCGGCCGGCCGGATATCGCATCCACGAGATAAGCATTGGCTTTCGCTGATGGTGGCATCGGGCGCGGGTGGGGTGGGAATGCGGTGGGTCCTGGCGCGGTCATGCGATCAGAACACCGGGGTCGTCGGGTCAAATAATATCGTTTTGCTTCCGACACTGGACGCGCAAGAATTGACCTTGCGGTCAATGCAATACCCGGTGGGTACGGAATCGTCGCTGGCAGGGGTCGATCCGCAGGAGGTATGGGTCGAATCGGAAGGCGTGCGTCGCTACACGTTGGCACGCGGCCACGTGTGGACACGGGTTTCATGGCCCTGCCGGCCCAGGATGGGGTGCAGGGATTGCAGGCGCAGCATCTGGACGGAAACCGGATTGACGTTGCGCCCCAGGAAAACGCGTTGGCCGTCAATTTCGGCAAGGTCCTGGAGTTGTGGACCGATGGGCGAATTCGCGCGACCCGGCAGCGGGTGCTGGGAACCGGTCGCGAACGGTATTCGATTCCGTTCTTCTATGAGGCGCGGCCCGATGCCGTCATCGCGCCGCTGTCACTGGCAGGCGCCAGGCCCTTCGACCCGTTCTGTTTTGGCGACCATCTGTGGCACGTCGCGAGCCGCTTCATCGAGCAAAAGGGTATTGCCTATCTGCGCACGCCCCGCGGGAAGGCCCGGGGCCACGGGCTAATCCTTCCCTGTTGCTGACCGGCGAGCGGCGTCAGATATTCGAATCCGCAAACGACCCCTTGCGCCGATTCACATAATCCAGAATCGCCTCATCGGTCGCCACGTCCATCGGCGGCAGTTCGTATTCGGCCAGCTGCCTCTTGAAGCTGGCGTTGGCGCGTTGTGCCAGGTCGCGTGAGCCTTCGGCTTCCCACTGCTCGTAGCTGTTGTTGTCGGTGATCGGCGAGCGGTAGAACGCGTTCTCGAAGTTGGCCTGGGTATGGGCGCAGCCCAGAAAATGCTTGCCGGGGCCCACTTCGCGGATCGCGTCCATGGCCTGGCCGTTCTCGGACATGTCGACGCCGGCGAGCAAGGTGTGCATCATGCCGGCCTGGTCGACGTCCATGATGAACTTCTCGTAACCCATCGACAGGCCCCCTTCGAGCCAGCCGGCCGTGTGCAACACGAAGTTGACGCCACCCAGGCAAGTTGGCAGCAAGGTATTGGCCGACTCGGAGGCGGCCTGCGCATCGGCGATCTTGGAGCCGCACAGGCCGCCGCCGGAGCGGAACGGTACACCCAGGCGCCGTGCCAAAGCTGCCATCACATAAAGAACCAATGCCGGCTCCGGCGTGCCAAAGGTCGGCGCGCCGGACTGCATGGAGATGCTGGAGGCAAAACTTCCCAGTACCACCGGTGCGCCCGGGTTGCACAGCTGCACGAAGGCCATGCCGGCCAGTGCTTCGGCCAGCGTCTGGGCGCAGGTGCCGGCCACCGTGACCGGCGACATGGCGCCGGCAAGGATGAACGGCGTGATGATGGTCGCCTGGTTGTTGCGGGCGTACACCTTGGCCGCGCCGAGCATGGTCTCGTCGAAGGTCATCGGCGAATTGGCGTTGATCAGGTTGATGATCACGGTGCGCGGCTTGCCGGTGAGCGGGTCGAGGTAGTTGTCGCCGAACAGGATCTTGGCCATCTCGACCGTGTCCTGGGCACGCTCGGGATGGGTCACCGAGCCCATGAACGGCTTGTCGCTGAACTTCATGTGGCTGTAGACCATGTCGAAATGGCGCTTGTTCACCGGCAGGTCGACCGGCTCGCAGATCGTGCCGCCCGAGTGGTGCAGGGCGTTGGCCATATAGGTCAGTTTGACGAAATTGCGGAAGTCCTCGATCGTTGCGTAACGCCGGCCCTTATCGAGGTCACGCACGAACGGTGAGCCGTAGGCGGGTGCGAACACGGTGTTTTTGCCGCCGATGACGACGTTTCGCGCCGGATTGCGGGCGAATTGCGTGAATTCGCGCGGCGCCGTCGCCTGCACCAGCTTGCGCGCCAGGCCGAACGGGAACCGTACCCGCTCGCCCTTGACGTCGGCGCCGGCTGCCTTGAACAGCTCCAGCGCTTCCGGGTCGTCGCGGAAATCGATGCCGGTTTCCTCCAGGATCAGGCCGGCATTGCGTTCGATCGTCTGCAGGCCCTCTTCGTCCAGCACCTCGTAGTACGGGATCCGGCGCGTGATGTACGGCACCGACTGGCTGCTGCGCGCGCTGCGTGCCGCCCGTTTGGCCTCACGTCCACCACCGGCGCGTCGACCGCGCGGCGCCGAATCCGTACCCTGTACCAATGCCTCGTCCATGCTGGATCTCCGAAAAGATGGGTCGCGGGCGGAATGTGCCCGAAAGTAGCCAGAGTATCGGCAAGCCCGCTCTAGCATGTGGTCCCCAAGCGACTCCGCCTAGCGTGCTCACGTCAAGGCCCTGCTCGGCGCCCCATGGTCTGGCGCGCCAAGCAGGGCCGACCGCGTTCGCGCGCGCCGTTCTGTCGCGTCCGTGCCAGCGCCTGTCGTTTGCCTTTCAACCGGATTGCGCCTGCGCCACTAGCATTTGCGCGGTTGCGCAGTCTTGACCGTCCAACAATCGAACGACTTGGGGAAAACAGCATGGTTGCAAAAGTGATCGACGGCCATGCCGTCGCCCGGCAGGTGCGCGAAGAGTGTCGCCAGCAGACGCTGGCGCTGGCCGCGCAAGGCGTGGTGCCGGGCCTGGCGGTGATCATCGTCGGTGACGATCCGGCGTCCAGGGTCTACGTGGCCAACAAGATCAAGGCCTGCACCGAAGTCGGCCTGAAGTCCACCGTCTACGCGTTCGCGGCCGATACGCCCGACGCCGAGGTCGAGGCCAAGATCCTGAGCCTGAACGTCGACCCCGAGGTGCATGGCATCCTGGTGCAACTGCCGCTGCCGAAACACTTCGACGGCAAGCGGGTGCTGGCGGCGATCTCGAGCGACAAGGACGTGGACGGATTCCATCTGTACAACGTGGGCAGCCTGGTGCAGGGCGAAACCCTGTTTCCGCCCTGCACGCCGTTTGGTGTGCAGAAGATGCTGGAGTTCGAGAACATTCCGATCGAGGGCCAGAACGTGGTGGTGGTGGGAGCCAGCAATATCGTCGGCAAGCCGATGGCGCTGATGCTGATGCAAAAGGACGCCACGGTCTGTATCTGTCACGCCAAGACGCGCGACCTGGCGCAGTTCACGATCCTGGCCGACATCCTGGTGGTGGCCGCCGGACGCCCGAACCTGATCCTGCCGCAGATGGTGCGCACCGGCGCCGTCGTGATCGATGTCGGCATCAACCGCCTGCCCGACGGACGGCTGGTCGGCGACGTGGACTTCGAAGGTGTGCGGCAAAAGGCGTCGTATATCTCGCCGGTACCCGGCGGCGTCGGGCCGATGACGGTCACGATGCTGGTGCACAACACGGTGCAGTCGGCCCGGCGCAGTCACGAGGCCCGGCCGGCTGCCCATGCAGCCTGAACCTGTGTCATGGGCCGGTTGCCCGCGCGCCGGGGCGGTGTTGCCTGGCTGCATAGGCAGAATGCGGCGATATCCGCTTGCGCCCGGTTCAGCGTGTCGGGGTCAAGTCAATTCCTTGCCCAAGAACCTGCACCGCCGCGACATCGACGGCGCGTCACGGGCCCGACAACGCGCACGGGCGTCCACCCGATCTCTGATTGCGCCGGCGCACCGCGACGCCAACGAACCCCAGTCCGACAAGCATCAACGCATAGACCGCGGGCTCGGGAATCGGTGCGGCGAGCTCATTGGCGTTGAAGCCCCCGATCTGCTGACCGACGTAGACCAGATTGTGCCGCCCGTCGTCGAGCATCACATAAGCCACGCCATTGCCGTCCACCAGGGGCTTCTGCAAGGCCAAGGGATCGACCAGGCCTTCGTCGTCGAACTGACCCTGATACTTGTAGAACTTCAGATCTATGACGACCGAAGGGTCTCCATTGGGCTTGAGTTCCTTCGACACCTCATTGACCCGACCGACCTGCAGTTCATACCATTCGGACTCCACTTCGGCCTTGGCCTTCAGGCCGTCGATCTGCCCGACCCCCTGATTCTCGAACGCGCCGTTGTGACCGATCAGCAAATCCCCCAGATCGACGTTGTCACCAACCGTGGTCTGGGTCAGCTGCACCCAGAATGCATTCGCTCCAGGCGCGGGCTGCACGACGATCGGTGCCTGAATATTGGCGATGACTGCGCCGGGGACGGGCAGCGGTAGGTTTGGCTGCGGTGGCGCCGCGTACACCGGCGTGAAGCTCACTGAAGGGACGCCGACCGCTACCTTGGCCAAGTTGCCAGCGCCATCGTCCACCAGCCAGCTGTATTTGACCGCGGCTGGGTTGCCATAGGTGCTGATGCCAAAGTGATCGCAGGGATTGGCCGTCCAGCCGATGTTGGCGCCTGGCCAGCAACTTTCGCCGCTGGTATTGAATGGATTGAGCGGGTTGTTGGCAGGCGTTGCAATGCCGCCGATCGTTCCGCCATAAATCACTCGCACGCCGTATCCGGGCACGTCGGTGATGGTGGGCTTGCCGAATCGGACCACAGCGCCGGGGTCCGGGGAATAGAACGAGAAAACCCGGTCATAACCAAAGACACTGGTGATCTTGCTGTGGTCGAACGACGGATCCTCGATGTCGATCTCGAATCCGTAGGCCGGCTTGCCGGTGTCGTTGACCGTGTCGAAGTTGCCGAGCGAGCCAAAGACGGCGGCATGGCCCGTGGTCAGCGACAACGTGACCACGATGGCGGCGGTGGTGCCGGCAATACTGGACAATTTCATGGGGCCTCCCTGCGCAAGCATCAATGCCACTTCCGAATGAACGCGCAAGCGCCGATGGGTTGGCGCAACGGCGGACATGCACATTGCCCACCATGTTTCACACATCGATTCAGATCCAATCAGGGGTGCGAAATTAACCTCTTCGATGTGTCGGACGGTTGCGCAAGATCACGTTTCTCGCAACCGACACCCCCGGTGGATGCGAGCGGTCGCCACCGCCCCGATCCGGCGCGCATCGGTGCCTGGTTGGCCATCTGCGCTGAACCGCAGCCCTGTCGCGTCCGGGTTGCGCAATGTCGTAATGCGGACACCCCGGCCGGATGTGGTATCGACAATCCGGGGGGCGGGATAATGGTGGTCATGCGGCCGGCAGGTCTGCCGCCCTCTCCCGTGGCGCCGGGTCAGCGCACTTCATCTCACTTTAGGTAAACCGCAATGGCAAAGATGTCTTCGATCCAGGAATTTGATCCCGAACTGGGCGCCGCAATGGCCGCCGAAGCGCAGCGCCAGCAGGATCATCTGGAGCTGATTGCCTCTGAAAACTACACCAGCCCGCGTGTCATGGAGGCACAAGGCAGCGTGTTGACGAACAAATACGCCGAAGGTTATCCCGGCAAGCGATATTACGGCGGTTGTGAATTCGTCGACGTGGCCGAAACGCTGGCGATCGAGCGCGCCAAGGAGCTGTTTGGCGCTGCCTGGGCCAATGTGCAGCCGCATTCGGGCTCGAGCGCCAACCTGGCGGTGTACATGGCGCTGCTGCAGCCGGGCGACACCATCCTGGGCATGAGCCTGGCCCATGGCGGTCACCTGACACACGGTGCCAAGGTCAGCTTTTCCGGCAAGTTCTACCACGCCGAGCAATACGGCATCGACACCACGACCGGCCTGATCGACTACGACGCACTCGAGGCCCAGGCCGTGGCGTGCAAGCCCAGGATGATCATCGCCGGTTTCTCGGCCTACAGCCGGCACCTGGACTTCGCCCGTTTCCGCGCCATCTGCGACAAGGTTGGTGCCTTGCTGTTCGTCGACATGGCGCACGTCGCCGGGCTGGTGGCTGCAGGCCTGTATCCCAACCCGATTCCGTTCGCCGATGTGGTCACCACCACCACGCACAAGACGCTGCGCGGCCCGCGCGGCGGCCTGATCCTGTGCAAGGCCAATCCGGAGATCGAGAAAAAGCTCAATTCCATGGTGTTCCCGGGCACCCAGGGCGGCCCGCTGATGCACGTGATCGCGGCCAAGGCGGTGGCTTTCAAGGAAGCCCTGCAACCCGGGTTCAAGGCCTACCAGCAGCAAGTCATCGACAACGCCAAGGCCATGGCCGAGGTGTTCGTCAAGCGCGGCTTCGACATCGTCTCTGGCGGTACCGACAACCACCTGATGCTGGTCAGCCTGATTCCCAAGGGCCTGACCGGCAAGGATGCCGACGCGGCGCTGGGACGCGCCCATATCACGGTGAACAAGAACTCCGTGCCCAACGATCCGCAGTCGCCGTTCGTCACCAGCGGTATTCGGGTCGGCACGCCGGCCATCACCACGCGCGGTTTTGGCGTAGCCGAAAGCCGCGAGGTTGCGACACTGATGTGCGATGTGCTCGACAAGCTGGGCGATGCATCGGTCGAAAAGGCGGTTGCCGACAAGGTAGTCGCCTTGTGCCGGCGCCACCCCGTACCTGCCTGATCATGGCACTGAGCGTTTTTGATCTGTTCAAGATCGGCATCGGCCCGTCGTCTTCGCACACGGTGGGGCCGATGAAGGCGGCTGCGATGTTCGTGCGGCGGCTGGAAAAAGCCACCTTGCTGGCGCAGGTTGCCCGCGTCGAGGCCAAGTTGTACGGTTCGCTGGGTGCGACCGGCAAGGGCCACGGAACCGACACCGCGATCATGCTGGGGCTCGAGGGCGCGATGCCCGATACGGTGGATCCGGACGGCATCGAGGCGCGTATCAAGGAGATCCGGACGCAGGCGCGGCTGAACCTGGATGGGACCCACCCGATCGCGTTCAATGAGCGCAAGGACTTGTTGTTTCTGCGCCGCGAGACCCTGCCGTTCCACTCCAATGGCGTGCGCTTGAGCGCGTTCGCGCAGGACGGTAGCGTGCTGGAGGAGCGTCGTTACTTCTCGGTCGGTGGCGGTTTCGTCGTCTCGCAGGAAGATGCGGACCGGGCCGCGGACGATCCGCGCATGGTCGCGGATGCCACGGTGCTGACGCATCCGTTTGGCAGCGGCGATGCCTTGCTGGCCATCACCAAGCAGACCGGCCTGTCGATCGCGCAGGTAATGCGGGTCAACGAACATGCCTGGCGCACCAATGCCGAGCTCGACGCAGGGCTGGACCAGATCTGGGAGGTGATGAAGGCCTGTGTTGCACGTGGCTGCCGCACCGAGGGCCATCTGCCTGGCGGCATGCAGGTCAAGCGCCGCGCAGCCGAACTGCACCGGCGCCTGAGCGAACGGCCCGAGCAGGCGCTCAAGGACCAGCTCTCCATCCTCGATTTCGTCAACCTGTATGCGATGGCGGTCAACGAGGAGAACGCCGCCGGTGGCCGCGTGGTCACCGCGCCGACCAATGGCGCGGCTGGCATTGTGCCGGCGGTCATGCATTACTACATGCATTTCTGCCCGGGTGCGACTGACCAGGGCATCCGCGACTTCCTGCTGACGGCCGGTGCCATCGGCCTGTTGTACAAAGAGAATGCATCGATCAGCGGCGCCGAGGTCGGCTGCCAGGGCGAGGTCGGCGTGGCCTGCTCGATGGCGGCGGGTGCCCTGGCCGCGGTCATGGGCGGCACGCCGGAGCAGGTGGAGAACGCGGCCGAGATCGGCATGGAACACAACCTGGGCCTGACCTGCGATCCGGTCGGTGGCCGGGTGCAGATTCCGTGCATCGAACGCAATGCCATGGGTTCGGTCAAGGCGCTGAACGCCGCGCGCATGGCGCTGCGTGGCGATGGCACCCACTATGTGTCGCTGGACAAGGTGATCAAGACCATGCGCGACACCGGCCGCGACATGATGACCAAATACAAGGAAACCAGCCGTGGCGGGCTGGCTGTCAACGTGATCGAGTGTTAGTTGGTAGGGGTCTGACTTGAACCGTTTCTCCATCTTTGCGCTGGCGCGCAACGCCATGTCCTACCACGAGAACTGGCAGAAGCAGTGGCGCAGCCCCGAACCCAAGCGCGAGTACGACGCGATCATCGTCGGCGGTGGCGGTCACGGCCTGGCCACGGCGTATTACCTGGCCAAGGAGCACGGCATGCGCAACATCGCCGTGGTCGAACGCGGCTGGCTCGGCGGCGGCAACACGGCGCGCAACACCACCATCGTGCGTTCCAACTACCTGTGGGACGACGCGACCCATCTGTACGAGAAGGCGCTGCAATTGTGGGAAGGCCTGTCGCAGGAACTTAACTACAACACCATGTTCAGCCAGCGCGGCGTCATGAACGTCGGCCACTCGCTGCAGGACATGCGCGACATCCACCGCCGCGTCAATGCCAACCGGCTCAACGGTGTCGATGGCGTGGTGCTGAGCCCGCAAGAGATCAAGGCCATGGTGCCGATCATGAACACCTCGGCCACACTGCGATACCCGGTGATGGGGGCATCGTTCCAGCCACGCGCCGGCGTGGCCCGCCATGACGCCATTGCCTGGGGCTTCGCCCGTGCGGCCGACGCGCTGGGCGTGGACATCCTGCAGAACTGCGAGGTCGTGGGCATCCGGCGCGAAGGTGGCCAGGTGACCGGCATCGAGACCACGCGCGGCGCCATCGCATCGAAGAAGATCGGCATCGTCTCGGCCGGACACAGCACGGTGCTGGCTGACATGGCCGGCATCCGGCTGCCGCTGGAGAGCCATCCGTTGCAGGCGCTGGTGTCCGAGCCGCTCAAGCCGATCCTGCACACGGTGGTGATGTCCAACGCGATCCACGCGTACGTGAGCCAGTCCGACAAGGGCGACCTGGTGATCGGCGCGGGCATCGACAGTTATGTCGGTTATGGGCAGCGCGGCAGTTTTCCGGTGATCGAGCACACCTTGCAGGCGATCTGCGAGATGTTCCCGATCTTCCGCCGGGTTCGCATGAACCGGCAATGGGGCGGTATCGTCGACGTGGCCCCCGACGCCTGCCCGATCATCTCCAAGACCGATATCAAAGGCCTTTATTTCAACTGCGGATGGGGTACCGGCGGCTTCAAGGCGACACCGGGCTCGGGCTGGGTGATGGCGCACACGATGGCGCAGGACCGCCCGCACGAACTCAACGCCGCGTTCGCGCTCGACCGGTTCTATTCCGGCCACCTGATCGACGAACACGGCGCTGCCGGCGTAGCACATTGACGGCGCAAGACGCCTGTATGGATTGACAAGACGATGCTGCAAATCACCTGCCCCTGGTGCGGACCCCGCGCCGAAAGCGAATTCAGCTGTGGTGGCGAGGCACATATCGCACGCCCGCTGGACACCGATGCCCTGGACGACAAACAGTGGGGCGATTACCTGTTCATGCGCAAGAATCCCAAGGGCCAGCATTTCGAGCAGTGGCAACACAGCCAGGGTTGCCGGCGCTGGTTCAATGCAGAGCGTGACACCGTGACCTACCGCTTCAAGCAGTTCTACAAGCCCGCAGAGCAGGCGCAAGGTGTTGGCGCCGCTGTCGAGGGCATTTCAGAGACGTCTTTTGCGCCGACGGATGCCGGTCCAATGCACACGGGTGGGGCTCATCCATGACGGGCGCCCGCATCGACAAGGCAGGCATCCGGCTCGACCGCAAACGAACAGTCGCTTTCCGCTTCAATGGCCGCAGCTACCAGGGCTTCGCGGGCGACACACTGGCCTCGGCAGTGCTGGCGGCCGGCGACACGGTGTTGTCGCGGTCGTGGAAATACCATCGGCCGCGCGCGATCCTGACCTGTGGTGTCGAGGAGCCGGCAGCGCTGGTGCAACTCGAGACCGGTGCCTGGACGATTCCGAACGCCAAGATGCCGGAGGTCGAGTTGTACGAAGGCCTGCAGGCCGAGAGCGCCTTGCCCTGGCCGAGTCCGGGTAAACATTTTTTCAGCGTCAACCGCTGGTTCACGCCGCTGTTTCCGGCTGGCTTCTATTACAAGACCTTCATGTGGCCGGCCAAGGCCTGGCTCTGGTACGAGCGTTTCATCCGCAAGGCCGGTGGCCTGGGTGCGGCACCGACCGAGGAAGACCAGGACCGGTATGTGCAGCAGAACATCCACTGCGATGTGCTGGTGGCCGGCGGCGGTATCACCGGTCTGGCCGCAGCGCTGGCGGCGGGCCGTAGCGGTGCCCGCGTGATCCTGGCCGAACTCGGCGCCCACCTCGGTGGCAGTGCGCATCGGCTGCAAGGCACAATCAACAGCAAGTCGGCCCGCGAGTGGGTGCGTGATGCACAGCAGGAATTGGCGCAGATGCCCGAGGTGCGCATCATCCGCCGCGGCGTGGTGTTCGGTTACCACGACCACAACTTCCTGACCATCCGTGAGTCGCTGACCGACCATCTGCCGCTGGCTGAACGCAAGGGCTTTCGCGAACGGCTTTGGCGCGTGCGCGCGTCGCAGGTGGTGCTCGCCACCGGCGCGCATGAGCGCCCGCTGGTATTTGGCAACAACGACCTGCCGGGGGTGATGTTGTCGTCGGCGCTGGCCGATTATGCTGAACTCTACGGGGTGCGGGTCGGCCGGCAGATCGTGCTGGTAACGACCAACGACAGCGCCTACACCGACGCCCGCTTGCTGCAGGCCGTCGGCGCGACGGTGACGGTCGTCGATACCCGTGCCGGTGAACCTGCGGCAGGCAGCCGGGCGCAGTTGGCGCAGAAGGATGGCATCACGGTCGTGCGCGGTTTCGTCCCGGTGCTGGCCAAGGGCGCCGGCGCCGTTTCAAGCCTGGTGTTGCGCCAGATGGTCGATGACAAGGCCAGTGGCGAGGAACGCGAACTGGCCTGCGACGCAATCGGCATGGCCGGTGGCTGGAATCCGGCCATCCATCTGTATTCGCACTCCGGTGGCAAGGCACGCTGGGACGATGCGGCCGTATGTTTCAAACCCGGCATGGCCATGCCGGGCCAGGCCAGTGCGGGGGCCTGCAACGCGAGTTTCGGTATCGGCACCAGTTTGGACGAAGGCAGCCTGGCAGGCGCAGCAGCGGCGACTGCAGCCGGCTTCGCAGCCAGGGCCGAGGCCTACGCGGTCGACGAAATGGCGCTCGAGCCTTCAGGCCGGTTCTGGATTGCCGAGACCGGCCAGCCGCTGTCGCGCCGCGTCAAGGCTTTTGTCGACTACCAGAACGACGTGTCGGCCAGCGACATCGAGCTGGCCATCCGCGAAGGCTTCGAGTCGATCGAACACATCAAGCGCTATACCGCGATGGGTTTTGGTACCGACCAGGGCAAGCTGGGCAATATCAATGGCATGGCACTGGCGGCGCGCGCAATGGGCAAACCGATTCAGGACGTGGGCACCACGACCTTCAGGCCCAATTACCTGCCGGTGTCGTTCGGTGCTTTCGCCGGCCTGGATCGGGGTGAACTGTTCGACCCGGCGCGCCAGACCAGTGTGCATGCCGCGCATGTGGCCGCTGGTTGCCTGTTCGAAGACGTCGGCCAGTGGAAACGCCCCTGGTATTTCCCCAAGGCCGGCGAGAACCTGCACCAGGCATTGCATCGCGAAGTCCTCGCGGTGCGCAACAGCGTGGGCATCATGGACGGCTCGACACTGGGCAAGATCGACATCCAGGGGCCGGACGCTGCCAAGCTGCTGAACTGGGTCTATACCAACCCCTGGCTCAAGCTCGAGATCGGCAAGTGTCGTTACGGCCTGATGCTTGATGAAAACGGCATGGTGTTTGACGACGGCGTCACCGCGCGCCTGGGTGAGAACCATTTCCTGATGACCACGACCACCGGGGGTGCGGCGCGGGTGCTGGGCTGGCTGGAGCGCTGGGTGCAGACCGAGTGGCCGGACATGAAAGTCTTCATGGGTTCGGTCACCGACCAGTGGTCGACCTTTGCCGTGGTGGGGCCGCAGAGCCGCGCAGTTTTGCAGAAGGTCTGCGACGACGTGGACCTTGCCAATGCAGCATTTCCGTTCATGAGCTGGCGTGCCGGCACTGTGGCGGGAGTTTCGGCACGCATCATGCGCATCAGTTTCTCGGGTGAGATGTCGTTCGAGGTCAATGTGCCGTCCAACGCCGGTGCCCATGTCTGGCAGGCGCTGATGGACGCCGGCAAGGAATTCGACATCACGCCGTATGGCACCGAGACCATGCACGTGTTGCGCGCCGAGAAGGGTTACATCATCGTCGGCCAGGACACCGATGGCTCGATCTCGCCTTACGACCTGGGCATGGGGGGCATGGTGTCCAAGACCAAGGACTTCCTGGGCCGGCGCTCGCTGACCCGCAGCGATACCGCACGCGAAGACCGCAAGCAGCTGGTCGGCCTGATGACCGACGAGGCCGATCTGGTATTGCCCGAGGGTACGCAACTGACCGAACAATCGGAGGCTTCGCCGCCGCCGGTTCCGATGATCGGCCATGTGACATCGAGTTATTACAGCCCGACACTCAAGCGCTCGATCGCGATGGCGGTTGTGCGGTCGGGCACAGCGCGCATGGGACAGAAAATACATGCGGCGCTGGTCGATGGGCGTTACGTGGCGGCCACGGTCTGCAACCCGGTGTTCTACGACCCGGAAGGAAAACGACTCCATGCATGACGCCATCCTGAAAAGCCCGCTGGCCGGCTTTCTTGGCCGGCAAACACGCGACCTGCAGGTCGATGGCCGGCCGTGTTCCCTGGCCGAGATCCCGTTCGTCGACATGCTGAACCTGCGCGGTGATGCCCAGGATCCGCACTTTGCCAGGGCGGTGCTCGAGGTCACCGGCCTGCACCTGCCGTACAAGCCCAACGGCGCCAGCATCGATCCGCAGCGCCAGTTGTTGTGGCTGGGTCCGGACGAATGGCTGCTCAAATTGCGCGACCGCCAGGGCCCTGCCGTGATGGCGGCGTTGCAGACGGCGTTGCAAGGCAAGCACAGTGCGGTGGTTGATGTCGGGCATGGCAACACCACGCTGCTGCTGCAGGGGCCGGCCAGTGCCGACCTGCTGGCACGGGGTTGCCCGCTGGATCTGCATCCACGGGTGTTTCCGACCGGCGCGCTGGCGCAAAGCCATATCGCCAAGGCCAGTGCGACCGTGCTGTGCCTGTATGCCGGGATCCAGTACGAGATCACGGTGCGGCGCAGTTTTGCCGATTACCTGGCGCGCTGGTTGTGCGCGGCCGGCGCCTGATGGCGGGCGGGCGCGACGCCCGTTCCTGAAACTGCAAGAGATGCAGTATTTCCTGGGTATCGACACCGGCGGCACGTTCACCGATGCGGTGTTGCTTGACGCCTCCCGCCAGGTGGTTGCGGCCGCCAAATGCCTGACCACCCCGTTCGATCTGGCGCAAGGCATCGGCGGCGCGCTGGACCGGTTGCCAGCCGAAATGCTCGCGGCTGTGGATCTGGTGTCTTTGTCGACCACGCTCACTACGAACTCCGTGGTCGAAGGCAAGGGCGCGCCCGTCTGCGTGTTGCTGGCCGGCTACGACGCGCTGCAGATCAAGTCCAGCGGACTGATCGAACTGCTGGGCACGGACGCCATCGAGTCCTTGCCCGGCGGACACGACGCAGGAGGTGCCGCCTTGATGCCGATCGACGAGGCCTTGTCGTGCCAGGCGATCCTGCGCCAGGCGCCCCGGGTGTCGGCGTTTGCCATCTCGGCCAGCTTTGGCGTGCGCAATCCGGAACATGAATTGCGGTTGCGCGCGCTGGTCGAATCACTGTGCGACAAGCCCGTCACCTGCGGCCATGAACTGGCGTCCAGCCTGGGTGCACCGCGGCGGGCGTTGACGGTGGCGCTCAATGCGCGCATGGTCTCGTATGTGGCGGCGCTGATTGCGGCCGTGCGGCAGACGCTGGGCCAGCATCGTATCCAAGCGCCGCTGATGATGGTGCAGGGCGATGGAACGCTGGTCAACGTCGCCCGCGCGCTCAAGCGCCCGGTCGGCACCGTTTTGTCCGGCCCCGCTGCCAGCGTGCTGGGTGCCTGTGCGCTCAGTGGCCGCGCGGACGCCATCGTCGCCGACATGGGCGGCACCACGACCGACATCGCCATCGTGCGCGGCGGCCAGCCCGAACTCAGCCACGACGGCGCGATGGTCGGCCAGTGGCGGCCGATGGTCGAGGCGGTCAAGGTGTATGCGATCGGCCTGGGAGGTGACAGCGAGGTTCGTTTCGGTGGCGGCGAAGGCCTGGTGATCGGGCCGCGCCGTGTGGTTCCGCTGAGCCTGCTGGCACACGAACATCCGTGGATATTGCCGGTACTCGAGCGCCAGCAGGGTGAGGCATCCCATGCCAGCCAGATACGGTTCGCCCAGCGGCTGCAATCGGATCCGGCAATGGTGGCACGGCTGACCGACGACGAACATGCTGCGTGGCAACGGCTGGCCAATGGTCCGATCGATATTGAACGCGCCAACATCGAGGAACGCAACCTGTCCAAGGCAATCGCCCGCCTGGAGCGCAAGGGGCTGGTCATCTACAGCGGCTTCACGCCCAGCGATGCCGCCCACGTGCTGGGCCTGTCCAGCCACTGGAGCACGGACGCTGCGATTTTCGGTGCGCGCATCTGGGCCCGGCAGATGCGCCATCTCTACGGTCTGGGGACCTGGGCACAAGGGGATGCGGTGGCGCCGTCGCGCGACGTGGTCGACAAGGTGGTTGCCACCATCAGCCAGAAACTGATCGAGGCCGGTCTGAACGACGCCGGCCAGATGAACGAAGCCAATGCCGGCAAGGTGGCGAACCTGTTGACGCTGATGGCGTTGCAAGGCAGCGCTGCAACGGGTGCTGGCACTGTGCCGTCGGTGTTCAGCCTGCGTTTCGCGCCCCAGCTGCCGCTGGTGGCGGTCGGCGCGCCCGCTGGCATTTATTACCCGGATGTGGCACGCAGCCTGGGCATGGCACTGGAGCTGCCGCCATATGCCGAGGTGGCCAATGCCGTTGGCGCCGTGCTGGGCCAGGTCTCGCAGCGGGTGCATCTGACCGTGTCGCAGCCGGTGCGGGGTGTATTTCGGGTTTTCGCCGCCACCGGTCCGTGCGACTTCGACACACTTGCGCCGGCGATCACCCATGCGCAGCAACTGGCCAGTGCCGAGGCCCGGGTGCGCGCCATCGATGCCGGCGCTGCCAGTGCCACGGTGGTGCTGAGCCGCTGGGACAACCAGGTCATCAATGACATCGATGGCAACATGTTTTTCGAGGCGCGCGTCACGGCAACCGCCTGCGGCCCGGCGCTGACGCTGACCGATATCCGGCAACGGAACCTGGCACAAGAAAACGCCGGGCCGCCCCAAGTTTTCTTGCACCCCCTCGGGGGGCCTGGCGAAGCCAGGGCTGGGGGCACGCATGAAAACGCCGGGCCGCCCCAAGTTTTCTTGCACCCCCTCGGGG
>JAGPBF010000168.1 GCA_018063505.1 Rhodoferax sp.
GCGCACACGATCCGCAGCGAGATGGCGCAGGAGGCGCGCGTACTGCTGAAATTCCAGCTCGCCCAGCGACGCATCAAGGACGTGATGGAGATGCCCGACCCTGATGCCGCCCGCATCATCCGTTCGATCATGGACAACAGCTGGCAGGTGTCGGGCAGGCTGGTGCGGGAGTACCCGCAACTCGAAGACCGGCTGCTCGCGTTGCGCATGGTCGAGGCCGTGCAGTCGGCCTTTGAAGGACGGGCGCCGATTCCCATCATCGGATAGGGGAGTAGCGCTGGAATTCGCGTTGAATCCAGCATGGCACCAGCCCGCCCTGGCCACTAAAGCGATCGACCTCAGCGCCGAGCCGCCGAGCTGATCGAGCTGTCCTGCCTTCTCCAGGCCCGCAGCACCTTGGGCGCGCATCCTGTGCCCGGTCTCGAAGACACGCCCTTGTGCCTGCACGCTGGCTACGGTACGCGCGAAATACTCACTGCGGTGGGCTGCCCGAAGCGCAGGTCGAAGCCACGGAGGCTGAAGGACGCGGTCAATGACGCGCTGTCGTTGGAAAGCCGGTTTGACCTTGCTTTGGCGACAACACAATTGCGCTGGAACCCCGGCAGAGGGCTGGTCGAGAAGTCCACAAGGCCGAGACGTCCAGGGTGCCACGATGAAGGCGAAAGCCGCGCAAAAATCAGTTGGAGAGTCGATTGCCGGATGCTGCGCCAGCGCGCGGTGAAGGATGTGCCGGTTCCATTGTGCCGTGGGGCGCGGCGAGCGCCGCCTCAAGCGCGGCAACCAGCTCCGATTCTTCGATGTGCCCGCCGTGTGACATCCCCGGATGCCGCTGTTTGGCGCCGGAAGTGGCGTTCATCAATCGCAAGGCTTCTTCCCGCGCTCGCACCGCCAGACGATCACGAGGTCCCTCTGTTCTGACGTGAAACACGTCCACTGCTGCCAATACCTGCACGGCCATCTGGTATTCGCCGCAAGCGGCGGCAAGCCAGGCAAAAATATCGCCACGGTGATAGAAGAGGCCACAGTTGCGCAATGCCAGCACCACCTCCGGGACCGATGCGCAGGCGATCTCCAGGCGGCCGGCCGCGGTCCTTGCCGCCAGAAGTGCTGCCAGCGCTTCGGCCCGCGGCAGGCCGTCGTGCGGCCCAGGGGGAATACGGCTCAGCAACTCGAGCAGGCCGTGCTCGGCCACGTCCGGCTGCCCGGCCTGAAGCTGCATCCAGGCCCGGTCCGACAGCAGGTTGTAGCAATAACGCCGATAGCCGTAGCGATCCGCAATGTCGAGCGCTTGCTGGGTGAACGCCAGGCCCTGCGCGATCTGCCCCCGCGCATCGGCAAGCAGGCCGTCCAGGCGCAGGCGGCGCATGACGTCGGCGGCCGGAGTTTGCGACGATTCGAGCGCCCGCGCCCGCCCCAGCGCCTTCTGGGCGGCGTCCAGATCGTGCATCGCAAGGTGCGCCTCGGCAAGCTGTCGACGGCAAGCGTGCACCCTGCGAACGCGGCCGATCTGTTCAAACATGCGTTCTGCGCGCGCCAGCACTTCGACGCAACGCCGTACCGGCAGCCGTCCATCCTTGCCGACACGGCCCACCCACTGCCAATACTGCGCCGCAAGACCGGCTTCAGTGCCGGCAGTGACGAAAGCCTCGACATTGAGCAGGTTCTGCAGCACTTCGGGCACCAGGCCCGAAGTGGCAAGCACGACGGCCGAGTCGGTTGCCAGAGACAATGCGGCGGCACCTTCGCCGGGGGTCGTGACCGCGTATTCCAGCGCAGCGCGCAGATTGGCGACCTCGTCGAGCTGACGGTCCGAGTCGCGCGCCTTCGCAGCCTGCTTGAACGCAGCGCGCAACGCGTGCGCATGGCGCTGCCGTACGTTCTGAATCTCGTTGAGCATGTTCAATTGCTCAAGTGCGTACGCACGCATTGTCTCCAGCATTCTGTAGCGCGGACGTTCGGCGCGGCGGGCCACCACCAGCAACGAACGGTCGAGCAGGATATCGAGCTGCTCCAGCAGCCAGTCTTCGTCCTCTTGCGGCGCATCGGAGCAAACCTGCAGCGCTGTGTCTACGCAAAAGCCGCCGTGAAAGATTCCCAGGCGCCGAAGCACGCGTTGTGTATCGGGGGCCAGCAGCGTGAAGCTCCATTCAAGGGCGGCGCGCAGCGTCTGGTGCCGGCGCATGGGTGCGCGTACGCCGCTTCCCAGGATGCGAAGGCATTCATCGAGGCGTGCGCGCACGCCTGCCAGCCCGAGCAGCGGTACCCGCGCGGCCGCCAGTTCGATGGCCAGAGCGATGCCGTCGAGCTGGCGGCAGATATGCACAATCATGCGCAGATCCTCGGCCTGGGCGGCAAATCCGGATTGCAGCGCCCGCACCCGCTCGACGAACAGTTGCACCGCGCCGTGGTCGAGCGCGGTGGCCAGTTCGTCGCCACGGGGCACGCTGAGCGGCCCGAGCCGATAGACCTGCTCGCCTTCCACGTGCAACGGCTCCTGGCTGGTGACGAGGATGCGCAACCCCGGTGCATCGCGTACCAAGGCGCGTGCCAGTGGCACAACTCCACCCAGCAGATGTTCGCAGTTGTCCAGCACCAACAGGAGCTCGCTGCGATGGGTGGCGCGCAACAGTTCCTGCAAGGGATCCGACTGGCCGGGCAACGCCAGGCCCAGGGTCTGCGCCACCACGGCAGGCACGAGCGAAGGTTCGCGGGTGGAAGCCAGTTCGACGATCCAGGCGCCGCCCGGATAGACGGCCGACAGACGCTGGGCGAGGATGCTGGCGAGGCTGGTCTTGCCGATGCCGCCGGCTCCGCACAAGGTCACCAGTGGCGCCTGGTTCAGAGCCTCCAGGACAGCCTCGATGTCGGCCTCCCGCCCAAACAGCGCTGGCATCGCGGCTGGCAGGTTGCCGCGCTTGAGGCCGGGCTGGCGATCGAGTAGCGGCTCTTGCGCCCGCGCCGTGAACTGGTAGCCGCGGCCCGTCACCGTGGTGATGGTGCCTGCGTCCAGCAACTTGCGCAGGGACGAGATCTGCACCGTCAGGTTGTTGTCTTCCACCACCATTCCAGGCCACACGATCTGGAACAGTTCCTCCTTGTCCACGACCCGCTCGCGCCGTGCGGCGAGCGCCACCAGCACGTCGAAGGCACGGGTGCCCACGCTGACCGGCAATCCATCGGCCAGCAACAGGCGTTCGGCGGGGCGCAACTCCATGCGACCGAAAACCAGGCGTTCCATGGCCCGGGCTACTTCAGCGTCACGGCCAGGTGGTCGAAGGAACGGAAGTAGAAGTTGTCGAACCAGGGGGGCTGCGCCGCCGACTGCAGGCGCAGGCCGGGCATGGCCGTCGCCAGCCGTGTGATCGTGGGCTCCGTGATGAGCTGCTCCAGTGCCCGCCCCATGCACGCATGCGTGCCGTATCCAAGCCCCAGGTGCAGATCGGCATTCGGCCGGCCGGGCTTGAATTCGTCTGCATCGGGCCCGAAGACCAGTTCGTCGCGGTTGGCCGACGCCAGTACACCGAACACACGCGCGCCTTGAGGGATCCGGACATCTCTGGCACCGGCGTTGACCATGACCAGGTCCTGTTTGGCGAACCGGTCGATGACCGACAGGGCATGTTCGGTGCGCCGCATCTCGGCCAGGTAGTCTGGCAATCGGTCGGGGTTCGCCTTCACAAAGTCCCAGCCTGCGTGGTCATCGAGCAGCAGGCGGCGGATACCGGTGGCCAACAGAAACTCGACCGACAGATAGCCTGCGACGGTAAGGTTGATGAGTGTCACAACCGCCGTCATGAGATCCATGGAGCCGCCAAACCCATCCACTTCTTTCACCAGATGCGCCAGGAAGCTGCCTTTATAGGTCGAAGAAGGATCAGCCGCGTCGGTCAGCATCTGCAACAGTTGTTCACCGAGTTCCTGCGCCGTCTGAAGTTCGACCAGACGCTGCAGCTCGTCCAGCGTGTGGTCGTGGTGCTTCATGATTCTGCGTGCCAGCGCGTCAAGCACCTTGCGCTGCGCCGGATCGATGCCCCGGCCACCGAGGATGTCGAAGTACACGTCGCGCGGCACGGGCCTGGCGAAGTCGTCCACGAGGTCGAACGCGCATCGCGAACCAATTGCCGCAAGCGCGTCGTTGATCGCGTTTTCGACGAGCGCTTTCGTGTCAATTGCCGCCTTGCGCCATGCACTGGCCACGCTGAGCCGCACCGCGCCGTGTTCCGGCTCATCCAGCGTGAACAGGCCACGCGGGTCCGTGTCGTCCAGCTTCGCAGCGCTGAAATTCGCGTCCTCCGTGCAAACGCGCACGACATTGTCGTAGCCGAACACGAACCAACCGTCGTAGAGTGCCGAATAGTGCACCCGCTCGTGTTTCCTGAATTCGGCGAAAACCGGATACGGATTCATCTGGAAATCGCGCCGCCGCGTATCGAAGGCCAGCGAACGTGTCGCGCTGGCGCTTGCGCTGCGGCTCGAGCGCGGGCTTGCTTGCCCGTCGATCCGGATGCCGGTGCTGGCGATTGCGATCTTGAGGAAATCGGCCCGCGTCAGCGCAATGCTCTTGCGGGCCGGTGCTTCCCGTTCCCTGGCGGACAAACTGGCTTCGCGTGGCGCCACCGCGGCCGCCGCAAGCACCAGAGCCGGCGCCGGGGGATCCGACGTGGCGAATGTTTCCAGGTCGCGCAAAGCCCGCAGCCCCGGCATGAACAGGTACAGGCTGCCTCGCGTGCGCACGAACTGCGGCAGCTTGACTTTGAGGGACGGCCCGTTCGGCACGGGTATCTCGAATGCGTCGTTCTCTCCCAGCGGCGTGCCGATGATCGGGTCGCGCGCGCCGCTCAGCCCTGCGGTGAAGCGGTCGCCGTTGATCCATTGGCGCTGGATGAACTCGAATTGCCGCTCGAGATCGGCGCAGATGAACATGCCGAACAATCCCAATTCCTCGTGCGTGCCTTGCGTATCCGTGATCTCTTTCACATAGTGCATGCCGCGGCGCATCAACCGTCGGGTGTAGCGGGCGCCGGCCACGCGCGAGGTGCGCGGGTTGCTGCGGCGTATGTGCGCGCCCACCGGGCAACGCTGGCCCCCGTGGTCCATCGCGGTATCAGGGTATTCGTAGGAAGGTCCGTAGTCGAAGTCGTTGCGCTTGTGCTCGTGGGGGTCCGCCGGCGCGATGTCGGGATGCAGGCTCAAGGGTGCACCGTCGTACCAGCGTCCCATCAGTTTCGCCGCCAACCAGTCGGGGCGCACGTTCAGGCGCGCCGCCTCGGCAATCAGGAAATCCTGAAAACTGCCGGTATCCTGCGCCAGCACGCGAATGGCGCAGAAGCTGCCGTTGGTGGCCAGCGCCGCGGGCAGTGTGCCCAGCGAAGGGCCGCCGTAGATGTTCCTGTAGGCTGCGCCGAGGACGAATTCACCTGCGCTGGCCGCAGGCTGGAGATCCACTTTTGCACCCGGCACGGGGCATGCGACGGCAATGCGCGGATTGGCGATTCCGTCGGCATAACCGAACCAGCTCTTTCCATTGTGATAGGCGGCATCGTGCCGGGAGAGCAGGTCCAGGCCACCACCGGCCAGCGAGCCGACAAGGGCCTTGGCGGCAGCGTCGAAGTTGGCCTCGGGGCCGGACTTGTAGTACAGCGAGACCACCACATGAATACCCTTTTCCTCGCCGGGTCCGCCCAGCCACCAGTTCTCGGGCGCATTCTCGCCGACATCGAAGTTGTCGCTGGCGCGTTCCACCGGGCCCTGTTTGAACGCTTCGGGGAACAGGGCCCTCCAGCTGTCGCGGATCTCGAGCGCCACCATGCCGGCGTACGTGAGGCCGACGTTCACCATCAGTTCCGGCTTGGTCCCGATGCCCCAGATCTTGGAGGACATCAATTTCAGCACTTCGCCCGGCGAACCCGCATCGGAAGTCGCCTTGTCGGCCAGCCAGGCGCGGGCCCTGGCTGCATCGATCACACCGAGCAGGAAATGGGTGGCATGCTGCGCGCGGTAGCCCCGCAAGATGTTGCCCTGGACATCATCCAGCTCGACCGGGGTCGCCCAACGATCGGCTTTCGGAGTCGGCAAATCGTCGCGCGCGCCGATGATGTCGAGCACGGTCCGCTCCGGGTAGGCGGCGTATAGCGGCCAATCCGGGAAGCTGAAGCCGGGCGCCACAGTCACCGTGTTGTGCGCAATGACAAAGGCCAGAAACTCGGCCGGATGCTCGGCGACGGGTACGATGTGCTCGGTGCCTTCGGTAAAGCCAAGCAGCATGTCGAATACATCGCCGATCTCGATGGCGAAGTCGAGTACGTATGGTGCCAGGGGGCCGTCAAACTCCGTGATGACCTGTAGTGCCGAGTTGTCGTGGGTGGGCAGAAAACGCGCAAAGTGCACGAAGTTCAGTTCACCCAGGCCCGCATTGATCTTGCGCTGGATCTGGGCGATGCCGATCAGCAGCAACGGCATCTGGGAAGGATCCTTCAGCTTGAGCACCAGGTTCAGGCCATGGCTGATTTGTCCGTCATCCTTGTGACCGGTGTTGCGCCCAAGAATCCCTGTTGCCAGCGTATTCAAGTCCATGGCACTCTCCAATCTTGATCGATTGCCAATCGCAGCAGCTTACTCGTGCGTGCAGCGAAGCACAAGCGTGCGCTTGGCACTTCCTGAGTACCGCATGCCAAGGTCGGGAGGCCTTGCTCCTATGGCGACGATCGTCGGGTGGGCGGCAATTTCATGCGAGCGCGAACAGTTGCCTGTTCTCGGACAAGCCCTTGAGAACCTGCACATCCTTTTTGCCGAAGCGATACTCGGAGCCCGCAACCAGTTCTCTGACGGTATTGGACACCAGGATTTCCCCGGCAGCAGCGGCATCGGTTATGCGCGCCGCGGTGTGCACGGAAACGCCGACAATCCGACCACTGGCCACTTCACACTCCCCTGAATGAATGCCGATTCGGATCTTTATACCGATACCGGTCAAAGCAGTGCGCACCGCCAATGCAAACGTGACCGCCCGACTCGGGCATCCGAAAACCAGGTAGAACCCGTCGCCCGCGGCATCGATCTCCCGGCCCCGGTGGGTTTTCACATGTTCCCGCACCAGGCTGTTATGTTGCAGAAGCAGGTGGCACCATGCGCGGTCTCCGATTCGCTCGACGGTCTCGGTCGAAGCAACGATGTCGGTAAACACGTGGGTCAACAGGACACGCTGCGGTGGATTGACCTCCACTGCGGCCAACTCCGGCAAGACCGATGCCGCGGGCGGGGTTGATGGGCTGATTCCCCGCGGACGAAGCCGTTGAACCACAGAGTCGCCCGCAGCAGCCGGCAATTCGGCCGGGAAATCCGACACCTCCAGGGGAAACCAGCCAAGGTTCGCTGCTGCGCCGTTGTGGGCTGGCGAGGCAAGCGCGCCATTGCGCAATATCGGGCGAAGGGCACAAGGGGCAGGTTGAGAATTCGGGGACATCTTGATCTCCTTTGCAATGGTCTCGTGTTGACCGAGACGATGTCCGCAATATCGCCCTCTTGTCGCGCCAGGTCCTTTGACGTTCCTAAAAATTGGCTAAGCGTTGCTAATCGCGGCGCCGGCATTCAAAGTGCACAATAGGCCGGTTTTCCAATCGGGACCTCCACGATGCCACTCTCCGATATCGGCCTGATCGGCCTTGCCGTCATGGGCCAGAATCTAGCGCTCAATATCGCGGACCATGGTTTTGCGATCTCGGTCTACAACCGGTCGACGGCGAAAACAACGGATTTCGTCGCTGCCAATCCGGGCACCCCGGGCAGGATTACCGGGTGTCCGAGCCTGCAGGCGTTTGCGGCGTCGCTCAAGCGCCCGCGCAAGGCCGTCTTGCTGGTCCAGGCCGGGGCGGCAACCGATGCTGTCATCGACGATCTGGTGCAGGTGTTCGAGCCTGGCGACATCATCATCGACGGCGGCAACGCCCATTGGCTCGACACCATTCGGCGCGAGAAGGCACTCAAGGCGCGGGGACTGCGTTTCGTCGGCTCCGGCGTTTCGGGCGGCGAGGAGGGTGCGCGTTTCGGTCCGGCACTGATGCCCGGTGGCGAGTTTTCCTCGTGGCAGGAGATCGAGCCGATCTGGAAGGCGATTGCGGCCAAGGTGGATCCCGCAACCGGCGTCGAACTCAAGGGTGCCATGCCCGGCAAGCCGATCACAGGTGGCGTGCCCTGCACCGCCTACATCGGGGAAAACGGCGCAGGTCACTATGTGAAGATGGTGCACAACGGCATCGAGTACGGCGACATGCAGATGATCTGCGAGAGCTACGACGTCCTGCGCAATGTGCTGGGTTTGCCAGCAGCCGAGATCGGCGCCATCTTCAGCGACTGGAACAAGGGCAGCCTGAACTCATTCCTGATCGAGATCTCGGCAGAGGTGCTGCAGCAGAATGACCCGGTGACCGGCAAGGCGTTCGTCGACATCGTGCTCGACACTGCCGGCAACAAGGGAACGGGTTTGTGGACGTCCGTCTCGGCGCTCGATTCCGGCGTCCCGGCGCCCACCATCAGTGAGGCCGTTTTTGCGCGCTACATGTCGGCCGCCAAGGCCGAGCGGGTCGCCGCATCGGAGATTTTGCAAGGCCCCGCAGTGGAGCGGTATGCCGGTGACCCGCAGGCGCTGATCGATGCGGTGCGCGACGCGTTGTACTGCTCCAAGATATGTTCCTATGCGCAGGGTTTCCAGCTGATGGATGCGGCGCAGAAAAAGTACGGTTGGAGCCTGAACCTTGGTGAGATCGCGCAGATTTTTCGCGGCGGTTGCATCATCCGGGCTGGTTTTCTGCAGCGCATCACCGAAGCCTTCACGGCCAATCCCCAGCTGCGCAATCTGCTGCTCGACCCGTATTTCAGCGCCAGTGTGCAGCAGGCACAGGCCCACTGGCGCAAGGTGATCGGCGTTGCGGTGACCCATGGCGTGCCGGTCCCCACGCTTGGTTCGGCGCTGGCGTACTTTGATTCCTACCGCAGTGCAGTGCTTCCGCAAAACCTGTTGCAGGCCCAGCGCGACTACTTCGGTGCGCACACCTACGAGCGTGTCGACCAGCCGCGCGGCAAATTCTTCCACATCGACTGGCCCCAGGCCGGACGGCCGCAGCACGAGGTCTGATCTGCGCCAATGGCGGGCTTGCGTACAAAAAAAAACGGCACCCGCAGGTGCCGCTTTGCTGGCAGATTCAGCGGACCCGAAGGTCCGCCGAAATCAGGCCTTCTTGCCGACGTTGGCAGCAACCTTGATGGCGCGCTCGCTGACCGCGGTCATGTTGGCTTGCATTGCGTCAGCAGCCGTCTTGGCCGAGGTCTTGGCGGATTCGATGGCGTTCTGGCTGGCGGCCATGGTGGTCTTGAAGAAAGCCACAGCTGCTTCGCTGCCGGCCGGTGCGTTCTTGGCCATGTTTTCCGTCAGGGCAGCGAAACCAGCCTGGGCTTCTGCAGCCTTGGCTTCCAGAGCCTTGGTGAACTCGGCGCTCGATTCGCTTGCAATGGCAGCGACGTGACGGCTGT
>JAGPBF010000359.1 GCA_018063505.1 Rhodoferax sp.
GCTCTATTCATTATGCAAGGCAGCAACGAAATAGCAAGGTCTCAATCGTAGCCACCGTCGGCATGCCTACCGTGGGCCAGCACGTGACCCGTGCGTGACCGGGATCAGCAATGACCGAGCATGACCGGGGTCACAGTGCATTGCATGGTTATGGCCAGTCGTGGCACGCCGGCCTGCGCCCGCAACATTTGTGGCAGCTCGCACTCAGTCTTCCCGGTCCAACCATCAGATGCGGATAGACGAAAACCACCGTGGCAATGGCGATCAGGTAAACGGCGAGGATGGCCTTGAGGATTCGGTTCATGACCAACCTCAGAACAGGAAGTGAGGAACCGGCCGGGCTTGAACGCCGGCAGCGCCTGTCCATCCTCCGGGACGAGGTAAAAGGAGCAGATCGACTGTGCGATATCTTCGCTGCGTGTTTTTCGCCAGCCTACGCCGCTCCGGATCAACTGCAGGCTAACAACCACGGCACGCGCAGGCAGCCGCCGAACTATCGAGCGAGCGGGAGAACAAGGACCGAGCGCAAGCCGCCGAGCGGCGAATCAGCGAGCACGATCTGGCCGCCATACAGGCGTACCAGATCATCGACAATTGCCAGCCCGAGACCTGATCCCGGTACTTGCTCGTCGGCGCGAGCACCCCGACGGATGACGGCATTGCGCTGTTTGACGGCCAAGCCGGCGCCATCGTCGTCAACGACGATGCGTAGCTGATCGTCCTCGCTGCAGGTGCTGATTTCGACCCGATGCGAAGCCCATTTACAGGCGTTATCGAGCAAATTGCCCAGCATTTCCTGCAAATCCTGCGCTTCGCCGCGAAAACTCAGCGACGTCGACGCTGGCATTGCGGTCAACACCAGCTGTCGATCGGCATGGATACGCCGCATGGTCCGCGCCAGCCCCTCGATGATCGGCGATACCGGCGTGCGGGTACCGGGGATACGGGCGCTTGCCGCCGCCTGCGCCCGGGCCAGGTGGTAGTCCACCTGCCTTCTGGCGATGCCGACCTGATCCATCACCAGGCCGGAGAGTTCCCTGTCTTTGGTGTCCGGGCTCTGGGCGGCGTTGAACAGCACGGAGAGTGGTGTTTTCAACGCATGCGCGAGGTTGCCTGCCTGCGTGCGGGCGCGCTCGACGACTTCGGCGTTCTGCGCCAGGACGGTATTGAATTCGGCAACCAGGGGCATGATTTCCGCCGGAAATTCGCCATCCAGCCGCTGCATTTCGCCGCTGCGCACCTTGCCCAGCGCAGCGCGCAGCTTTTGCAGCGGCGCCAGTCCGACAAGAACCTGGACCATGGCGGCAATGACAAGGCCGGCCCCGAGGGCACCAAGCGCCAGCCACAGTGCGCCACTGAAGCGCGAGACCGGTTCGGACATCTGGCGCTCGTCGGCGGCGGCGATCAGGCGAAAGGTGCGTGGCTTGCCATCGGGGGTGTCGTCGATGCGCACGCTGCGTTCGATCACGCCAAGCACGCCGCCTTCCGGGCCGGTGACGCGGTGCCGGTGGAGTTCGCCGTCGGCCGGCGTATCCGCCGGCACGGTGAGTACATGATCCCACATCGAACGCGAGCGCAGCAGCCCGACGCCTGCGGCTGCGCCGCGATTGTTTTCATCATTGTCCTTATCGATGCGGTCGATCTGCCAGTAGCAGCCGGAATAGGGGCGGCTCAGGCGCGGGTCGCTCAGGGGCAGCGCGAGCACCGGGAGTCCGCGTGCATCCAGCGTGAGATTGGCGGTCAGCTGGTCGAGCTGCGTTTGCAGTTCGGCGTAAAACTGGGCTTCCACATGCCGGTGGAAGAGGTTGCTCAAGCCCCAGCCGGCAACGACGATCGATGCGGCGATCCAGACCAGGGTGCCGGACAGCAGGCGCAAGCGCAGCGAGCCTCGCGGCAAGGCAGATGCGCCATCCCTGGTCGCTGCAGCCGTCATTGCGGCGCGCTGAGACGATAACCCAGGCCACGCACGGTCTCGATCAGCCCTGGCGGCAGTTTCTTGCGCAGGCGGGCAATGAAGACCTCGACCGTGTTCGAGTCGCGATCGAAGTCCTGGGCGTAGATGTGCTCGACCAGATCGCTGCGCGAAACAACTTCGTCGCGGTGGTGCATCAGGTAGGCGAGCACCCGGTATTCGTGGCTGGTCAGCGTCAGCGCCTGGCCATCGACCGTGGCGCGGTTATTGCGGGTATCCAGGGTCAGCGGCCCGCAGATCAATTCAGCGCTGGCATGGCCGCCGGCACGGCGGATCAGCGCGCGTAGGCGGGCCAGCAGTTCTTCCATGTGGAAGGGCTTGGTCAGGTAATCGTCGGCGCCGGCGTCGATGCCGGCGACCTTCTCGTGCCAGCCATCGCGCGCCGTGAGGATCAGCACCGGCATCGTGCGACCGGCGCTGCGCCATTTCTTCAGGACGGTGATGCCGTCCATCTGCGGCAGCCCAAGATCGAGAATCACCGCGTCGTAAGGCTCCGTGTCGCCCAGGTAGTGGGCGTCCACCCCGTTTCCGGCAGCATCCACCGCGTAGCCCGCCGCCCCCAGACCGTCGGCCAGCTGTGCCTGCAGGGTTGGTTCGTCTTCAACAATCAGGATGCGCATCAGTGGTCTTCTCCGCCGCGTCGATTTCTTTGCTGTTCCCGTTCGCGCTCATGCCCGCCCGCGGCCTTTTTGCCAATGATGCTTCCATCGCGCGCATCCACCTTGAGTTTCATCAGCGCGCCGCCGCTGCGCAGCAGCTTGATCTTGTATA
>JAGPBF010000360.1 GCA_018063505.1 Rhodoferax sp.
CGATGCGCTGCTGGTGGTGGCCGGCGAGGCGCTGAGCCATTGCGTGGCGGCGTCGGGCCAGGACATGCTCGCCGGCATGGACGCGACACGTCTGCGAAACACGGTCTTCCTGACCGATTGCATGAGCCCGGTCACCGGCTTCGCGGACGCAGCCACCGATTTCCTGCAGCAGCTGCGTGCACACGGCGTGCGTACGCAAACGGCGCAGCAACTGGCGGACTCCTTTTCATGAGCCTGTCAGGTCCTGCGCCGGTTCCGCCGCGGTCGACGCCGCAGGGAGGGAGTGTGACGCCCGACGACAAGGTGCCGGCTGCGGCGGATCCGGTGCTGGCGCGTTTCGGGCGGGCCGGTGCGACCGCCGGCGCCGTTGCCAGCGCGGGCGCCGAACAGCTGCGGCAGATGACGCCGGCCATGTTCACGCGCACGCCTTTGCGCTGGCTCAAGGGCTGGTGGACGGTGGCGCAGTTCGGCGCGCAGATGCTGGTGCTGATGTTGTCGCCATCGAGTTACCGGCGCAGCCAGCACCAGGCGCTTTATTACCAGCTGCATGCGGCCAGCATGCCGTTGCTGCCGGGATTCACCGCGATGTCGGCCGTGCTGAGCCTGGTGATCATCCGCATCGTCGTGGCGACCGCGCAGTCCTATGGCCTGTCGCAATATGCGCTGGACGTGCTGGTGCGCACGCTGGTGCTGGAGCTGCTGCCGCTGCTGGTGGCCCTGTACGTGGCATTGCGCTTCACGATGCCGGCCGGCGAGGCGGTGGCCGAACTGCGTGAGCGGGGGCAATTGCAGGCCTTGTGGCAGGCCGGCGGCGACCCGGCGCGTGACGTGTTGCTGCCGCGGGTGCTTGGTGGTGTGTTCGCGGTCGTGCTGCTGGCGGCGCTGAGCGCCGTCATGGCGCTGGTCATGACCTATGTGACGCTGTACGGATTCACCAGCTGGGGGTTGGCAGCTTATACGCGGGATGTCGGGCAGGTGTTCAATCCGGCGGCCACCGTCATCCTGTGCATGAAGGCGTTCTTCTTCAGCCTGGTGGTGGCCATCCTGCCGCTGGCGCCCGATCCACGCCATGACGGTGCCGCCTTGCAGCGGCGCGACGAGATCAACCAACTCGGACGCCTGTTCGCGCTGATCCTGCTGATCGAGGTGCTGTCACTGGTTGGCAACTACTATTGAATCATTTCAATCCATGAGCCAGCCATCCGAAACCCCGCCGCCGATACCCCACCTGGAGCTCAAGGCCCGGCTGTTGCTGCTGGTCATGGTGGTGCTGGTTGCCGGCGCCATCGCCTACCTGATGTATGCGCGCGGTGCGTTCGAACGAACCCAGGAAGTGGTGCTGATTGCCGACGACTCCGAAGGCATTTCGGTGGGCATGAACATGACCTTCTCGGGTTTTGCGATCGGCCGCGTCGGTCGCATCGAGCTTTCGTCCGAGGGCAATGCCCGCATCATCGTCAACGTGCCTCAAAAAGACGCGCACTGGTTGCGCGAATCGAGTGTTTTCACGATCGAAAGCGGCCTTGTCGGTGGCACCAAGATCCGCGCCTTCACCGGCGTGCTCACCGATCCGCCGCTGCCCGATGGTGCCGAGCGCAAGGTTCTGCGCGGTGACGCGGCGGCGGAGATTCCGCGCATGATTGCCAGCGTGCGGGAACTGGTCAACAACCTGGGAGCGCTGACCGGATCGGATGCGCCGCTGAACCGCAGCCTGGCCAATCTGCAGCTGACCGCCGAAAAACTCAACGGCCCCCGTGGCGCGATCGGCGTGTTGCTGGGCAACGATGCGGACGCCCGGCGCCTGTCGCAGACACTGGAGCGCAGCAATGCCTTGCTGGCGCGGCTCGATACCCTGGTGCTCAAGGCCGATGGCATCGCGGCGCGTACCGACGGCATCATCGCCCATGCCGATGAGCAGGTGTTCGGCAGCAACGGCCTGATGCCCGAGACCCGCGCGACCGTGGTGCAACTCAACGGCCTGCTGGCCGAGACCCGCAACAGCCTGAAGAAGGTCGATGCGGTGTTGGTCGAGGCACAGGCGATCGGCGCCAACACCCGCGAGGCCACCACCGACCTGGGTGCCTTGCGCGCCGAGGTCGAGGCCAGCCTGCGCAAGGTCGAACACCTGGTCAACGAGGTCAACCGCAAATGGCCGTTTGCCCGCGACGCCCAGATCAAGCTGCCATGATGATGACCAAGCTGTTGCATCGCCTGCCGATGCTGATCGCCGCCGCGCTGGTGGCCTGCGCCAGTGGCCCGCCACCGCCCGAATGGAAGCTCAATGCCCAGGGTGCGATCGAACGCGCACAGGAGGCCTATCTGGCTGGCAAGGGCGCCATCGAAGCGGCCGAATTTGCCCGCGCGCGGGCCGAGGTTGCCGCCACCGGGCGTGCGGATCTGCTGGCCCGGCTCGAACTGGTGCGTTGTGCGACCCGGGTGGCCAGCCTGGTGCTAGAGCCCTGCGCCGGATATGACGCGCTGGCGCAGGATGCGGCTCCGGCCGAAGCCGCCTACGCGCGTTACCTGGCAGGGCAGGCGAGCGCGGCCGACGCGGCGCTGTTGCCGCAGCAGCATCGTGCGCTGGCGCAGCCTGGCGCCGGTGGTGCCGCAGTCGCCGCCATTCAGGATCCGCTGGCGCGCCTGGTTGCTGCCGGTGTATTGATGCGCCGCGGGCTGGCCGATCCGCTGGTGATTGCTTCGGCGATCGATGCGGCCTCGTCCCAGGG
>JAGPBF010000169.1 GCA_018063505.1 Rhodoferax sp.
GCTTCCAGGTCCGAGACCGAGGCCCTGGCCGACGAGGGCATCGAAGTCATGCAACTGGCGTTGCCGGATCTGCTCAAGGGGCCGCTGCAGTAGCCTGTCAGCAATACGCCAATGTCCGTCAACGGGCGGCCGGTAGCGTCACCCGTCGGCCGATGCCGGCAAGCCTTTCAAGCCACGAACTGCAACTCCGCCAACCGCGCGTACACGCCGCCCTTGGCCACCAGTTCGGCGTGTGTTCCCTGTTCGACGACACGGGCCTGGTCGAGCACGATGATGCGGTTCGCTTTTTGAACCGTCGCCAGCCGGTGTGCGATGACCAGCGTGGTGCGGCCCTGCATCGCGGACTCCAGCGCGGCCTGGACCATGCGTTCGCTTTCGGCGTCCAGCGCACTGGTGGCTTCGTCGAGCAGCAGCAGTGGCGGGTTCTTGAGCATCGCGCGTGCGATCGCGATGCGCTGGCGCTGGCCACCGCTCAGGCGCACGCCGCGTTCGCCCAGGAAAGTGTCATAACCCTCGGGCAGGCGGCCGATGAATTCGTCGGCGAAGGCCGCGCGCGCGGCGGCCTTGACCTCGGCGTCGCTGGCGCCGGGTTTGCCGTAACGGATGTTCTCCAGCGCGTTGGCCGAGAAGATCACTGCGTCCTGCGGCACGATGCCGATGCGCTGGCGCAGATCCTCCAGCGCGAGGTCGCGGGTGGGCACGCCATTGAGCGTCACCGACCCTGATTGCGGGTCGTAGAAACGCAGCAGCAACTGGAACACGGTGCTCTTGCCGGCACCGCTCGGGCCTACCAGGGCCACGGTTTCGCCCGGCGCCACCGCCAGCGAGAAGTTGCTCAGGGCGGGATGGTCTGGCCTGGACGGGTAATGGAACTGGACATGCTCGAACACCACGCCGCTGCCGGCGGACTGGTTCTGTACCGAGCGTGGCTGGGCCGGTGAACGGATCGGCGAATGGGTGTCCAGCAGTTCCATCAGCCGCTCGGTAGCGCCGGCCGCGCGCAGCAAGTCGCCATAGACCTCGCCCAGCACCGCGAACGCGCTGGCCAGAATGATGACGTAGACCACGGTCTGGCCCAGATGCCCGGCCGTGATGCGCCCGGCCATCACGGCCTGTGTGCCCTGGTACAGACCCCACAACAACGCAGCGGACGTGGCGATGATGATGAAGGCCACCAGCACCGAACGTGCGCGTGAACGGCGCACCGCGACTTTGAACGCGTTTTCGGTCGAGTCGTCGAAGCGCCGTGCTTCGCGGTCTTCGGCCACGTAGCTCTGCACCACCGGAATGGCGTTGAGCACCTCGGCGGCAATCGCGCTGGAATCTGCCACCCGGTCCTGGCTGGCGCGTGAGAGCTTGCGCACGCGCCGGCCATACCACACGCTGGGCACGATGATCAGCACCAGCATGCCGAGCACCTGCACCATCACGTAAGGATTGGTCCAGATCAGCATGGCCAGCGCGCCGATGCCCATCACGGTGTTGCGCAGCCCCATGCTCAGCGACGAACCCACGACGGTCTGCACCAGCGTGGTGTCGACCGTCAAGCGGCTGAGGACCTCGCCGGTCTGGGTGGTCTCGAAGAATTCAGGGCTCTGGCGCAGTACATGGGCATACACCGCATTGCGCAGGTCGGCCGTGACGCGCTCGCCCAGCCAGCTGACCATGTAGAAACGGCCGGCCGAGAACAGGCCGAGTGCCACCGCGACCGCGAAAAGATCGACGAAATGTTCGCGCAAGGCCATCACCCGGCTGCCACTGTCGCCAGCCGTGGCCGCTGCTGCGGCGGCACCGCCCATCAGCCCGCCGTCGATCAGGCTGCGCAAGGCAATTGGAAACACCAGCGTGGTCACGGCCGCCATGACCAGGAACAGCGCGGCCAGCGAGATGCGGCCGCGGTACGGGCGGAGAAACGGGCCCAGGCCCGACAGCGATCGCGGGGAGGGCGCCTTGGCGCGTTCAGTCGTCATGCAGGATGGAGGATATTGGAGCGGGCTTGAAGAATCGTCACGTACAGGCGGGAGGGGGCAGCGCCGTTGCGCGCGCAGGCCCCATTGTCGGTCATGACGGTGCCGGCTTGCCGGGGCCGGTCGTTGCGCTACAGCACCAGTGGCCTGGCGTAACCGGTCATCTCCAGGTAACCGCGTCCCACGCGCTGGCGCTGGCTGTCGAACAGGTCGCATAGACCTTCCCAATACACGGCGCCGGTGGAGTTGCGGCTGTCGAGCTCCTGGTCGTCGAGCAAGGCGCGCAGCACGTAATGCTCGGCCGGTGTGCGTACCAGCCATTCGACCGGGTAATTGGCCTGGGTGCGCGGGCTTTTCCAGCCACGTACCGGCTGAAACACCGCTTCGCCGCGGCTGAATACATAGGGCTTGATGCCGTCGTTGAGTTTGGGATGGCGGAACGAGCCGCCGTCCCACACGTTGTTGCCAGCCTTGTCGCGGATCCGGAAAGCCGTCAATGCGCTGCCATCAAACAGGTTGATACCGATCCAGTCCCATCCCACCGCGTCCGCACCGAGCAGGCTGTCGCTCCATTCATGGTCCAGCCAGGCGGCGCCATCCACCGGTGTGAAGCGGCTGCTGTCGACGCCACGGGCGCCTGTGCCGGAGACCGGCATGCGTTGGCCGGAAATTCCGATAAACCCGTCGAACGCCAGTTGCGGATGGCTGTAGTAGTGGCTGGCCTGTGCCGGCTGCGGCCCCTTGCGTGACCAGCCCTGCTCGCCCTGCAGCACGATCGCCGTGGTGGGAGAGAAATCGAGTTCCAGCGTGAAGTCGCCCCCCAGGATACGCGCCTGGTAGCGGTCGTCGCGGCGTACCAGGCTCCAGTTGCGCAGTCGCAGGTCCATGTCCCGCTCCGATGCCTGTGCGATGCCGAAGCCTTCGCGCGCGATGCGCTGGTCGTGCCGAAATTGGCTGCCTGTCACGTCGCTCAGGGCGGCATGCGCGAACAGCAACTGGCGGGCGGCAAATTTCGATGCCAGCTGCTGCGTCGCTTCGACCCGGGCCCGGAAGAATGTCAGCTGAAAACCCAGCTCCTTGCGCGTGGCGCCGCTGCCGATCCGGGTGTGGCCGGTGATGTACCACCACTCGATGCGTGTCTGTGGATGGCTGCCATGGTCACGCGGGAAAACGGGCGTGCGCCGATCGTCGGCCGAGCCGACGGGGTCTGGCGCGGCGGCAGGCGCAGCCAGTCCCAGCGCCGGAGCCAGGCCACCGAGCAGCAGCAACTGACGGCGCAGGCTGCTTGGCGCCCGCACAGGCATGTAACGGTTCATCGTGCGATTGTGGCCGCTCGGCCGCTTCCTTGCCGTGGCCGGTCATTGCGGCTCTGCCAGAATATGACGATGACCTACCAGTATCTGCTGCTCGAATACGACGGACCTTTTGCCACCATCACGCTGAACCAGCCAGAAAAGCGCAACGCCTTGACGGCCTGCCTGATGCAGGAGTTGACCGACGCCTTGCAGGTGGTCGCGAAAGGGCAGGCGCTGGGCGTCATCCTGGCGGCCAACGGCCCGGTGTTCAGCGCCGGCCACTCCTTCGGCGACATGGCCGGTGCCAGCCCGGCGCAGTTGCATGCGTTGTTCGAAATTTGCGCGACGATGATGAACACGGTGCAGGCAATGCCGCAACCGGTGGTGGCACGGGTGCATGCGTTGGCCACGGCCGCCGGTTGTCAGCTCGTGGCTACCTGCGACATGGCGCTCGCCGCCGATACCGCGTCGTTTGCCATGCCGGGCGGCAAGGGCGGCATGTTCTGCCACACGCCCTTGGTGGCAGTGGCGCGCAACATCGGGCGCAAGCGTGCGCTGGAGATGGCCATGACCGGAGACGCCATCGACGCGGCGACTGCCGCCGACTGGGGCCTGATCAACCGCGTCGTTCCGGCCGCGCAGCTGCAGGCCGCCACGCTGGAGCTGTTGCAGCGTGCCACGCGCGGCAGCTTTGGCTCGAAGGCACTGGGCAAGCAGGTGTATTACCAGCAGATCGACCTGCCGCAGCAGCAGGCCTACGCAGCCGCCAGTCAGGCAATGGCCGAGGCGGCGTTGTCACCCGACGCGCAGGAGGCTTTCGCCGCCTTCCTCGGCAAACGCGAGGTGCGTTACCAACCGCGCTGAGATGCTGGCATCATGGGCTGCGGGCCGCGTCGGGTCAAACCGCCACGGTGTAGTTCAGTGTCATGCGACCGCCGTCGACGACCACGATCTCCCCGGTGACATAACTGGCTGCGTCGCTGGCCAGCCAGGCCACGACGTCGGCGATTTCCGACGGTTCACCCAGGCGCTTCATCGGCGTGCGGCTCATCACCCGCACACGGGCCTCTTCGGTGGCCAGTACCGCCTTGACCGCCATCTCGGTGGCTATCGTTCCGGGTGCCACCGCGTTGACACGGATGCCGTTGTCGGCCAGCGCCAGCGCCATGACCCGCGTGAGCTGGTTGATGCCGCCCTTGCTGATGTTGTAGCTGGCGATGGTGGGGATCGTCAGCGTGGCGTTGACCGAGCTCATGTTGACGACATTTCCGCCGCCTTGGGCCACCATCACACGGGCGACAGCCTGTCCCATCAGGAATGCGCCCTTGATGTTGACGCGCATCACAGCGTCGAAGTCGGCTTCGCTGATGTCCAGGAAGTCTGCGCCGCGCAGGATGCCGGCGTTGTTGACCAGCACGTCGATGCGCTGGTGCTTCTGCACGGTCTGCACCACCAGGGCGTCGACCTGGGCCTTGTCGCCGACGTCGCAGGCGACAAAATCTGCCGCCAGTTCGGTAGCCAGCGCCTGGCCGCGTTGCACATCCACATCGGCGATGACGACCTTGGCGCCCTCGCCGGCAAATCTGCGCGCGCAGGCTTCGCCTATCCCCTGCGCCGCGCCTGTAATCACGACCACGCGCCCGGCGTGGCCAAAGGAGATGGTCGATGGTGTCTTCGCTGGCATGGTGTCCTTCGGGGTTGTGCCGTGCGCTAAGCTCGGTGGCTGGATTATCCGGTGCCATTGGCGCACCCCACCGACAAGGCCCCACTGTGAACACACCAGCGATTGACTTTCCTTCCATAACCGCGATCCGTGCCAATCGGGCGCGGCTGGGCGGGCGCATCCTCACCACGCCGGTGCGGCAGTTGCACGATCCGGCGCTGCAGCGTGCGGTCGGCATGTCGACCCGTGTCTGGCTGAAAGAAGAACTGTTCCAGCACACCGGCAGCTTCAAGCCACGCGGCGCGATGTCGGTCATGCTGGACCTCGACGCCGATGCGCTGGCACGGGGGGTGACCGGGGTATCGGCCGGCAACCATGCAATTTCGCTGGCCTATTGCGCCCAGGTGCTGGGCAGCAGTGCCAAGGTGGTGATGCCCAGAAGCGCCAATCCGTTTCGTATCCAGGTCTGCCGTGAACTCGGTGCCGAGGTCGAACTGGTGGACAACGTTCACCAGGCGTTCGAGCGGGTGCGCGAGATCGAGGCGCAGGAAGGGCGGGTGTTCGTGCATCCTTACGAGGGTCCGAAGACGGCCCTGGGCACGGCCAGCGTCGGGCTGGAGTTCATGGACCAGCTCGCCGCTGCAGGCCAGTTGCCCGACGCCATCATCGTGGCGGTCGGCGGCGGCGGCCTGAGTGCCGGTGTCGCCTGCGCGGTCAAGCAGATGCGCGCGCAGACCGCCGTCTTCGCGGTCGAGCCCGAAGGTGCCGACAGCATGGCGCGCAGCTTTCGGGCCGGTTCGCCACAGGCCATCGATGCGGTGCGCACGATCGCCGATTCGCTGGGTGCGCCGCGTTGCGAGCCCTATTCGTTTGCGCTGAACCGGCGTTTTGTCGACGACGTGGTGCTGGTCAGCGACGACCAGATCCGCGAGGCGATGCGCCTGACCTTCAGGGTTGCCAAGCTGGCGGTCGAGCCCGCTGGTGCTGCAGCGCTCGCGGCGCTCATGTTCCCCTTGCGCGCGCAACTCGATGGCAAGACCGTGGGTCTGATCGTTTGTGGTGCCAATACCGATCCCAAGACTTTCGCCGAGCAGCTACTTGCTTGACGAACTGTTCAACGCTGCGCCAGCCTGGCCGGTTCAGGCGCGCGGGCTACCAGTTCCACAGGGTGCCGTCATGGGCCAGCCGGTTCACCGGCAGATAGGCCCGCTGGTAGGGGTAACGGGCGGCCAGCGCTTCGTCGATCTCCACACCATGGCCCGGCGCCTCGCCGGCGAACATGAAACCCTTGTCGAAATGGTAGTCGTGGGGAAACACCGAGTCGCTCAGGTCCGTGTGCCGCATGTATTCCTGCACGCCGAAATTGGGAACCCACGTGTCGAAGTGCAGCGCCGCACCCATGCAAACCGGCGACAGGTCGGTCGCGCCGTGGCAACCGGTCCGCACCTGGTATAGCGAGGCGAAATCGGCAATCCGGCGCAGATGGGTGATGCCGCCCGCGTGCACGACGGTGGCGCGGATGTAGTCGATCAGCTGATTCTGGATCAAGTCCTTGCAGTCCCACAGACTGTTGAAGATCTCGCCTACCGCCAGCGGTGTCGTCGTGTGCTGGCGAATGAGCCGAAACGCATCCTGGTTCTCCGCCGGCGTTGCATCCTCGATCCAGAACATATGGAACGGCTCCAGGGATTTGCCCAGGCGTGCGGCCTCGATCGGGGTCAGGCGGTGGTGTACGTCGTGCAGCAGATGGATGTCTGGCCCAACGGCACTGCGCACGGCCTCGAACAGCCGGGGCGTATGCAGCAGGTATTTCTCCGAGCTCCAGTCATGTTCGCTGGGCAGGTCGGCGTCGGCGGGTTCGTAGAAGTTGCTGCCCTTGCCAACGCCGTAGACCTTGTCCAGGCCGGGTACGCCACTTTGTGCACGAATCGCCTGGTAGCCCATTTCCTTGTAGCGCAGCACCTCGTCGACAGTGTGGGCGATGTCGCTTCCATTGGCGTGGCCATAGACCATCACCCTGGACCGGCTGCGTCCGCCCAGCAACTGGTACAGCGGCATGTTGGCGGCCTTGGCCTTGATGTCCCACAGCGCCGTATCGACCGCCGCGATCGCACCCATCGTGACCGGGCCGCGGCGCCAGTAAGCGCCTTTGTACAGGTATTGCCAGATGTCCTCGATCTGCTGCGGGTCGCGCCCGATCAGGCAGGGAATGACGTGGTCGGTCAGGTAGCTGACCACGGCCAGTTCCCGACCGTTGAGCGTGGCGTCGCCGATGCCGTGCAGTCCTTCATCGGTCTCGATCTTGAGCGTCACGAAATTGCGGCCGGGGCTGCAGACGATGACGCGGGCATTGGTGATCTTCATGCGGTATCCGCTTTGTGGAGGTGAGCCATCGCGGCGCGCACGCCGCTGCGGTTGATATCGGCCAGCCAATGCGCCACGCGTTGCTGCCAGATACCGTCCGCTACCAGTGCATCGCCCCATATTTCCGGCAGGCCTAGCAGAGCGGCTGTCGTTGCGGCTGTATCGGTGCCATGCTGGCGGGAGAGTTCCTGCAACCGGGACGCCATCGGATCGTTGATCGCGTACGTCTGTCCGTACTCGTCGTCGCCGCGCAGGAAACGGCACCAGGCAGCCGCGGCGAGCGCCAGGTGCTCGACGCTGGCGCCAGCCTGGCGCTGGGCGAGGATGGAGGGCGCCCAGCGCTGGCTTATCTTTTGCGAGCCGTCATTGGCGATTTGATGGACGCTGTGATGGAGTTCGGGATTGGCGAAACGCAGCAGCAGCGCGTCCCGGTAGTCCTGCCAGTCGGGCCGGCGGACATGCGGCGCGATCTCCTGTCCCATCAAGTCATGCACGAAGCACCGAAAGCCTGGCTCACCGATGCAGGCGGCAACGTCCGGCAGGCCGGCAACCGCGCCGCAGTAGGCGATGGCGGAGTGGCTGCCGTTCAGCAGGCCGAGTTTGGCGTGTTCGAATACCGCGACATCGTCGACGACCCTGACCCCTGCGCTGGCCAGCAACACGGCATCTTGCGGGTCTACGGCCTGGCGCTCGATGGCCCACTCCCAAAACTCCTCGGTGCCCAGCGCACAGGCATCTCGCAAGCCCAGAGCATCGGCGGCGGACGCCAGCCGCGCCGGCGTGGCGGCCGGCACGATGCGATCGACCATACTGTTGGGGAATCGACAATCCTCGGCAAGCCATTGCGCAAGCGCTGCGTCGCCGCGGGACTTTGCGGCATCCAGGCACTGTGCCCGTAACCGCGTGCCGTTTTGCGCGAGGTTGTCACAGGAGGCGATCGTCAGGCCCGGCAGGCCTTTTTTCTGGCGCAGTTGCATGCCGTCGAGCAGCAGGTTTGCGAGTTCGGCCGTGTAGCCCTTCTCCGTGACGGTCAGGGTCACCCAGCGCGTCGATGCTGCACCGATCGCGTCGATGACCTGCGTACGCTCCCTGGCCGCAACGCTGGTTCGCAGCACCGCGCCGCACACGTGCCAGCGTGTGCTCGCCTGGTTGGCGATCTGGACTGCGTACAAGCCGTCCTGCCGCGCCAATGCATCGGCCAGCATGTTGCTGCGCATCGCAATGCCATGTATGCCCCATTGGCCATGGCCGTTCTGCAACAACGTATCGAACACAAGGGCCTGGTGCGCGCGGTGAAAGGCGCCGAGCCCCAGGTGCACGACGCCAGGTACCAGGCTCTTGCGCGGGTAGCCAGGGACCCGGACCCCCAGCGCCGCGACAGCGCCGAGGGTGTCCGAGTTCAGAGTGCGCGTGTCAGGAATCATGCCCGATACACCTGTTCGCCTTGCAACCAGACGTCGGTCACATGTGGCACCTGCGCCATGCCGTCCCATTCGAAACGGATCAGGTCGGCCGGTGCGCCGGGTTCAAGCCGGCCGCGCCCGCCAACCCAGCGACCGGGGTTCACGCTGGCCAGGTCGAGTGCGTCGTGCAGCCGTAGCCCGGACTCCCGGACCAGCGTGGCGACTCCCGCGATGAGGGGCAGCGCGGCACCCGCAAGGAACTGGCCGGTGCCATCGTTCATGGTCAGATGACCGTTGGCGGCCAGGATCACCGGGCCGCCAACCGATGCGTCGTAGTGGCCCGGCGCCATGCCGCCGATGGCCGTGACGTCGGACACGATCAACGACCGCGACAGCCCCTTGGCGCGCAGCATGACCTGCAGCAAGTGGGGCGACAGATGGTGACCGTCCGCAATGAAGCTGGCGCACAGGCCATCGTTGGACAGTTGCGGCCACAAGGCGTTGTTCCGGCGATGGATGTGGCTGTGAGAGCCATTGCCAAGGTGCGTCGACAAAACCGCCCCCGCATCGACTGCGGCGGTGATCTGCTCGGCACTCGCGGTCGTATGACCCAGGGCAACATGCACCCCTGCTGCCGTGAGCGCGCGGATGTATGCCACGCTTTCGGGCCAGTGTGGTGACAGAGTGACAAGGCCTACAAGATCACCACTGGCGTCCTGCCAACG
>JAGPBF010000170.1 GCA_018063505.1 Rhodoferax sp.
CGCCGAGCAATTCGAACGAAAACACGTCGCCCGCAACCTGCGGGTCGCTGTCGGCCACGACCTGCATGTCTTCGGCGCGCATGCCCAGCACCACGTTGGACTGGCTCAATGTGCCAAAGCCGCCGACGCGCACCGAGAAGGTCTTGCCCTTGGCCTCGAACACGCCGTCCGTGAGCGCGCCGCTGACCAGGTTCATCGCCGGCGCACCAATGAAACCTGCCACGAACAGGTTGTTCGGGTCGTTGTAGATCTGCTCGGGTGTTCCGACCTGCTGGATCTCCGCCTTGCTCATCACCACCACCCGATCGGCCAGCGTCATTGCCTCGACCTGGTCGTGTGTCACATAGACGGTGGTGACGGCCAGTTCGTGGTGCAGGTGCTTGATATGGGCGCGCATGCTGACGCGCAGTTTGGCATCGAGGTTGGACAGTGGCTCGTCCATCAAGAACACCTTGGGTTCACGCACGATGGCGCGCGCCAGCGCCACGCGCTGGCGCTGCCCGCCGGACAGCTCCTTGGGCCGGCGCTGCAGGAAGTCGTCAAGCTCGACCTTGGCCGAGGCTTTCATCACCGCAGGGTGTATATCGGCTTTCGGTGTGCCGCGGATACGCAGCGGAAAGCTGATGTTCTCGTACACCGTCATGTTCGGGTACAGGCCATAACTCTGGAACACCATCGCCACGTCGCGGTCCTTGGGCTCTAGCGTGTTGACGCATCGGTCCCCGATCCATATCTCGCCCTCGGACGGGTCCTCCAGGCCGGCCACCATGCGCATCGTCGTGGTCTTGCCGCAACCCGATGGACCGAGCAGCACCAGGAATTCGCCGTCGGCGATGTCCAGCGACATGCGTTTGACGCCGACAGCCGCGCCCCAGGCCTTGGCTATATTCTTGAGTTGGATCCTGGCCATGGTGTATCTTTCGGTTTGTTGCGGCGTTCAGGCCTGTGCAGTCAGAACCTGCATCCAGATGGCCACATCGTCGATCAGCACCCATTCGCGCAGCACTTTCCCGTCGACCAGTTCGACATGGTTGATGCCCATGACTTCGACCACATGCCCGCTCGCCGGGCCGTACAGGCCATCGGCTGTGCCGTGATTGGTATGCCGGGTGAACGCGCGCCAGCGTAGCGCCACCCGATCGGCCCGTCCGGCGCCCTGGTTCAACACCAGGTGCTCGACGTCGAAACGCTCGACCTGCAAGGCCGCAAACAGGGATAACCAATAGGCGCCCACTTCCAGATGCCCGTAGCGCGTGGTTTCGCACGGACCGATGTGATGCACGGCTTCGTCGTACAGGCTGACTGCCAGTTTTTGCCCACCTGCAACACCTTCGATCGCCTGCGCATAGGACTGCGCTGCAGCGCGCGGGTCGATGTGGGATTGGTAGCCGGCGGGAGCCGGCCCCGCCACCGGCTTGTTCCACCCGCCGCGCTGGTTCAACCAGACCTGTGCCAGTTCGCGCGGCTCAACGCCGATCTGCCGTGCAATCGCGCCCTGGTCGCGCACCAGCCACTCATGGATGATCCGGTTGTCCTTGCAGACGCAGTCGGCAATGGTCCGCGCATGGATACGCCGCCCCGTCGCCTTGCCGAAGCTGCCGTCACCCCGATGCGTCATCGTCGAAATGATGCGGTGCGAACTCAGGTAGCCGCCGCGGTCGTCGCCGGACTGGATGATGTCTTCGGCCAGCAGGCGCCGGTCGGGAAACATCACCAGCGTCGCGCGCGTGCCGTCGATGACCTGCTGTACCGAAGTGCTCACAGCCGCCGGTGTGTCGACGATGCAGGGGTCGCTGTAGTACAGATGGATGTCGTCGATCCGGCCACCTTCCCAGATCCGGTCGGTGATGACCCGGATGTACTGGTCGAGATCGCGGAATTCGGCGGCAAAACCGCGCATGCCAGCGGTCTGGATGATGGCCGCCGATGGCGCTGGAGAAACAGGATTCATTTGGCGGCTTTCAATGTCGGTCTGGGCGCGCTGGACGCGCGCAACACCAGGCGGGTCGGCAACACGACGGCCCGGTTCTGGTTCTCTCCATCGAGTTCTTGCATCAGCAAACCGACCGTGGCCTCGATCATGGCGTCGGCGTCCTGCACCACCGAACTGAGCTGGTACGAGCCCCATTCCGATTGCTTGACATTGTCGAAACCCACCACGCTGACATCCTGCGGAATGCGCAGGCCCAGTTCGATCCGCAAGGTGTCCATCACCGCGATCGCCATGTGGTCATTGGCAACGAACACCGCGTCAGGGCGTTGCGCGGCCTTGACGGAGAACAGCGTGCGGGCGGCGGCCTTGGCGTCTTCAAAATCGTAGTTGCCAACGGCGCGCGCAAAAACACTCTGGCCCGACTCCGCCAGGCCATCACGCAGGCCCTGCTCGCGCTGCTGGTTCGTGGAGGTGTCCTCCAGTCCGGCGATATAGGCCACGCGGCGGTGACCGGTTCGGGCCAGATACTGGCCCACCAGCATGCCGCCCTGGAAATTATCCGTAGTGACCGAGCTGGTGTTTTCGCTGCCGCTGCTGACGCGGTTGAACAACACGACCGGGATACCCGCTTCTTCGCAGCGCAGCGCCAGCGCACTGGACATCGACGTGGATGCCATCACCATGCCGTCGACCTGGTACTGCAGGATCTCTGCCAGCACCGCATCGGTCTGACGGGTATCGGCAATGAACAACAACACGTGATAACCGTCGCGCTGCAGGCGTTGCGAGAGTTTCTCCAGCACTACCGGGTAGAACTGGTTCTCCAGGTAAGACATCACGACACCGATGATGCGACTGCGGCGCGTGATCAAGGTGCGTGCAATCGCATTGGGGCGGTATCCCAGCTTGCGCGCGGCATCCTCGATCTTGACGCGGGTTGCATCCGACACACTGGCCCCTGGCGTGAAGGCGCGACTGACGGCCGACTGCGACACCTGGGCCAGTCGGGCAACGTCAAAGGAGGTAACCGAAGCCATATACGTCTCCTTGGCCGTTCAGGCCGCCGTCCAGCCGCCGTCGACCATCAGGGCCGACCCAGTCACCATGGCGGCTGCGTCGCTGGCCAGAAAAACCACCGCGCCCATGATGTCCTCGAGCTTGCCCAGGCGGCCCAGCGCGATGCGTGACTCGACATAGTCGCGGAACTGCGTGTCAGAGAACATCTTCTGTGTCATCGCCGTTTCGATGAAGGTCGGGCACAGGGTATTGGCGCGGATGCCGTGGGTGCCGAGCTCCCAGGCCAGCGCCCTGGTCATGCCTTCAACCGCGTGTTTGGTGGCGCAATACAGCGCACGCTTCGGACCACCGACATGGCCCATCTGGCTCGATATCGTGATGATCGATCCGGGTTGGCGAGCGGCAATCAAGCCACGCGTCACCTCGCGTGTCACGAACATCGTGGCCTTGACGTTGAGGTCCATCACCGCGTCGTAGTCCGCGTCCAACATGTCGGTGATCAGTGACGGCCGGTTGGTGCCCGCGTTGTTGACCAGAATATTGAACGGGCCGCTCTGCGCCACGAAGGCCGTGACCGCAGCGGAGTCCGTGACGTCCAGCGTGCCGGCAAGCGCCCGTCCACCGTCCGCCTGGATGTCGGCGCAGGCAGCCCCGATCTCCTGCGCACTGCGCGCGACCAGCGTCACATGCGCGCCGGCCTGCGCCAGCGCATGGGCTGCCGCCAGTCCGATGCCACGTCCGGCACCTGTGACCAGCGCGGTCCTGCCGTCCAGGCGCATCGAAGGGGTTTTCAGCGTCGCGGTCGTCATGACGGCATCAAGGCTTGGGTGCAGGGCGCGGTGGTACACGCTCCCCTCGGTCGAACGCCTCCCAGCCATGACCTTCAAACGGATCTTTACCGAGCTGCTGCATCACGTGCGCAAAATCGACATTGACCCAGTTGTCGACGATCTTTCCGTCCCTGACCTTCCAGAAGTCCATGTAGCGGATCTCGACGCGTTTGCCGGTGGGTGCAATGCCCATGAATTCACCCGAATGCGTGGCTTCCTGGCGACCGAACGCTGCCATCCACTCTCCCTGGGCAAGCCGCGCCTCGTCGATGCAGACCTTGTCGGAGAAAGCGGCCTGGAACGGGCGTTGCCAGTTGTCCTGGAAAGCGCGCACGCCGTTCTTCGTGCCGCAGCCGGCATTGCCCATCCAACGGAAGTCGGGGGCAAAAAACGCCTCGATGCCGTCGATGGTGTGGTCGTTCAGGCCATCGACCATGGACGCGATCACCTGCTGCGTTGCAGCGGTCTTCGACAGATCGTTGTCGCGCGTCAGCGCTCCCTGCTCAGGACGCGCACCTCGCCTTGGCGCTGACGGTGGGGTGGCTGGATTTGTCATGTGGATTGACGCGTCTGCAAGCTTCAGACCTGCGCTGGAACCGGCTGGTACCAGGGAACGTCGGCGCGCTCACCGTAACGGCGCACGCGGATGTTGGCCTGTTCGCCATGACCGGCGAAGTTCTCCATATGGCACAGACGCGAACAATATTCGCCCACCAGTGCCGATGCCTGGTCGGTCACGACCTTCTGGTAGGTACAGGTCTTGAGAAACTTGCCAACCCACAACCCCCCGGTGTAACGCGCGTTCTTGTTGGTCGGCAGCGTGTGGTTGGTTCCGATGACCTTGTCGCCGAAGCTCACGTTGGTGCGTGGCCCCAGGAACAGCGCGCCGTAGTTGGTCATGTTTTTCAGGAAATAGTCCGGGTCGCGGGTCATCACCTGCACGTGTTCGGAGGCCAGCTCGTCGGCCTTGGCCAGCATCTCCTCGTCGCTGTCGCAGACGATGACTTCGCCATACACGTCCCAGGCCTTGCGCGCGATGCCGGCGGTCGGCAGTATCTTCAGTTGCCGCTCGATCTCGGCCATGGTGTCCCTGGCCAGCTTCTCGGAGGTGGTCAGCAATACGGCCGGAGAGGTCGGGCCATGTTCGGCCTGACCGAGCAGGTCGACGGCGCACAACTCACCATCGACCGTATCGTCGGCAATCACCAGCGTTTCGGTCGGGCCGGCAAAAAGATCGATGCCCACCCTGCCGTATAACTGGCGCTTGGCTTCTGCGACGAACATATTGCCCGGACCGACAAGCATGTCGACCGCACCCACGGTCTGCGTGCCCAGCGCCATTGCTGCCACCGCCTGCACGCCACCGAGCACCAGGATCTGATCGGCACCGGCGAAATGCATGGCCGCAACGATGGCGGGGTGCGGCGCCCCCTGAAAGGGCGGCGCCGTGGAGACGATGCGTTTGACGCCGGCGACCTTGGCCGTCAACACACTCATGTGGGCTGCAGCAATCATCGGGTACTTGCCACCCGGGACATAACATCCCGCTGCATTGACCGGAATATTCTTGTGGCCCAGGATGACGCCAGGCATGGTCTCGACCTCGACATCCTTCATGCTGTCGCGCTGGACCTGGGCGAAGTTGCGGATCTGCTTTTGGGCAAAGCGGATGTCCTCGACTTCGCGCGCCGACAGTTTCTTGACCGCCGCCTCGATGTCAGACTGCGTCAACGTGAAGCTGGCCGGATCCCAGCTGTCGAACTTGCGGCTGTAGTCGCGTACCGCCTCGTCGCCGCGCGCCTGGACATCCTTGAGGATGGCCTCGACGGTGGCGCGCACCTGCACGTCATCATCGGCGCGGGCCTGGGCATCCTTGCCCTTTTTGAGGTATCGAATCATGTTGACAGACTTTCTTTAGTGGAGCTAAGAGGCGTCACCTGAACTTGCATACGTATGCATTATCAATTTCGAAGGACGAATGAGAATTGGTGTTTACCCTTGTCAATACAACTTTCTGGCTGCGACGGTCATGGCTGGGCGTCGTACATGGGCCTGATTTTCTGACTTGGCATACGTATTCAGCATGATGGGCAAATGCAACCTGCCGAGTGCCATCAACCGCGCCGGGCAAACTTGCTGCGCACCCGCGCCAGTACATCGACATCGAGTTGCAGCAAGACCTGCAGGATGTCGATCGGCACCCAGTTCTCACGAATCAGGCCCTGGTCCGCACAGTAGAAGTCCATGACCCGCATCGTGATCGCGCGACCGCTGGCACCCAGGCCGAGCCAACCGCCACCGGTGTGCATCATGTGGCGGCTCGGCCAGCCGCCGGTCGCCGAAAACCGGCCGTCGCCAATGCGGACATAGTGACTGCCGCCATGTTTGCCCAGCCCTGGCGCCTGCGGCGCGCTCGGGTTGCGCGGAAAGACCTTGCGGAACGGCAACTGGTGAAAGTCGACAAATCCTTCCAGGCCGCGGGTGGTCCCGATGCCGCTAGGCCCGTACCACATGAATTTCGGATGCCAGAACAGCTTCTGCGGCATGTTCAGCAGACCCTCGCGACCGCCACCCGCCGTGTCGTCATAGGCGCCGAGCGAGGCCTGCATGTCCATCGTCAGTTTCAGGCTGGCTGCGGATGTTTCGGCGGGCTGAGCCGTGAGAACCAACCCGTCCTTGTCGCGCGGTCCGTGCCAGGCTCCTTCCTGACCCAGGCTGGGCGCCAGCGGCCAGAAGCCGGCCTGGCGAATGAAGTCCAGAATATCCACCAGAACTGAGCTCTGGATGATCTTGCCGCCCACCAACTGGTGGAATTCGCCATAACGCAGCGAAATGACCTGGTCGGTGGCGGGCATGCCGTTCCAGTCGTGCTTGAAACTGCCCACGAGTTGCCCTACGGCCCCGACATAGTCCCGCCCTTCGTATTCACCGCCGATAACGATATCGTCGCGCCGCTCCAGATCGGGAAAGGAATGCAGCAGCGGCTGCCAGACCGTGTTGGCGATGGCCTCGACACCCTGGAGTTCATTCCAAGGGTGGGAGCCGCGCCATTGGGCCTGCGGGTGATAAATCTTTGCCAGCTCGGCCGCAACCGATTCCGGGTTGGCTTCTGCAATCGTATGCATTGCAGACAAGACGGTACGCTTGTTGGCCAGCAGGACACTAACGTTGGTCATGGATCATTTCGCGGTAGTTGCAACTGAAATTTCAGCATTGCGGTCGGAATCAGCGACCTGTTCTGCTGGCATTCTACAAAGTTTGCATACGAATGCAAGTTTTTTTCCGGAGCCGACAAAAACAAACACTTTCGCCCGCTGGCCGGCACCGCGGGACGTGTCTGGCACATGCCCGTCGTAAACTGCCGCCATGGCTGCCAATCGTGACTTTGCCGATTACTGCTGCGAGCTTTTGTCGAGTGTCGGCCCGTGCCTGGCCAAACGCATGTTCGGCGGCTGGGGCCTGTCGCTGGATGGCCTGACGTTTGCGATCATTGCCGACCTTGGCGACGGCGACAAACTCTGGCTCAAGGCGGACGCCTACAGCAGGGCGCAGTTCGAGGCCCTGCAATGCCAGCGCTTCACCTATTCAGGGCAGAAGAACGGCAAGCCGGTGAACATGAGCATGGGGTATTACAGCGCACCGGTGGACGCCATGGAATCTTCACTGGCCATGGCGCCCTGGGCGCGCCTGGCGCTGGGCAGCGCGCTGGCGGCCCAGCGCCTGAAGGTCGCCAGAAAACCGGCACCGAAGCGGCGCCGGTCCGCCGGAAAACCGCCCGGCGGCTGAGCACTTTCAAGGCTGGTTGATCCGCAGGTGATACAGGTCGCGCCAGACCAGGTCTTTGGCGCTTTCGTATTCGCTGGCCAGGTCATGGGGCCAGCCCGGCCCCGGCGCCAACCAATGGCCCAATGCAGCTGCGCCACGGCGCAGCAACACCCATGCCTTTTGCAGCACGGCCGACACGCGCCGCTTCGGCAAAACGGGCGCCACCGAGTCAGGCTCCCAGCTGAAGCAGGCTGCCTCGTTGGCCGCTGGCTGAAACCGTTCGAGCACCACATGCTGGCCAGCGGTGACATGGATGCGGGTGCCGGACTTGAGTACCAGATCCCCCCAGTCGTTGGCCGGCCCCTGGTGCGGGCCATCGAGCGTGGCCCAGACCGTGCCGCGTTCCACCTGCAGGAAGCCGCCCGACTGCGCGCCAAGCATGACCGCCCGTTCCGATGACAGGGTCCAGCAGGCGGCCAGGCCGACGCCCGACCCGCTGGCCGGCAATTGCAGTGCAGATGGTGTAGACATGTGCTTCTCCAGGTGATTTGTCAGGCTGTAATGATGCTGCGCGCGACCCCTGCGGTCCAATGAAATCGGGCTACACTATTCATTCCATATTCGCATCAATCGGGGAGACGACCCCGGTCAGGATTCCCCATGCAGCAGTCCGAATACCGGCTACGCACCCGGCCCTTGTCTGCCGGCCATATGCGGGCCTTCGAAGCCGTCGCACGCAATCTCAACTTCCGCGCTGCCGCCGAAGAAATGGCATTGACGCAGAGCGCGGTCAGCCGGCAGATCCAGGCACTGGAGGAAGAGATCGGTGTCGCGCTGTTCCTGCGCCATACCCGTGCGGTGGAACTCACCAGCGCCGGCAGTGATCTGATCAGTGCTGTCGTTCCGGCACTGGAACGGCTCGACAACACGGTGCGCAACATCCGTCAGAGCGCCGGGCGCAAACATGTGGCGATCACGACCTGGGCCTCGTTCGCCTCGATGTGGCTGATCCCGCGACTGGAGGACTTCCAGAACCTGCATCCCGATATCGACATCCGCATCGACACCAGCGACACCATCGTCGACCTGGAGATGTCGGACGCCGACATCGCATTGCGTTACACCACCCCGGGGCGCGTCGCGCCGCACGGCGTGCGCATGTTCGGTGAACAACTCGCCCCGGTGGCCAGTCCGTGGCTGCTCAAGGGCGGCAAGACGCTGCAAAGCGCTGCCGACCTGGCCCGCTTCACCCTGATCGAGGCCGGCGATGTGCGCAACCGCAATTTCGTGATCCTGGCCTGGCAGCGCTGGTTCGACAGGCACAAGGAGCCCCGCCTGCAGCCCAAACGCTGGCTGTATTTCGACTATGCCTACCAGATGGTGCAGGCGGCCATTGCCGGCCAGGGCGTGGTGCTGGCGCGCATGCCGCTGATCGCCGAAGCACTGGCCAGAGGCGACCTGATCGAGGTACTGCCCGGCAAACGCATCGACTCGCCGCTGTCCTATTGGCAGATCACCGGCCCGCGCGCGGCATCACGCCCGGAAATCGTCGCTTTCTGCGCGTGGCTCGATACACAGGCCGCGCTGACACGCCAGGCCATTGGCGAAGACGCGCAGGCGGCGGCTGCCAGCACATCGACGCCGGCACCGCGTTTGCCGCCCGACAAGACGCCGCGCCGGGGCTGAGCCAGGTCCGAGAACCCGCCTGCGAGGCTGCTGCGCGGCGCACCGCCGCGCATTTACACCGGCCAGACCGCGCCGTTCTCGTTCAGAATCGCGTCCAGCGCAATGTCGTGGGCCTGGGGTTCGAGATCGGGCAGAAAACCCTGCGTAAAACCGAGCCCCACGGTATAGGGC
>JAGPBF010000361.1 GCA_018063505.1 Rhodoferax sp.
TCGAGCTGGTAGCGCCGCACCGCAGCCGCGTCGAGCGTGATACCCAGGCCCGGTGCATCCGGTGCGTGGATCTTGCCGGCGCGATCGGGCAACAGGTGGTTGGCCGTCATCTCCACCGCCAGCGCCTTGGGCGCCGCCGGGTATTCGCAGATCACATGGGAGGCCAGGCCGGCGAAGGGTTGCAGCGACGCACTCAATGCCAGATGCGAGGTGAAGGTATGGTTGACATAGGTGATGCCCTTGGCCACTGCATGGTCGGCCACCTGCTTGGCCGGCCCGATGCCACCGATGCGGCCGCAGTCGATCTGCACGAATCCGATACCACCGTAGTCGATCAGATGGCGCGCCATCGACACATTGTGGGCACCTTCGCCACCGGCCAGACGTACCGAATTGCAGCGCCGGGACAGTTCGCCATATTGCTCCAGCGCACTGGCGTGGAACGGCTCCTCCAACCACAACACATGCGCCGCCTCCAGCGCCGGCAGCCGTTCGGCCGCACGAGCGACGTCATCGACAAAGATCTGCCCGACATCGACCAGCAGCACACCGCCATCACCCAGCGCCTCGCGGGCCGCGAAAAAGTGGTCGGCGTCCTGCTGTGCCGTGCCCCGCCCTATCGGCCCCCAGCCGAACTTGACGGCCGCAAAGCCGCGCGCGATCGCATCGCGCGCGCGCTCCAGCGTCTGCTGCGGCGCGTCGCCGAACAGCAGCGACGCATACGGCGTCTTGCCATGGCTGGCCCCATACCCCAGCAGCCGCCAGACCGGTTCGCCACGCGCCTTGCCCAGAATGTCCCACAAGGCCATCTCGATGCCGGAGAAGGTGTGCGCCGCCTGCAATACGTCCATGCTGTTGTAGGCCACATCGGCAGCGATCGCGGCGATGTCGGCGGGGCTGTTCAGGTCGCGCCCCAGCACCGAGGCACTCACCGGCTGGCAGGCGCCATGGGACTGCGGGCACACAAAGGCTGCGATCGACGGCAGCGGCGCGGCCTCGCATTCGCCGTAGCCCACATGGCCGCCGGCGGCCACCCGCACCAGCAGCGCATCCTGGCTGCCGTCCGCCTCCAGCGTGACTTCGGGCATGGCGAGATAGAAAAAGTCGACGGCGTCAATCTTCATGGTGATTTCACGGCCTGATGGCCCGGCTCACTGAGGAATGCAGGGCTGCCCACGGATCGGCCCTGTCGTGCAGAAGAAAATGCCGTGCCGGACAACATCAGCGGCGTTCGTACAGCGCGACTTGTGGGTCGAAGCCGACATCCGGGTCCAGAGGATAGATCGGTCGCGCGCAGATCGTATGGCCCAGGGTCGGCAGATTGGCCGAGGTCGCACCAGCCACATCGACATTGAAGTTGCAGTCGGCCCAGGCCTCGAACATGTGGTGCTCGGTATGCGGCGACTTGACCACGATCAGGTCGAAGTCCTGCGGGTTCAGGCCGTTGGCGAAATACATCGCGCGGTCGAACAGGCTCAGCGTCTTGCTGAACACCACGACGGTGAAGTTGTCCCAGGTCAGCACGGCCGTGGGCCCGGCGTCGAGCCCGATTTTCATCGTCTCCAGCCGCGCTTGCCCGTCCGACAACAGCTGCACCCGCGCCGTGACCGGCATCGGCACAAAACGTGCCGGATCGATCGCGCCACCCAGTGTCACCTGCACCGTGGCGCCGACGCCACCTCTGTGCGCGGCCGCTGCAGCCTCGGGGTCGACGATCTGCGCCAGCACCTTTTTCGGGTAAGCCGCCTCGCGCAGGCCTTGCAGGATCAGGTTGGAATCACCGGTGGCGCCGGACGAAGTGGCGTCGGCCGCATCGGTAAATATCACCGGGCCGGCAATCGAGCGGGCCTGCGCAATGGCGCGATCCAGGCTGCTGAACTTGCCCTGCATGCGCTGGCGCAGCGGCCAGAATTCGCGCGCCAGCTGCAAGGCCTGTTGCTGCGCAACATCGGCCTGGCCGTCGGTGGCGATGATCACCTGGCAACACAACTCGGGCACGTCGGTGAACGGGTTGCCGATCATGATGCCGGCCGACATCGCCACGCCCTCGAGCTCCAACCGGCGCGCCTCGCGGATCAGCGAGCCGTAACAACCGGACTTGGTGATCAGCTCGTCGCCGCGCACCAGCGCAGGAATCGTGACCCGCGCGATGATGGGCCGCACCGACTTGTCGGTCACCAGCCGGTGCAACACCCGCGCCGCGCGCGCGCCGGTCGAGGCGAAATCCACGTGGGGATAGGTGTGGTAGATCGCCAGTCCATCGATCTGGCGCAACATGCGCTCGGTCAGGATGCCGTGCAGGTCCAGCGTGATGACGATGGGCACATCCGGACCCACCAGCTTGCGCGTCTCTGTGAGCAGATACCCTTCCGGGTCGAGTTCGCCATCGGCGGCCATGGCGCCGTGCATCGAAAAATACACGGCATCGATGCCACTGCCCGCCTCGGCAGCGATCGCCTCCAGCACCTCACCCATCAGCCGGTTCCAGCCGGGCCGGGACAACAGGCCGGCCGACCCCGCGCGAGCGGAGATCGTCAGCACCGGCTCGAACCCGACTTCGTCGAACACCGCCAGCGCACCGCCAAGGCCGGTGTTGATGCCTTTTTGCGCCAGCATCGCGTGGCCACGCTCGATATGGAAGTTGCTGTACTCGGACTGCAGCGGATTGAAGGACGAGATCTCCTGCATGCATTCGGCAACCAGGATGCGGGGTT
>JAGPBF010000171.1 GCA_018063505.1 Rhodoferax sp.
GCATTGGCGCCGGCCTGATTGCGGCCGTCGTGATTCTGATCTGGCTGGGTACCGGCTTTTTCATCGTGCAGGAGGGCCAGCAGGCGGTCGTGACGCAATTTGGCAAGTACAAGAGTACGGTCGGTGCCGGTTTCAACTGGCGCCTGCCGTACCCTATCCAGCGGCACGAATTGGTGTTCGTGACACAGATCCGTTCGGTGGATGTGGGCCGCGACCTGGTGATCAAGGCCACGGGCCTGCGCGACTCGGCGATGCTGACTGAAGACGAGAACATCGTCGAGATCAAGTTTGCCGTGCAGTATCGGCTCAGCGACGCGCGGCAGTTCCTGTTCGAGAGCAAGAACCCCGCTGATGCTGTCGGGCAGGCGGCCGAAACCGCGGTGCGCGAGGTCGTCGGCAAGATGCGCATGGACTCGGCGCTTTCCGAGGAGCGCGACCAGATCGCGCCGCGCATCCGCGATTTCATGCAGAACATTCTGGATCGTTACAAGGTCGGCATCGAAGTGGTCAACGTCAACCTGCAGCAAGGCGGTGTGCGGCCGCCCGAGCAGGTGCAGGCGGCATTCGACGACGTACTCAAGGCCGGCCAGGAACGCGAGCGTGCGAAGAACGAGGCCCAGGCCTACGCCAACGACGTGATCCCGCGAGCCGTCGGTTCGGCGTCCCGGCTCAAGGAAGAGGCCGACGCCTACAAGGCACGCATCGTGGCGCAGGCCCAGGGTGATTCGCAGCGCTTCAAGTCGGTACTGACCGAATACCAGAAGGCGCCCCAGGTCACCCGCGATCGCCTGTATCTCGAGACCATGCAGCAGATCTACGGCAATGTGACCAAGGTGCTGATCGATTCGCGCCAGGGCTCCAACCTGTTGTACCTGCCGCTGGACAAGATATTGCAGCAGAGCCAGGCCGGCGGGCCTGAACCTGCGGCGCCGGCGACTTCAACGGTGCCTGCCGGCAGCAGCCTGCCGCCAGCGACTTCGTCATCGGATGCCCGTACCCGGGATCCCGTACGCGCACGTGAACGCGATACCCGATAGGACCGCAAAATGAACAGGTTAGGTTTCGTATTTGCCACGCTATTGCTCGTGCTGGCGATTGCCAGTTCGATGCTGTTTGTCGTCGACCAGCGCCAGTTCGGCATTTTGTATGCGCTCGGTCAGATCAAGGAAGTCATCACCCAGCCGGGGCTGAACTTCAAGCTGCCGCCGCCATTCCAGAATGTCAGCTATATCGACAAGCGCCTGCTGACACTCGACAGCACCGATGCCGAACCGATGCTCACCGCCGAGAAGCAGCGTGTGGTGATCGACTGGTACGTGCGCTGGCGTGTCACCGATCCGGGTCAATATATCCGCAACGTCGGCCTGGATGAATCGGCCGGTGCCAATCAACTCAACCGGGTGGTACGTAACGCGTTCCAGGAAGAGGTCAACAAGCGGACCGTCAAGGAACTGCTCTCGACCAAGCGCGAGGAAGTGACTTCGGACGTCAAGGCCGAGGTACTGGAAAAGGTGGGCGGCGCCAAGCCGTGGGGCATCGATATCGTCGACGTGCGCATTACGCGCGCCGACTATGTGGACACCATCACCGAGTCGGTTTACCGCCGCATGGAGGCCGAGCGCAAGCGCGTGGCCAACGAATTGCGATCGACCGGTGCCGCCGAAGGTGAAAAGATCCGTGCCGATGCCGACCGCCAGCGCGAGGTGACGATTGCCAATGCCTATCGCGATGCGCAGAAGATCAAGGGTGAGGGCGATGCCGAAGCGTCACGAATCTACGCCGAAGCGTTTGGCCGCGATCCCCAGTTCGCACAGTTTTACCGCAGCCTGGAGGCTTACAAGGCGAGCATGAACAAGAAGAGCGACATCATGGTGCTCGATCCGGCATCGTCCGAGTTCTTCAAGGCCATGCGTGGCAATACTGTTCCGGCTGCGCCCGCTACCAAGAAATGAGCCTTGGACTCCGGTGACACGTTCTGGCTCGCGTTGGCACTGGTGCTGATCCTGGAAGGGCTGTTCCCCTTCATTTCGCCGGGCGGATGGAAGCGCATGTTCCAGCAGCTGCTGGAACTGCACGAGGGCCAGATCCGCTTCTTCGGGCTTTGCAGCATTCTGGCTGGTTTGGTGATGGTCTGGCTGCTCGCTTGAGCCCAAGCGCCTGTTCCGAGCCGGTAGAATCGCTGTTTTAACAGCCTTGGTTTATTCATGTCCGCCTGGGTCCTGCCGGATCATATTGCCGATGTCCTGCCGTCCGAGGCGCGCCATATCGAAGAGCTCAGGCGAGACCTGCTCGACACGGCCCGTCGCTACGGTTACGAGCTGGTCATGCCGCCGCTGCTCGAGCATCTGGAGTCCTTGCTGACCGGTACCGGCAAGGCGCTCGATCTGCAGACGTTCAAACTGGTCGATCAGCTGTCCGGGCGCATGCTCGGGCTGCGGGCCGACAGCACGCCGCAGGTGGCGCGCATCGACGCCCACCTGCTCAATCGCAAAGGCGTGACCCGGCTGTGTTATTGCGGTCCGGTGCTGCACACCCGTCCCGACAGACCCCACGCCACGCGCGAGCCGCTGCAGTTCGGCGCCGAAATCTACGGCCATGCGGGTCTGGAAGCCGATCTTGAAATCCTGTTGCTGGCGCTCGACTGCCTGGCCGCTGCCCAGGTGAGCGAGCCGATCGTCGACATGGCCGGTGTCGGCATCGTCGACGCATTGCTCGAGAACACGACGGCCAGTGCGTCCGAATCAGGTGCGATTCATCAGGCACTGGCGCGCAAGGACAGCAGCGAACTGCATCGGCTCAGCGCCGATTTCCCGCAGGCCTCGCGCGAGGGTCTGCGTGCCCTGCCGGGTCTGTACGGCGATGCAAAGGTGCTTGAGCGCGCGCGCGCGCTGCTGCCGGTGTTGCCGGGCATCACGCAGGCACTGGACAACCTGCAATGGCTTGCCGGTCAGCTGCCTTCCGTGCGCGTCAGTTTCGATCTGGCCGATCTGCAGGGTTATGCGTACTACAGCGGGGTGCGGTTTTCGATCTATGCCCGGGGCGCGGTCGACGCATTGGTGCGGGGCGGCCGTTACGACGAGGTGGGCGCCGCATTCGGACGCAATCGGCCGGCCGTGGGCTTCAGCCTGGACGCCAAGGCACTGGTGGCCGCGGTGGCGCCGCGTGCACTGCATGCGGCCATCCGCGCGCCCTGGAGCGAGGCAGATGATCTGCGCCAGGCCATCGGGCGCTTGCGCACCAAGGGTGAAACCGTCGTGTGTGTACTTCCGGGGCACGAGAGTGAAGTTGATGAGTTCCAGTGTGATCGCGAACTGCTGCAGGTTGCGGGGCAATGGGTGGTAAAAGCAATTTGAGGCCAGTTCCAGATGAAAGCAAGCAAAGGACGTAACGTCGTCGTCGTGGGTACCCAGTGGGGAGACGAAGGCAAGGGCAAGCTGGTGGACTGGCTTACCGAGAGCGCACAGGGGGTTGTGCGTTTCCAGGGCGGCCACAACGCCGGCCACACGCTGGTGATCAATGGTGTCAAGACTGCGCTGCATCTGATTCCCAGCGGCATCATGCGCTCTGGGGTCAAGTGCTACATCGGCAACGGTGTGGTGCTGTCGCCGTCCAAGCTGTTCGAGGAAATCGAAGGACTGGAGCGCGCCGGTGTCGAGGTCCGCTCGCGACTGCGCATCAGCGAAGCCTGCCCGCTGATTCTCCCGTTCCACGTGGCACTGGACGTCGCGCGCGAAGCTGCGCGCGAGCAGGGCGGCAGCGCGCGTATCGGTACCACCGGGCGCGGCATCGGCCCGGCATACGAGGACAAGATCGCGCGGCGCGCATTGCGCGTGCAGGATCTGAAACACCCGGAGCGGTTTGCCGACAAGCTGCGGGTATTGCTCGACCTGCACAACCATGTGCTGACCAGCTACCTCGGTTCGGCCCGGTTCGAATTCGATGCCAGCCTCAAGCCCTACATGGCCGAGGGCAAGGTGCTGTTCCAGCCGGTGTTCGACGATGCGATGCGCCAGGCGCAGTTGCTCCGTCCGATGATGGCCGACGTATCGCGTGAACTCAACGAGGCCCATACGCATGGTGCCAACCTGTTGTTTGAAGGTGCGCAGGGCACCTTGCTCGACGTCGATCACGGCACCTATCCCTATGTGACATCGAGCAACTGCGTGGCGGGCAATGCCGCCGCCGGCTCCGGTGTCGGCCCGGGCATGCTGCACTATGTGCTGGGTATCACCAAGGCCTATTGCACCCGTGTCGGCGGCGGTCCGTTTCCGACCGAACTGGAGTGGGAGAAGCCGGGCACGCCGGGTTACCACATGAGTACCGTGGGCGCAGAAAAAGGCGTCACGACAGGGCGTTCACGCCGCTGCGGCTGGTTCGATGGCGCCTTGCTCAAGCGCTCGGCCCAGGTCAACGGCTTGTCCGGCCTGTGTGTCACCAAGCTCGACGTACTCGACGGCTTGCGCACGCTGAACCTGTGTACCGGATACGAACTCGACGGAGAGTTCATCGACATCCTGCCGCTGGGCGCCGAAGACATTGCCCGCTGCAAACCGGTCTACGAGGTCATGGAAGGCTGGAGCGAAAGCACCGTCGGCGTGACCCGCTACGATGAATTGCCGATTGCGGCGCGGTTGTACCTTCAGCGGATCGAACATGTGACCGGCGTGCCGATCCACATGGTGTCGACCAGCCCCGACCGCGACCACACTATCATGGTGCGCCACCCCTATCTGGCCGATTAGGCCCTGCAAACTGTGACCAGGACTTAAAGGAACCAGACCATGTTGACGGAAGACGGCAAGCACCTGTATGTCAGTTATGACGAATACCACAATCTGATCGAAAAGCTCGCGATCAAGATCCACCAGTCAGGCTGGCAGTTCGACACCATTCTCTGCCTGGCCCGTGGCGGCATGCGGCCCGGTGACATCCTCTCGCGCATCTTCGACAAGCCGCTGGCCATCATGTCGACCAGTTCCTACCGCGCAGAGGCGGGTACCCAGCAAGGCGTACTCGATATTGCGCGTTACATCACCACCCCCAAGGGCGAGATCGCAGGCAGGGTTTTGCTGGTGGATGACCTGGCCGATACCGGCAAGACGCTCAAGGCGGTGATCGACCAGTTGCGGGGCGACTACACGCCGATCACCGAACTGCGCAGCGCCGTGATCTGGACCAAGGGCGTTTCTGCATTCAATGCAGATTATTCGATCGAATTCCTGCCGACCAATCCGTGGATTCACCAACCTTTCGAAGGTTATGACGCGATGCGACCCGAGCAACTGATCGCCAAATGGAGCGTCTGAGCGCGAATCTGCCACCATGACCGACCTCTCCACCCAGTTGATCCACCATCCGTACCGCGCGCCGGCCGGTTTTGATTCGCCGCAGCCCGCGGTATTCAAGGCCTCGACGATCATTTTTCCCGACGTCGCGACGATGCGCACGGTCGACTGGCAACAGAAGGCCGGTTATACCTACGGCCTGCACGGCACACCGACCACGTTTTTGCTCGAAGAGCGGCTGTGTGCACTCGAAGGCGGACTGCAATGCCTGCTCGCCCCAAGTGGCCTGGCGGCGATCTCCACCGTGTCGATGGCATTGCTCAAGAGTGGCGACGAGGTGCTGATTCCGGACAATTCCTATGGGCCGAACAAGGTGCTGGCCGAGAACGAATTGCGCGCCTGGGGCATCACGCACCGCTACTATGATGCGCAGGATGCGCAGGACCTGGCTGCAAAGATCAGCCCGGCCACACGCCTGGTGTGGCTCGAGGCTGCAGGCTCGGTGACGCTGGAGTTTCCCGACCTGGCGGCACTGGTGCGGGTATGCCAGGCCCGATCGGTACTGACAGCGCTTGACAACACCTGGGGCGCGGGACTTGCGTTCCGCCCGTTCGACCTGAATGCCGGAACCGGCCAGACGCTGGCGGTCGACCTGACTGTTCACGCCCTGACCAAGTATCCCAGTGGTGGTGGTGACGTGCTGATGGGCAGCATCATCACGCGCGACCCGCAACTGCATCTGCGCCTGAGAACCACGCGCCGGCATATCGGCATGGGCGTGTCGGGCAACGACGTGGAGGCCATATTGCGAGGCCTGCCCAGCATCGGTTTGCGTTATCGCCACCACGACACGTCCACCAGGGCACTGGCACATTGGGCCCTCACGCGGTCCGAGTTTGCCCAGGTGCTGCATCCGGCGCTGCCCGATTCGCCCGGCCATGCGTATTGGCGCACGTTGTGCCAGCAAGGCCCCGGTGGCGCGGCCGGCCTGTTCAGCGTCATCTTCGGGCCCGAGCACAGTGCCGCGCGCGTCGACGCTTTCTGCGACGCGCTGCGCCTGTTCAAGCTCGGTTACAGCTGGGGTGGGCCGATGAGCCTGGTCGTTCCGTACAACCTGTCCGAGATACGTAGCCAGCGGCCTGACTACCTGCGCGCCGGAACGGTGGTACGGTTTTCAATCGGCCTCGAGGACGTGGCCGACCTGCAGGCCGACCTCGCGCAGGCGCTGCAACACGCGCTGCACTGACTCCGGCATCGTTGGTGTTTTCCGCAATGGTCAGGCCAGCCGGCGCGGGCTAATCTGTGCCACATGGCCTTCGCGACCGAACAAGATCCGCCCCCCTATGTGCCGCCGCCGCCCGAAGGGCCGCAGCGCAGCATCGTTGCGTTGCGCCTGCGCGACCCTTTCCATTGGTTGGCACTGGGCTGGCGCGACATGCGTGCGCACGCCGGTATTGCATTGTTCTATGGGTTCTGCTTCTGGCTGATGGCAGTCGTGCTGGCGCTGGTGTTTCGCAGCAAACCCGAGTACGTGATGTCGATTGCCTCTGGCTGCCTGCTGGTCGGGCCATTCCTGGCCATGGGCCTGTACGACGTGAGTCGGCGGCGCGAAAGCGGCATCCAACCCGACCTGGCAGCGTCGCTGACCTGCTGGGACACCCGTCTGCGCAGCATCGGTCTGCTGGTAATGGTGTTGGTGGTGCTCGAACTGATCTGGGGCCGCGCCTCGCTGGTGGTGTTTGCGGTGTTCTTCAACACCGCCATGCCCTCGACCACCGGTGTCATCCAGGCGATCTTCAACCCGCAGAATTGGGAATTCGTCGCTGTCTACCTGGCTGTCGGTGGCGCGTTCGCCGTGCTGGTGTATGCCATCGCGGTGGTGTCCATCCCGATGATTCTGGACCGCGACACCGACGCCATTTCGGCCTGTATTACCAGCATACAGGTGGTTTTCAAGAACACCGGCGTGATGATTCTGTGGGGTCTGCTGATCGCGCTGCTGGTGGCGCTGGCGCTGCTGCCCTGGGGTCTGGGTCTGGTGCTGGTCGGTCCCTGGCTCGGTCACGCGACCTGGCATGCGTACCGCGGGTCGGTATCGTGGCAGGGCGACGCCCCGCTGGCGGTGGTCTGACCGATGGCAAAGGCCGCTTTTTGATCTGCGCCGCATGAACTGTTAAAGTCAGCGGCATCAAACGGAAGGACCAACTTGGCAACACCCAATTACGGATACGAAAAGCGGCAGAAGGAACTTGCAAAAAAACGCAAGAAGGAGGACAAGCTCAAGGAGAAGGCCCAGCGCAAGCAGGGTGGCGGGTCGGACTACGAACAACCGTCCCACGGTTATGTCGATCCATCGCTTGCGCCTGGCGACACCAAGCCAGGCAATACCGGCGCAGCCTGAGTTACCCCGGCCGGGTAGGGTGGTGCAGTGTCGGCGTCACCTGATTGACCAGGCCCACCGCCAGTGCGTCCATCGCGCTGGAGCTGCGATCCTCGGGTGACAAGGTCCGGGCCTGCGCGTAGCGCTTGAAATTGCGCTGCATCGACTGCAGGTAGACCGGGTCGTAATGCTGAATCAGCAGTTCCTGTACCACTGATTCAATGGCGCCCGACTGCACCGACGTTTTCCAGCCCTGCACCACCTGTTTGCCGCGTATCTCGGTCAATGCATCGAGGCGGGCGCAAAAGGCGTCGGTGTTGCGCACGAAGTACGCATAATCCTCCATCAGCAGTGCCACCCGCTCGGGATCGGACAACTCCAGGTTCAGGCAATTGCCGCTGGAGCGCATGGCATCCATCACGGCCACCGGTACCGTGACATTGCCAACCTTGCGGCTTTCACTTTCGACAAAAACCGGGCGTGCGGGGTCGAAGCGCCGCAACCGGTCCCAGACCAGCGTATCGAATGCCTTCTGCGATGGCTGGGCCAATCCCGGAATGGCACCAAGCACTGAACTGCGGTGGTTGGCCAGGTCCTCGAGGTCGAGCACCTGCGCGCCGGCACGCCCGAGTGCATGCAGCAACCGGGTCTTGCCCGAGCCGGTGGTGCCGCAGACCACCCGGTAGTCGAACAAGGGCGCCAGGCGCTCGGTGTCTGCGACGATGGCGAAACGAAAGGCCTTGTAACCACCTTCAATGATGCTGACCCGAAATCCGATCTGGCCCAGAATCAGCGCCAGGGACCCGCTGCGCTGGCCGCCGCGCCAGCAATACACCAGCGGTCGCCAGCTGCGCGGCTGGTCCATCACCTCGCGCTCGATGTGTGCGGCAATGTTGCGCGCGGCGATGGCCGCGCCCAGCTTGCGCGCTTCAAACGGATTGACCTGCTTGTAGCGAAATCCCACGTCATGGCGCTGCTGGTTGTCCAGTGTCGGCCAATTGACGGCGCCGGGCAGGTGGTCGAGCGCGAACTCGTCCTCGCTGCGGGCATCGATGATGGCATCGAATTCGCCCAGCCGCGGCAACAGCTCGACGGCGTTTTCCGAAACAAGGCTCACGGCAAGAGCTTTCGCAGTGCCGGCCACACATTGGCCAGCATGATGGGATGGGCCTCGGCCACGGGGTGGATGCGGTCGCTCTGGAACAGCCGGGTCGGGTTGTCGCCATCGGCCACGCCCTTGAGCAGAAACGGCACCAACGCGGCGTCGTTGGCACGGGCGACCTGCGCGAACAGGCCGGAAAAACGCTCGCCATACGCCGCGCCATAGTTGGGTGGCACCTGCATGCCCACGATGACGACCTTGGCGCCGGCCTTCTGGGCGGCCTTGGTCATCTGGTCCAGATTATCTTCGGTGGCCTGCAGTGGCAAGCCGCGCAGCGCGTCGTTGCCGCCCAGTTCGATGATGAGGTGCGTGGGATGGTGTTGTTCGAGTACCGCGGCCAGGCGCGCCCGCCCACCCGAGGTGGTGTCACCACTGATGCTGGCATTGACGACCTTGGCTGCGATCGGCTCCTTGGCGAGTTTCTTCTCCAGCAACGCAACCCAGCCGGTGCCCCGGCGCAGCCCGTATTCGGCGCTCAGTGAATCACCGAGCACGACAATGGTCGTGGTTCGCACATCTTTTTTACCCTTACCATGCAATGGTGCGG
>JAGPBF010000172.1 GCA_018063505.1 Rhodoferax sp.
CTGCCGGCCGATCGGCTGGCGCAATCGCGGGAGCAGCCGGCGCTGGACCAGTATGCACAACATACCCAGTCGGCCATCGACGCCGGCGTGTTCGGCGCGCCGAGTTATTGCGTGGACGGCGAGATTTTCTGGGGCCAGGACAGGCTCGATTTTCTGCAGCGCAGGCTCGCGCGCGATTGACCCGCGTCGGACGCACGCAAGCAACGAGGAGGAAAACAATGTCAGCGACGGTTCAATTGACGGCGCAGGACGGGGGCCAGTGCCCTGCCTATGTCGCGTATCCAGCCGATAAGGCGCGTGGCGCCGTGATCGTGTTGCAGGAGATTTTTGGTGTCAACAGCCATATCCGCAGCGTGGCAGACGGCTTCGCGCAGCAAGGATATCTGGCGGTGGCGCCGCACGCCTTTCACCGGGTCCGGCACGATGTGGAGCTCGGTTATGGCCCTGATGACATCGCACAGGGGCGCGAACTCAAAGCGGCCGTGGAGGCCTTGCCGGCGCCGGGGCCGATGGCCGATATTGCGGCCGCAATCATGTTTGGTGCCGGCACCACCGGCGGCAAGGTTGCCATCGTGGGTTATTGCTGGGGGGGTCTGCTGGTCTGGCGCAGCGCCTGCAGCCTGCGCGGACTGGGCGCCGCGATTGCGTATTACGGCGGCGGCATGACCGGTGAGCAGGAGGCACAGCGGCAGAGCCTGTGTCCGGTGATGTGCCATTTTGGCGAGCAGGACCATGCGATCCCGATCGACAGCGTGAAGACGTTTGCACTGGCACAGCCCAAGGTCGAGGTGTTCACCTATGCGGCCCAGCATGGCTTCAATTGCGATCAGCGCGCTGCCTACGACGCTGCCGCCGCGCAGTCAGCGCAGGAGCGCACGCTGGCCTTTCTGGACCGGCATATCGGTTGAAGTGGTTATCCATTGAACTTCGATCCCCATACGCTGCTGCCACGCCTGCGGGGCTGGTTCGCGCCCGCCGCGATGGCCGCCTGCCTTCTGGTAGCGGCCGCCGCGCAGGCACAGCCGTATGCGGGGCCGCTGTTCGATGCCCACATGCACTACAACGTCGAAGCCTGGGACGGCAAGACCGGCCCGCATCCACCGGCCGATGTGCTGGCGCGGTTTGCGCGCAATGGCGTCAAGGCGGTGTTGTCCAACTCAAGGCCCAACGAAGGTACGCGGATGCTGGCCGCGCTGGGCAGCGGCGCTTCGGGTGAAGACCTGCGCAGCGCCGCCACCGGGCTGGGGGTGGTGCCGTTCATCCGGCTGTATCGCAACCGGGCGGATTACGACAACTGGTTTCGGGACGAGAGCATCTACACCATGGTGCAAGCGGAGTTCGCCCGCGGCACGGCCAGCGGACCGTATCGGGGCATTGGCGAATTCCATCTGTACGACAGTGCCAACGCCAATGGTCCGGTCGCGGCCAGGCTGATCCGGTTCGCCGACCAGAACAAGCTGGTGGTGCTGGCCCATGTCGACGATGTCGCGATCGACCTGCTGATGGCCCATGCCGCCGATGGCGGCCGCAATCTGCGCCTTATTTGGGCCCATACCGGCATCGGCGGTGCGCCGCCGCAGCGGGTCGATGCGCTGCTGCAGCGTTACCCGCAGTTGATGGGCGAGTTGTCCTACCGCCCCGGCCTCACCTGCGAGCAGGGTCAGTTATGCGCCCAGTGGCGTGCCTTGATGCTGAAATATCCGCAGCGATTCCTGATCGGATCCGACACCTGGGTCAACCAGCGCTGGAGCAGCTACGACGACCTGATGCAAGGCTACCGGACCTGGCTTGGTGGCCTGCCTGCCGATGTTGCGCGGGCCATCGCATGGGGCAATGGAGCGGCCTTGTTCGGCCTGCGCTGAACCTGGCGCAACTGCGCCGCAACAGTCGCGTCGCTGTGACCGGGATGGCGCAGAGCGGTGGTAAAGTCTTTGGCGCGGCGCGGCGCTTGGGCCGAACGCATCTTGCCAGGAGCGATTCCAGACATGCAGCAACTGCACTACTTCCCGGGCAACGCCAGCCTGGCGGTCCATGTCGTGCTCGAGGAAATCGGTTCGCCGTTCGAACTGGTGCTGGTGGACCGTGACGCGGGTGGCCACAAAACACCCCAATACCTGCAGCTCAACCCCAACGGCTTGATACCGGTATTCGTCGATGGCGACCTGGTGCTGTACGAATCGGCCGCGATCTGCCTGCACCTGTGCGACAACGCGCCGGCGGCCGGCTTGCTGCCGGCGGTTGGAACAACGCAGCGTGCGCATGCCTACAAATGGTTGGTGTGGCAGACCAACACGCTGCAAAGCGCGTTGCTGAACTATTTTTATCCCGAGCGCTGGATGAACCAGGGCAATGCCGATGGCGCGGCAGAACTCAAGGCCCATGCGCAGGAGCGCGTCGGCATCCTGCTCGACCAGCTCGACGGCGAACTGGCCCGCCATGGCGAGCCCTGGCTGCTGGGCCAGGACTACTCGGCGGTGGATGCCTACTGCCTGATGTTGTGCCGCTGGACCCGCAATTTCTCGGCGGCCCCGGCGCGCGAGCGCCAGCACCTCGGCCCGCACATGCGCCGGGTGCTGGAGCGACCGGCGGTCCAGCGGGTCTTTGCCACCGAACAACTGGCGCTGACCGATATCTGAGTCCGCGCTGGCGCTGGCGCTGTCAGCGTGCGGTGCGTGCCAGATAACGTTTGCGCCAGAACACCGCGACCAGGCCGACCGCCAGCACCGACATGATGCCGACGGCCCACCAGATGCCGGCCTGGCGGTGCACCAGTGGCAGAAAGTCGAAGTTCATGCCGAAGAAGCCGGTGATCAGATTGAGCGGCAGGAAAACCGCCGTGAGCACCGTCAACGTGCGCATGATCTCGTTGGTGCGGTGGCCCTGGGCACTGAAGTGCATCTGCACCGTGGTCTCGGCATTCTGCTCGAGTCTGCGCACGTGGCGCACCACGCGTTCGATATGTTCGAGCACGTCCCGGCTGCGCACCTTGAGCAGGTCATGCTCACGCCTCCCGGCGCTGCTGTTGGCAAGTGGCCAGGTTTCGAGTGCGGCGATCCAGTCCTGCATGGCGGTGCGCTGGTCTTCGGCGACGTCGTCCAGCGCGTGCAGCGACAAGCGGGCGTCCAGCAATGCGCCCCAGTTCGTGAAGCGGGTGTTGGGTGCCAGCAGTTCGGCCTGCCAATGGTCGAGCTGGCGCGACAACTCGCGCCGCAGGTCCAGATAACTGTCGACGATCTGGCTGACGATGCGCAGCATCAGGTCGGCTGCGCTGGTCGGAATGCGCGAGCCGTTGTCGCGCAAGCTGTCCGCGGCATGTGTCAGCAAGCGTGTGGCATAGGCATCACGCACTGCGCAGTCGGCCGGGTGCACGCTGAGCAGTACATTGTCGAAAATGGCGAAACCGACCGGGCTGGTGTCGATGCGGCGCAGGATGGGTGGCCCGGAGCGCCGCGAGTTTCCACCGGCCGCAGCGCCGGCACCCGCCGACCCATTGGCCGGTCCGGCGCTTGCGAGTCGCCGGAACACCAGTAGATCGTATTGCGCCGTGTAGTCATATCGCGATGGCAACTGCGTGTTGAGCAGGTCGCTGATGTGCAGGTCCACCAGCTGAATGCTGCAAAGTGCCTGCAGAGCGGCCTGTATCGACGCGCGTTCGCTTGCCGATTCGAATTCGGCACGGCTGCAGGAAATCCAGACGATCGACGGCTCCGGGACCGTCACCGGCAACTGGTCGGACTCGCGGATACCCGCCGGACCGATCTGAAATACACGCATGCCATCTCCCTGGGCTCAATCCGGCCGTATCGCCAAGCGGAGACGGCCATCAGGCAGATTCTGCCTGTGTTCATGAAGCCGCCGGTCAATCGGTGTTGCTGGCGCGGCGGGTGGCGAGACGGACGCCGTCGATCACCATCACCCCGCGCAAGCACCCGTGGCAACCAAAACGTGCATTGTTGACGTTGCGAATCAGGGCGGGCACGGTAATATCAAGGTGGACAGTGTTGTCCGACGCGGGATGTTTCATGAATCTTCGACAACTTGCAGGGTCTGCGCTGATGGCTTTGGCCAGTTTCATGCCCATGGCAACAGCCCTGGCGCAAACCGGCGCACCAACGATCCATAACCTTTCGGTCGACCAGGTGGCGCAGCTCTCACCCGGTACCGAGCTGATTTTCCGCGCGGCCGCAACGGCGGGTGGCCAGATGGTGCTCGATATCGACGGCCTTTCCAGCCAGCTCGGCCTGACCGAGACCCGGCCCGGCACCTATGCCGGCGCCTACACGATCAGCATCCGCGACAAGATCCCGTTCGATGCCAAGGTCAAGGCCACACTCAAACTGGGATCGCGACAGGCGTCTGCCTTGCTGGGCCAGCATCTGCTGACCGACACCGAACACGCCAGGATGGTCGCGGCGACCACACCGGTTCCTGTGCCAGTGCAGATCAGCCGCATCGAAACCCGCAACACCGGCGCGTATTCCGGGGGGCATGAATTGAGCTTTATCGTGGATGGCACGGCTGGCGCGACGGCGCAGGTCTCGCTCGATGGTGGCAGAACCAGCATCGCACTGGCCGAGGAGCGGCCAGGCCATTATTCGGGGCGTTACACCGTCAAGACCATTGACCAGTTTTCGGCCACCACGCCTGCCGTCGTGACACTGGCCACGGCGGACAAGACCGTTCGTGCGGCGAAAAACCTGGCCCCCGGCGCCACGGCACAGACGGCCGTGGCAGAAGCAGCTGTGCCAGCGCCAGCATCATCGCCGGCGTGCGAGGGTTGTGGCGTCGTGGTTTCGGTCACCAAGGTCAAGGTCAAGGGCAAGACCAACTACATCGGTGCTATCGCCGGTGGTGTCGCCGGTGCTGCATTGGGCAACCAGGTCGGCAAGGGCAGCGGCAATACGGCCGCCACGATCCTGGGTGCGGTGGGTGGCGCCGTGGCCGGACGCGAGATCGAGAAGAACGTGAAATCGGGCCACCGTTACGACGTATTGGTGAAACTGGACAACGGCAGCAGCCGCACCATCAGTTATGACAACGACCCAGGCGTCAAGTCCGGCGCCAAGGTGCAGTTCGTCGCAGACGTATTGCACACACGGCCGTGACATCGGCCGGCGTGGCTGGTCGCCGGCGCTGACAGGGTTCGGCCAGCGCCGGGGGTGTCTGCCCAGCGCGCTGGCGGCAATCAGAATCGTGCGGTCAGGTTCAGGTGCAGTTTGTTGTCGCCGGCACGGGGAATCGCGGGATTGGCGGCTCCCGACAGTACACTGCCGGTGACGATACGTCCCCATTCGGCTGACAGTCCGAGTGCGCCGCGGTTGTAGCGCAGCCCCAGGCCGACACTGGCCAGCCGGTCGCTGGCGGGTTTGTTGGTTGCATTCGGATTGTTGTTGCGCAGCCATCCGGCATCGACAAAGCCGACCAGGCGCAAGCCCGGCTGCAACTCCGGCGTATTGATTTCCATCGACACGAACAGGCCCCGATCACCCGAGATCGGACGCTCTGACGTGCCCCGCACGCTGGACGCACCACCCAGGCCCAGCTGTTCGCCGGCAATCAGCGCGTCCGCACTGTACTGGAACTGGCCACGCGCCGACCACAACCAGCCATCAGCGACGCTGCCAAGGTAATTGGCATTGGCGCGTAATGCCGTGAAGCGCGCGGTGGTGATGCGCGGGTCTTCGCTCTGGTAGGCGGCCAGGGAGTTGCCGCTGCCGCCCGACAGGTTGTGCGAGAGGTCGACGTTGTAGCCCCAGATCGCCGTATTGCGCTCGACCCGTGCCGCGTATGTCAGTGTCAACGGTCGGCTGCGCCGGACCTGCCGGCCGGGCACCGCCACACCCGAGATCTCGGTGATGTCGTAACGTTTGTCGTCCAGCGCCAGCGTCACGTAACTGCGGTAGCCCCCGTCGGGAGGCAGGTAGTGGCTGTAGTTCAACCCCACGGTCTGGCCGGCACCGGTGCTGGTGAATGCGCCGTAGTTGCCCACCACGCTGGACCGCGTGAAGCTGGCGCCCACGACGCCACCAGCGCGGTAAACCGGTATGCGGTAGCTCAGGCCGAGCTGGTGCACATCCGCTGTGCGTTCGATCGACGTGGTGTAGGCACCGACAAACTGGTGGTCGAGGTTGAACAGGTTGGAATGCCCGCCCGAAATGGTCAGCCGGTCGCGGCCGGTCGCGCGGGCACCGGTATTGGCCAGGCTGGTGGCGAAGGTCCACGGCTGCGATTCCTTGACCACGATCCGTGCGTCGATCTGGTCGGCCACTTCCGACTCCTTGAGCGCAATCTGAATCTGCTTGCCCTGGTTTTCGTTGGCGATCGCCGTCTGCACCGCCAGCGTCTTGAAGTTGGGTGCCTGGCCTTCGGCCAGCTCCGGCACGCTGGCGCGGATATTGGCCTGGTCGTACTGCTGCAGGCCTTCCACCGTGACCTTGCCGATGGTGAACTTGACGATATCGAGCCGCACCGCATTGCCGACCGTTTGCGGCGGCAGCACCACCCGGTGCAGTCCGAAGCCGCGCTCCTTGAGCGCCGTCTCGAGTGCGGTCGTGGCCTTCTGCAACGTGTCGATGGTGGCGTCATTGCGCAGAAACGGCGCCAGCACGCGCACCGTGTCGCTTTCCGACAGCGGGTTGTCGCCCAGCACATCGAATCCGCGGATCGTGAATACCGGTTTGGTCGGCGCCGTCATGTCCTGCTGCGCCAGGCCATGGCCGTGGGCCAGCGTCAATGCCACGGCCAGCGCACCTAGCCGCAATGCCCGCTTGTCGGAAGCCTCAGGGGTGCGCCGGGATATCGACGCTGTGGTGTGAGGGACCTGGGCGATAGGCTTGGACATGGTGCGGCGCACGGTGGCGTGGATTCGGTTCATCTGCATACGTTGGCCGACCGATTGGTGGTTTCGCTCAGGATGCTTTGCAGCAGCGGGTTGGCACTGTCGGGTTTGGGTGTGCGGTCGAACTCCAGGAACAGCGGCATCAGCAGGGGTCGCACCGTAGCGCCGTTCAACGCGGCAAAGCCGGTCTCGCCTTTGCCCAGCTGGAGCGTCTCGCTGGACGTGGTGATCTCGATATGGCCATCACGCACGAACACGTAAAGGCCTTGTTCGTCGGCCGGCAGCGCGGCACTGGAGAACAGCTGTTCGGTGTTGACCGGCACGCTGTCGGGCCGCGGCAGGTCTTCCAGGAACGGGGCGCTGAGGGCGCGCATGCCGGTACTGCTGACGGACAGGCCCTGACCTGCCTGCAGCGTTTGCAGCGCCGTCTGGCCGGCGGTGCCAAACGAGCCGGTGGGCTCGACTTCGATCGTGCCCAGCCAGGTAAAGAAATTGCATGCCTCGTCGCAGGACACATCCAGCCCGGTGCCGCGGATGCCGATCGTCGCCGTGGGGGTTGTGAATCCCACGTTGCGGTTGTTGGCCTTGCCGATCAGCCCGGTCAACGCACGCATCGACCCGCGCAGCAGCGACATCAGGAACCGGCCCTCCGACGGGTTGCCGGCATCGAACACGAAGCTGTCGACCTTGAAGCGGGTCGCGGCCCCCAGCGTCAACCGGCTGTCATCGCGAAACGCCAGCACCCCCTGCGCGGCCGGACTGGTTTCCACCGTGTCGCCCGGATAGACGGCCGCGCCATCGACCAGGCGCCGGCGTTGCCCTGCGGCATCGAGCGCCTGGATCTCGCCACGCACGCCCACCAGCTTGGCACTGGCCTGTACCGTGTTGGCGCGGGCCTGCTGCGGCACCCGCGCCGATTCCGCGGCGCATTCTCCCTGGCACAGGCGGGCGTCGAAATCGGTGCCCCGAATGCCGACGGTGGCGGTCTTGGTGCGCAGCCTGGCCGCGTCGGGCGCGTTCTTGGAGATCAGGCCGGTGATCGCGCGCAGGCCGCCGGAAAACAGCGACAACAGCATGTTGTTGTCGGGTGCGTTTTCCCTGAAGCGGTAGCTGTCGATCACCATGTCGGTACCCGGGCGCAGTGTCATGCGGGTGCCGTCCTGCATCCGGATGATGGCCGAACCGCTGTCCGAGGTGCTGAGCGTGTCGCCTTCACGGAACTCAAGGCCCTTGCCCAGGATACGGGCGTTCTGGCCCGGGCTCTGCGCATACCCCGCTCCGCGCGCGAATTCGACCTGGCCCACCGGCGCCGTCACAGGCTGGGCGGACAAGACGCCGTGCATCAACAGACCGGCTGCCAGGCCCGCAATGCCGCCCCGGCTGCGCAAGAAGTTCAACGGCATACCTCCTCCTCGGTCACCAGGCCATCGACTACCTTGCGCTTGAGATTTCCGTCCGCATCGAGCTCCAGCAGATCGCCGAGCTGGCCGTCGATGGCCTGCTGGAACAGGTCGAGGAAGGTCACCAGCAGATCACCCGGTGCCTGCAGCGAACTGGCCAGCACGGTCGGCGGCGGTGCCACCGATACACCACCGACCGAATAGGCTACCGGTGGGTTGTTGGTAATGGCAAACGGTCCGTAGGTCATGCTGGTGCCTGCCGTGGCGGTGACGCCATTGGTACCGAATACCGCAGAGTTCTGCACCAACGCGCTGGCGGCGGTCAGACTGACCATGTTGCCGGCCTGCAATGGGCCGTTGAGCGTCAGGTCGCCGGCGCTGGTCAGGTTGGTGGCGTTGAGCACGATATCGCCGCCCGCGGAAATGCCCCCGGCACCGACCGTCAACGGGCTGTTGGCTGTGATCATCACATTGCCTGAAGGTGCCGTGATAGGCCCGGTGGTGCTGATGCCGCCGGTGTTGACGATGTCGATGTTGCCGCCGGAATTGGCGATGCCGGCAATCGTCAGCGCGCCGGTATTGACAAACTCGATGTCGCCGCTGCCGGCGTTGCTCGCCACCAGCGTGGCGAACTGGTTGCCGGAATTCGTCAACGTCGTACCCGCCATCGAGGCGGTCGCCAGTGTGGCGCCGGACAAGGCGCCGCTCTGGCTGATGGCACCCGCCGGTGCGGACAGTGTGATCACCGGCGCCGAGAGGTTGGCCACGACCAGGTTGCCACTGCTCTGGTTGATGCTGATCGAGCCCATGGCGATCGAGCCGCCGGTCTGCATGAAACTGTCGCTCACGTTGAAAGCCCCGGCTCCCGAGAGCAGGCCGCCACTCTGGTTATAGCTTTCAGTCTGCAGCAGCGTGCCGATCTGCAGGTTGCCACCGGTGACGCTGATCGGGCGTGCGCTGGTCAGGCTTTGCAAACTGGTGGTGCCCGCTGAAGCATCGAAAACCACGCTGCCGGCACCGGCCGGAATCGTGACCGTCTGCACGTTGGACAGGTCGGGCACCACGCCGCCCACCCAGTTGGCCGGATTTGTCCATGCGGTGTCTGCGCTGCCGGTCCAGG
>JAGPBF010000173.1 GCA_018063505.1 Rhodoferax sp.
CTGCGCAACGAAAGCACCCGAGATGAGCGTTACACGAGCACCCCTGCTGGCCCTGGATGACGTTATGGCGCGATTGCTGGCGCATGCGATACCACTGACGGACGCCGAGTCGGTCTCCACCTTCGATGCGGACGGGCGGGTACTGGCACACGACGTGGTTTCACAGCTGCAGGTGCCGCCGCAGGACAACAGCTCGATGGATGGGTATGCGCTGCGTTGTGCCGACCTGCAACAGCAGCCTGGTGTGCCACTGCTGGTCACCCAACGTATTGCGGCCGGCAGCAGCGGACAGGCCTTGCAGCCAGGCCAGGCGGCACGTATCTTTACCGGCGCGCCGATCCCGCCCGGCGCCGACGCGGTCGTCATGCAGGAAGACTGCGAACCGTTGGCGGCGCAGGATGCCGGTGGATTTGCCCAGGTCAGGATCCGGGGGACGGTGACGCCGGGACAGTGGATTCGGCGCTCCGGCGAAGATGTGACGCGCGGGTCTGTCGTGCTGGCCGGCGGCAGTCGTCTGTCGCCAGCAGGCCTGGGCATGGCCGCCAGCGTCGGCATGGACCGGCTGCAAGTCGTGCGCCGGCCCCGGGTCGCGCTGTTCTCGACCGGTGACGAACTGGTGATGCCGGGCACGGTGGCGCCGGCCGACATGCGCGAGGGCGCAATCTACAACTCCAACCGTTTCTTTCTGCGCGCGATGTTGCTGCGCCTGGGTTGCGAGGTCAGCGATCTGGGCATCGTGCCGGACCAGCGGGCCGCCACTGTGTTGGCCTTGCAGGAGGCATCGCAGCGCCATGACCTGATTCTGACCAGCGGTGGCGTGTCGGTCGGTGAGGAAGACCATATCCGCCCGGCCGTGTTGTCGCTGGGCTCGCTCGACCTGTGGCAGATTGCCGTCAAACCCGGCAAACCGTTTGCCTACGGCCATGTGGGCAACGCGCATTTCATTGGATTGCCAGGCAATCCGGTGTCGAGTTTCGTGACCTTTGCCTTGCTGGTGCGTCCTTTCCTGCTGCGTCTGCTCGGCGTGCCCGATGTAGCGCCGGTGGTGGTGGCCGCGCGGGCCGATTTCGATGGTCCGCGGGCCGACCGCCGGCGCGAATTCCTGCGGGTTCGCCGCAATGCCGATGGCGGGCTCGACCTTTTCGCCAACCAGAGCTCTGGCGTGCTGACATCGGTCGTATGGGGTGATGGCCTTGTTGATCATCCGGCAGGCCAGACCATTGCCAAAGGCGATACCGTGCGTTTTATCGCCTTGTCCGATCTGTTGTCCTGAACCATGGCCAAGTCCACCATCACATTGCGTTTCTTTGCTTCCATTCGGGAGGCTGTCGGGCATGGCTCCGAAGAATGGCAAACCGCAACCGCCGACCTGGGTGCGCTGCGCGACGAACTCATTGCGCGCGGCGCTCCGTATGCCGATTGTCTGGCCCGCGCCCGCGCGGTACGCATGGCGGTCGATCAGACCATGTGCGACGAAAGCCAGGCCGTCGTCGCAGGCGCCGAGGTCGCATTTTTCCCGCCGGTGACCGGCGGCTGAGGGCCTGATTTCAGGCGTTCTCAGGCGAAGGCCGCCGCTATTGGGCGGTTGCAGCGCGTTCTTTACAGTTGCTCCCTGCGCGATGGTGCGTCCGGATTGCAAAATGCGGGACCGGGCGAAACGCCCTTGCCACGCACAGGAGAAGCGCCATGGATATGCAGGCCGTACAGACTTTCATCACGACGACCGCGATTGACGTTGGCATCAAGATACTGGCCGCGATCGCGTTCTGGATCATCGGGCGCTGGATCATCGGTCGTGTGATCTCGGTGATGCAGAGCGTCATGAACCGCAACCAGCTGGATGCGACGCTCACCAAGTACCTCGGCTCGATTGTCAATGTGGCACTCAATATCGCGCTGGTGCTCGGCATCCTGGGCTACTTCGGCATGCAGACCACCTCGTTTGCCGCCATGCTTGCTGGCGCCGGACTGGCGATCGGCGCAGCCTGGAGCGGCATGCTGGGCAATTTTGCGGCAGGGGCCTTCATGCTGGTGCTCAAACCGTTCAAGGTGGGCGACTTCATCGGCGTGGCGGGTATCACCGGTACGGTCCACGAACTGGGCCTGTTCGGTACCACCATCATCACGCCAGACAATGTCATGACGCTGGTTGGCAACGGCAAAATCTTCTCCGACACCGTGCACAACTATTCCTCACTGCCGGTGCGCCGGGTCGATCGGCAGGTACAACTCGCGGGCAGCGTGGATCCGGCCGAGGCCATTGCCCGGTTGCGCGCTGCGGCGGCGAAGATTCCGAACGTCAGTGCCGAGCAGCCACCGGAGGTCGACATCGTCGACCTCAACCTCGTTGGCCCCGTCCTTGCCGTGCGCCCCTATACCCACAACAACCACTACTGGCAGGTGTATTTCGACACCAATGCCATGATTCTTCAGATCTGCAAGGAGGCCGGCTGGCCCGCGCCGACGCCGACGCAGATCAACCGCATGGTCCAGGCCTGAAGGCCCACGCGCGCGCAGCGCACCAGCCTTTGAGCCCGACGCTTCCGGCGCCAGATGCAGTTGCTGCATGGGCGCAACATGCCAGGGGGTAAGCACTTGGCCATCGGTCCGCAGTGCCACAATGACGCCATGCAAAACCAGCGCGTGGCGATACAGAATCAGGATTTCGATCTTGCCGCAGAAGTGGCGGCATTACGCGCCGGCGACCGTCGCGTGGGTGCGGTGTGCAGCTTCATAGGTATCGTGCGCGACCGCAACGACGGCTCCGACGTCTCGACCCTCGAACTCGAGCACTACCCTGGAATGACGGAGAAGGCGATCGAGGCCATGCTCGATGAAGCCCATCGGCGCTTTGACATCTTTGCCAGCCGGGTGGTGCACCGCATTGGCCTGCTGCGGCCACTTGACCAGATCGTGCTGGTGGCCGTGACCTCCAGCCACCGCGGCGAGAGTTTCCAGGCCTGCGAATTCATCATGGACTATCTCAAGACGCAGGCGCCATTCTGGAAGAAGGAGCAGACGCCCGACGGCGCGCGTTGGGTCGATGCCCGCGTGGCCGATGACGCCGCCTTGCAGCGCTGGGGCATCACGGCCAGCAACAGCTGACCGCGTTCTGGATCCGGCGCTGTAGCTGAAGCTGACGGGTCATGGCGGCCCGCCTTCAGCGCGCCGGTCTGTGCCCGCGCATCAGTTGTCGCCCCAGACCTCGCGTGCCGTGTCGATCACCAGCCTGAGCTTGGCGCGTTGCGCTTCTACCGCGATGTCGTTGCCATGCACTGTGCTGGAAAAGCCACACTGGGGCGACAGCGCAAGCTGATCCATCGGGGCGTACTGTGCGGCCTCGTCGATGCGGCGCTTGAGTTCGTCCTTGGACTCCAATTTTCCGAACTTTGTCGTCACCAGTCCGAGCACGACGGTCTTGCCCTTGGGCAGGTAACGCAGCGGCTTGAAGTCGCCGCTGCGGTCGTTGTCGTACTCCATGAAATACGCGTCCAGGTCCATTTCCTTCAGCAGTGCCTCGGCCACCGGCTCGTAGTTGCCCGACGCCGCATGCGTGCTCTTGAAGTTGCCGCGGCACAGGTGCATGGCCAGCAGCATGCCGGGCGGCTTTTGCGCCACCACGAGGTTGATGAACTTGGCATAACGGTGCGGCAACTCGTTCGGGTCGTCGCCACGCTGGCGCGCCGCCTCGCGCATCTTTTCGTCGCACAGGTAAGCCAGGTTGGTGTCGTCCATCTGCACGTAGGTACAGCCGGCCGCGGCGAGCGAACGCAATTCGTCGCCATAGGCATCGGCAACGTCCTGGTAAAAAGTCGGGTCCAGCTCGGGGTAGTGTTCACGACTGATACCGGCGCGCCCGCCGCGGAAATGCAGCATCGTCGGCGAGGGGATGGTGACCTTGGGCGTATGGCCGGCACTGACCTGGCTCTTCAGATACTGGTAGTCCGCAAGCTGGATGTCCTTCACGTGGCGCACCTTGTCGATCACCCGCATCGCCGGCGGCGCCAGTTCCTGCGAGCCGTCGGGCTTGATGAAGGTCACCGGGATATCGGTCTTGACGCCGCCGAGCTGGTCGAGGAAGTCGATATGGAAATAGGTGCGGCGGAACTCGCCGTCGGTGATGCTCTTGAGGCCGACATCTTCCTGGAAGCGCACGATCTCGCTGATCGCCTTGTCTTCGACCAGGCGCAGCTGCTGCGCACTGACCTCGCCGCTGGCCTTCTGCGCGCGTGCATCGAGCAGGTACTTGGGACGAAGAAAACTCCCGACATGGTCGTAACGGGCTGGCAGGCGGATCATGGTGGTGTCCTGGATGGGTCGATGACTGGCAAGTCTAAACCGAACCTGCAGTGGCATACCTGGGTGCGCGTGCCAGGACGGATCCGCACCCGACAGAATTCGGGTCCGCTGACCGAGGGTATTCACTAATGCCGGTGCGAAAGCGAGGGGTACGTCAGTTTCCTGTCAGTAGCCGACTTGAGAGTCGCACGGGCTGCCACCGCAGCTTGTCGTAACCCCCCAAATCTTGGAGACAAAAAACCATGGCGACAATGAAAGAGAACGCACCGATGACGGCGGAGCAAAGGAAAGTCATCTTCGCATCCTCCCTGGGTACCGTCTTTGAATGGTATGACTTCTACCTCTACGGCTCGCTGGCGCCCATCATTGCCAAGCAGTTCTTTTCGGGCCTGGACCCGCAGTCAGCTTTCATCTTTGCCCTGCTCGCATTCGCGGCCGGTTTCATCGTGCGGCCCTTCGGTGCCATCTTCTTCGGGCGCCTGGGCGACATGATCGGGCGCAAGTACACATTTCTGGTCACGATCCTGATCATGGGTCTTTCGACGTTCATCGTCGGCTTGTTGCCAAGCTATGCGGCCATCGGAGCGACCGCGCCGATCATGCTCATCGTCCTTCGCATGTTGCAGGGCCTGGCGCTGGGAGGGGAGTATGGCGGCGCCGCGACCTACGTCGCGGAGCACGCACCGCACGGCAAGCGCGGCTTTTACACGTCGTGGATTCAGACTACCGCGACCGTGGGGCTGATGCTGTCGCTGCTGGTGATCCTGGGTGTGCGCACCGTGATGGGCGACGCTGCGTTCGGTGATTGGGGCTGGCGCATCCCGTTCCTGGTCTCGGTGATCCTGTTGGGGGTGTCGGTGTGGATCCGTCTGAGCCTGAACGAGTCCCCGGCGTTCCAGAAGATGAAGTCGGAAGGCAAGACCTCCAAGGCTCCATTGTCCGAATCGTTCGGTCAGGGCAAGAACCTCAAGATCGTGGTGCTGGCCCTGCTGGGCCTGACGGCGGGGCAGGCCGTGGTCTGGTACACCGGGCAGTTCTATGCCTTGTTCTTCCTCACGCAGGCGCTCAAGGTAGATTCGACGACAGCCAACCTGATGATCGCCGCCTCGCTGATCGTGGGCACGCCATTCTTCATTGTCTTCGGTGCCCTTTCCGACAAGATCGGGCGCAAACCGATCATCATGGCAGGTTGCCTGCTGGCGGTGGTCACCTACTTCCCGGTCTTCGGCGCGCTGACCAAGGCCGCAAACCCGGCCCTCTATGAAGCGCAGGCGAAGAGCAAGGTGGTTGTGAGCGCAGACCCTGCCGAGTGTTCGTTCCAATTCAACCCTACCGGGACCGCCAAGTTCACAAGCTCCTGCGACATTGCCAAGCAGGTGCTGGCCGGAGCGTCGGTGAGCTACGACAACGTCGCATCCGCCCCCGGCACGCCGGCATCGATCAAGATCGGCGAGACCGTGATTGCGGGCTATTCGGCAAAGGGGATCAGCGCGGACGAGGCGAAGAAGAAGGATGCCGAATTCAAGAAGGCGGTGGCGGACACGCTCAAGGCCGACGGCTATCCGACCAGCGCCGATCCGGCCAGGATGGACAAGTTCATGATGGTCGTGATCCTGACCTACCTGGTGATCCTGGTGACCATGGTGTATGGCCCGATCGCCGCCATGCTGGTTGAACTGTTCCCGACCCGGATCCGGTATACGTCAATGAGCCTGCCCTACCATATCGGCAACGGATGGTTCGGGGGCCTGCTGCCGACGACCGCATTCGCCATCGTGGCGCAGACCGGCAATATGTACAACGGCTTGTGGTACCCGATCATCGTGGCCGGCATGACGCTGGTCATCGGAACCATCTTCATCAAGGAGACCAAGGACGTCGACATCTACGCCAAGGATTGACGTCGCGATCGGCGCCGGGGCACGCGCGGTGCCCTGCAAGACCCTGCCCGCATCATCTGCCGGCAGGGTTTTTTGCGCCGACCGGACACTTGCGGACCCAGCCTCGTGAAGATCGCACTGCTGTCGGACCTGCACGGCAACCTGGAGGCCTTGCAGGCATGCCTGCGCCATGCGTGCGGGCAGGGGGCTGGACGATTCGCGTTTCTCGGCGACCTGGTCGGATATGGCGCCGATCCCGGCGCGGTGCTGGACATCGTCCGCGCGCATGCGTCCTGCGGGGCGGTGGTTGTCCAGGGCAACCACGACGCCGCCATCCTGCATGCGGACCACACGCTGAGCAGCGACGCCCGCACGGCGATCGACTGGACGCGCGCCCGGCTGGCGCAGCCGCAGCGCGACTTTCTGGCCTCGCTGCCCCTGATCGTGCGTCAGGACGCAATCTGCTTCGTCCACAGCAGTGCGGATGCTCCGGCACGATGGACCTACGTGAGCGACGAGCGGATGGCGGAGCGCAGCCTGGCCGCTGCCGGCAGTACCTGGTGTTTTTCGGGCCACGTGCATGACCAGGTTCTCTATTACCGGGGCGCTGGCCAGGGCCTGATGGCGTTTCGGCCGGTCCCCGGAGCACCAATTCCGGTCGGCGCACATCGCCGCTGGCTGGCGCTGGTCGGCTCGAGCGGCCAACCCAGGGATGGCAATACCGCGGCGGCCTATGCGGTATTCGACATCGGGCGCAGGGAACTGGTCTTTTTTCGCGTGCCTTATGACCATGCGTGCGCGGCCGCCAAGGTGCGGGCTGCGGGCCTGCCGGAAGCACTGGCCTTGACCCTGGAACGTGGAGAATGAAGCGGAGGATGCGATGGCGATGGAGCTCAAGACCGGCTCGGAGATCGACGGTTTCACGATCGGCGAATGCATGCACGTCGGCGGCATGGGGTTCATCTACCGCGTCAGCGGGCCGGCCACCGGCTTTCCGATGATGATGAAGGTTCCGCGCCTTGGCCGGGCCGAACCCACCGAAGGGGTGGTCGGCTTCGAAGCCGAAGCCATGGTGCTGCCGACCCTGCGCGGCGCCCATGTGCCGCGCTTCGTGGCGGCCGGTGACCTCTCCAGGACCCCCTATCTGGTGACCGAATGGATCGAGGGATGTACATTCGAGCCGTTGGTGCAGCGCGCGCCCTTGCCGCCGGACGAGGTGGTACGTGTGGGCGCGGCACTTGCCGATGCGGTGGAATGCCTGCACCAGCAGGATGTGATCCATCTGGACATCAAGCCCGGCAATGCGATCCTGCGGCCGGACGGGCGCGTAGTGCTGATTGATTTCGGCCTATCGCACCATACCAGGTTGCCGGACCTGTTGGCCGAGGAGATGCGCCGCGCCATCGGTACTGCGCAATACATTTCTCCGGAGCAGGTGCTGGGCGTGCGCAGCGATCCGCGCAGCGACATTTTTTCCCTGGGCGTCGTGCTGTATGAACTGGCCACCGGAGAATTGCCGTTCGGTTCACCGCGCTCCATTACCGCCATGCGCGATCGGCTGTGGCTGGACCCGCGCCCGCCCAGGGCGTCGATCAAGGACTTCCCGCCCTGGCTGCAGGAAGTCATCCTGCGCTGCCTCGCCGTTCGCCCCGAGCAGCGGTACCCCACGGCAGCGCAACTTGCATTCGATCTGCGCAACCCGCAAGGCGTGCAGATCACCGCACGCGCAGAGAAAACGCGCCGCGTCGGCTTCATTTCCCATGTCCGGCGCTGGCTCTGGGCCTCGGGGCGCGAAGCGCAGACCGCCGTTGCGCCCGCGCAGCAATCGGCGTCGGCACCGATCGTGCTGGCTGCGGTCGACACGGCGCACCTCGACGATGATCTGCAGCAAGCCCTGCAGGGTGCTGTGCTGCGGGTGATCGGCCATGCGCCCGAGGCGCGCCTGAGCTGTGTCGCGGTCTTGACGGGAACGCCGGTGCAGGACGGCGACCGGCCGCAGGACACCGCATCCGGCATGCATCTGGACCACCTCGTGCGGCTGCGCCACTGGGCCAAGCCGATGAACCTGTCGCCCGAGCGCCTGTCGGTCCACGTGCTGGAGGGGTCGGATGCCGCCAAAGTGCTGATCGCCTATGCCCGTCAGAACCACGTCTCGCTGATCGTGATCGGTGCCGCGAACTACTCCGAGCCGCGGCTGGGTCTGGGCCGATCCATCACGACGGCGGTCGCGGAAGACGCACCCTGCAGCGTGTACGTGGTGCGCGCGTCCCGGCCGGTGCTAGCGCCCCAGGATTGACCGGTAGCGGCGGCGGCCCGGCGCGGCATCCGTCACGGCATGCGCGTGGCGGTGCGACCGCAGTCTGACAAGGGGATTGCTGTATGGTAGTCTCGGCCAACCACTACACCGTCAGGTCCGGGCGACGCCGCGCAGGATGCGACGATGCAGATTCCTGGCCAGCGTCAGGAAAAGATGAAGTACGCAAAGTCGCCGGCTGGCCAGCTCGCCTTTAACCAACGTTCCGCGTCATTGTCGGCCCGGCAGCGCACGGCGTTCATCCTGTTCGACGGCAAGCGCGAACTGGATGAAGTACTGGCCTCGACCGCAGGCATCGGCGTCTCTGAAGGCGACCTGCAGCACCTGATCGACCTCGGCTTTGTGACCGCCGTCGAAAGCGCGGCGGCCCACGAAGTCCAGCAACCCCCCCCGTCCGCCGAAGGCGCGGGCGAAGCCGCACCGTCGCAGCAGCAGCGCTACCAGATGGCATACCCGCTGGCAACGCAACTCACGGCCCAACTGGGTCTACGCGGATTCCGGCTGAATCTGGCGATAGAGGCGGCAACCAGCTACGAGAGCCTGGTCAAGCTGTATCCGAAGATCGCCGAAGCGGTCGGGCCGGAAAAGGCCCGGCCGCTTGCGCAGGCGCTCGGTCTCTGAGCCGCCATGCATCCTGCGATGCCAGGTCACGGCGTCGCACCCGCGCGCCGAGCGCCCTGGCGTGCTAGGATGCGACTTCTGAATTGCGCGTGGCGTGCATATCGGACATCGGTTGCGATAGCGGCGACAACGCGAGTTGTCCTTGCAGTCGGCGCAGCAAGGCCTGAATGCGTGGCAATTCGATGCGGCTGC
>JAGPBF010000022.1 GCA_018063505.1 Rhodoferax sp.
GTCGGTGCCTTCACGGCGGGAGAGTTTGGCCTTGGGGCCGAGGTAACGTGCCACTTGAGCTTCCTTTTTGTCATCTGCCGCAGAGAACTGCGGGAGCCGTCAACCATGGTTGACGGCGGTGGGCTTGGTTGAAATTTTGGTCAGGGAGCAGCGATGCCCCCTGCAAACAGGATCAGATCCTGCGGCGCTTCTGCGGACGGCAGCCGTTGTGCGGAACGGGTGTCACGTCGGCGATCATGTTGATCCGGATACCGAGTGCAGCCAGGGCACGCACCGAAGACTCGCGACCAGGGCCGGGGCCCTTGATCTCGACGTCCAGGTTCTTGATGCCTTGTTCTACCGCTGCACGACCGGCCACTTCGGATGCGACCTGGGCAGCAAACGGGGTCGATTTGCGCGAACCCTTGAAGCCCTGGCCACCCGACGAAGCCCACGACAAGGCATTGCCCTGGCGATCGGTGATCGTGATGATGGTGTTGTTGAAAGACGCATGAACGTGCGCAACGCCGTCAGCAACGTTCTTGCGGACTTTCTTGCGCACCCGTTGTGCGGCGCTATTGTTTTGTGGTTTTGCCATGGTGGTCTCTCAATCCCGATTATTTCTTCAGTGACTGCGCGGCCTTGCGCGGTCCCTTGCGGGTCCGGGCATTGGTGCGCGTGCGTTGGCCACGCATCGGCAAGCCGCGACGATGGCGAAAGCCCCGGTAGCAGCCGATGTCCATCAAACGCTTGATGTTCATCGTGGTTTCCCGGCGCAGATCACCCTCGATCGTGAACTGGCCTACGGCCTCACGAATCTTCTCGAGATCCCCGTCGTTCAGGTCCTTGACCTTCTTCGAGTACGCGATGCCGCAAGCTTCACAGATCTTGCGGGCGCGGGTGCGGCCAATACCGAAGATGGCCGTCAGGCCGATTTCGGAATGTTGGTGCGGCGGAATATTGATACCAGCGATACGTGCCATGTTCGTCCTCTAAAACTCTTGCAATCAACCCTGACGCTGCTTGTGCCGTGGATCGGTACAGATCACACGCACCACGCCCTTGCGCCGGATAATCTTGCAGTTACGGCAAATTTTCTTGACCGAAGCCGAAACTTTCATTTGGTTCTCCTAAAAACTCTCTGCCGCGTTCCGCAAAAAATATTGCGTCCGCCCGGCGTTAAAACGATGCCTCCCTGCCCCGGACATGCGTCCGATAGCGGCTCAGGAAGACTTGAAACTTGCCTTCTTCAACAGTGACTCGTACTGCTGGGACATCAAATAATTCTGCACCTGGGCCATGAAGTCCATCGTCACCACGACGATGATCAACAGTGACGTTCCACCAAAGTAGAACGGAACGTTGTACTTCAGGATCAGAAACTCCGGCAACAGACACACCGCGGTGATATAGATCGCACCGGCCAGCGTCAGACGCAACAGGATCCGGTCGATGTATTTCGCCGTATGGTCGCCAGGACGGATCCCGGGAACAAACGCACCGCTTTTCTTCAGGTTGTCTGCCGTCTCACGGCTGTTGAACACCAGCGCCGTATAGAAGAAGCAGAAAAATATGATCGCTGCCGCGTAGAACATCACGTAGATCGGTTGTCCCGGCGTCATCGACGAAGCGATGTCCTTGAGCCAGCGCATCGAATCACCGGTGCTGAACCAGCCCACCACCGTTGCCGGCAACAGAATGATCGACGACGCGAAGATCGGCGGAATCACGCCGGCCATGTTCAGCTTGAGCGGCAAGTGCGATGACTGGCCACCGTAAACCTTGTTGCCCACCTGCCGCCGCGCATAGTTGACCAGGATCTTGCGTTGACCACGCTCGACAAAGACCACGAAATAGGTCACCAGAACCACCAGCAGCACGATGAACAGCGACACCAGGATGCTCATGGCACCAGTGCGCACCAATTCCATCAGGCCTCCCAGGGCGCTGGGGAGATTGGCCGCAATCCCGGCAAAAATCAGGATCGAGATACCGTTGCCCAGACCACGCTCGGTGATCTGCTCGCCCAGCCACATCAGGAACATGGTTCCCGCCGTCAGCGTGAACACTGCCGTCACCCGGAACCCCATGCCCGGTGAAATCACCAGGCCGGCCGAAGCCTCCAGCGCCACCGCAATACCCAGCGACTGGAACAGGGCCAGGCCCAAGGTGCCGTAACGCGTGTACTGCGTGATCTTGCGCCGTCCGGCCTCGCCTTCCTTCTTGATCTGCTCAAAGGTCGGCACCACGTAGGTCAGCAACTGCATGATGATCGATGCCGAGATGTACGGCATGATCCCCAGCGCGAAGATCGTGAAACGGGAGAGGGCACCACCTGACATCAGGTTGGCCATCCCCAGAATGCCGCCTTCCTGACCCTTGAAGAATTGCTGCAACTGGGCAGGGTCGATTCCCGGAACCGGAATATGCGCGCCGATCCGATACACGACCAGCGCCATCAGCAAAAACAGCAGCCGACGACGCAGGTCGCCGTATTTGCCGGTTTTCGCCAGTTGAGCCGCGTTTGTTGCCACGTGGTGTTACCTGATCCGAATCAGACTATCAGGCGACGCTGCCGCCGACCGCTTCGATCGCGGCCTTGGCACCAGCGGTTGCGCCGATGCCATTGAGCTTGACCGCCTTGGTCAGTTCGCCAGTCTTGATGACCTTGACGACCTTGGCCATCTCGGGAACCAGACCGGCTTGCTTGAGGCTCAGCAGATCGACTTCAGCCGCACCAAGCACCTCAAGGGTGGTCAGCGTGATTTCAGCGTTGAACTTGAGCAGCTGCGATTTGAAGCCACGCTTGGGCAGGCGACGCTGCAGCGGCATCTGACCGCCTTCGAAGCCCACCTTGTGGTAGCCGCCCGCACGCGACTTCTGGCCTTTGTGGCCACGACCTGCGGTCTTGCCCAGGCCAGAACCGATTCCGCGGCCAACCCGACGCTTCGCGTGTTTAGAGCCGTCAGCCGGCTTGATGCCATTGAGTTCCATCATCATCCTCGTCAGTTGGCGACGGTACCGGCCGCATTGCGGCTCGGATCCATCGATCCATCAAAAATCACAATACTTTGACCAGGTAACTGATCTTGTTGATCATCCCGCGCACTTCTGGCGAGTCTTTCAACTCGCTGGTGCTGTTCACCTTGCGCAAACCCAGGCCGCGCACGGTCGCACGATGCGACTCCTGGCAACCGATCGGGCTGCGAACCAGCTGAACCTTGATGGTTTGTTGTGTCGTCATATCCAATACCTTCATCAGACGAACAGCTCTTCAACGCTCTTGCCGCGTTTGGCTGCCACTTCGGCCGGCGTGGTGGAGATCCTCAGGGCGTCCAGCGTCGCACGAACCATGTTGTAGGGGTTGGACGAACCGTGGCTCTTGGCCACGACATCCGTGATGCCCACAACCTCGAAAACTGCGCGCATCGGGCCGCCGGCGATGATGCCGGTGCCTTTGGGAGCTGGCATCATGATCACGTTGGCCGCGCCATGATGGCCGCTGACGCGATGCTGCAAGGTACCGTTCTTCAACGTGACCTTGATCATGTTGCGACGCGCTTCTTCCATTGCCTTTTGCACGGCTGCCGGCACTTCCTTGGATTTGCCCTTGCCCATGCCGACACGGCCATCGCCGTCACCGACCACGGTCAACGCGGCAAAACCCAGAATACGACCACCCTTGACCACCTTGGTCACGCGGTTGATCGCGATCATCTTTTCGCGCAGGCCATCCTCAGGCCCTTCAGCCTTGCCCTGCATCTTCGCTTGCATTCGTGCCATGTTTTTCTCCGATTCGCTTAAAACTGCAAGCCGGCTTCACGCGCGGCATCGGCCAGCGCCTTGACGCGACCATGGTAGGCAAAACCCGAACGGTCGAAGGCAACCTTCTCGACGCCGGCTGCCTTGGCTTTTTCGGCCACGCGCTTGCCGACGGCTTGTGCAGCAGCGGTGTTGCCACCCCTGCCACTGCCGCCGCCCAGGGCGGTACGCACTTCGGCTTCCGCCGTCGAGGCCGAAGCCAGGACCTTGGTACCGTCGCCAGAGATGACGTTGGCGTAGATGTGCAGATTGGTGCGATTCACCGTCAGCCGCGCCACACCCTGCGTCGCAATGCGAATACGGGTCTGACGCGCACGGCGCAGGCGTTGTTCTTTCTTGGTCAACATCATGCTGCCCCTTACTTCTTCTTGGTTTCTTTGATCGTGATCTTCTCGTCCGAATATCGGATTCCCTTGCCCTTGTAGGGCTCGGGCGGACGAACTGCACGGATCTCGGCGGCGATCTGGCCGACACGTTGGCGATCTGCACCCTTGATCACGACTTCGGTCGGGGTCGGGGTTGCCACGGTGATGCCAGCAGGCATGTCCATGTTGACCGGGTGCGAGTAACCGACGGTCAGGTTCAGCTTGGCACCTTGTGCCTGCGCCTTGTAACCCACACCGACCAGGCTGAGCTTGCGCTCGAAACCCTTGCTCACTCCGACGACCATGTTGTTGACCAACTGGCGCATCGTGCCGGACATCGCATTCGCATCACGCGAATCGTTGGCCGGAACAAAGGTCATCTTGCCAGCATCGAGCTTGACCTGGACCAGCGCATTGCGGGTCATCTGCAATGTACCGCCGCTGCCCTTGACGCTGATCTGATCGTCCTTGATGGACACATCGACACCTGCGGGGACGACTACCGGCATTTTTCCTATACGGGACATATTCTGTTTCTCCTCAATGCCACGCCATCAGGCGACGTAACACAGGACTTCACCACCGACGCCGCTTGCGCGGGCCTTGCGGTCGGTCATGACGCCGGCCGGAGTAGTGACGATGGCCACTCCCAGCCCGTTCTGGACCTGGGGAATCGTGCCCTTGCCGCGGTAAACCCGCAGACCAGGGCGACTCACGCGCTCGATACGTTCGATGACCGGACGGCCAGCGTAGTACTTGAGCGCGATTTCCAGCTCGCTCTTGCCCGCTTCGGATTTGACGGTAAAGCTGTCGATGTAGCCTTCGTCCTTCAATACCTGTGCGATGGCAACCTTCACCTTGGAAGATGGCACCGACACGGTGGACTTGGCGACCATTTGCGCGTTACGAATACGCGTCAACAGGTCCGCAATGGGATCACTCATGCTCATGTTAGTCTCTCCTCGCCCTTACCAGCTGGCCTTGGTGACGCCGGGGATTTCACCGGCCAGGGCCATTTCACGCACTTTCGCGCGCGCCAGACCGAAGTGCTGGAACGTGCCGCGGGGGCGGCCGGTAATGGAACAACGATTGCGCTGGCGCGTGGGGTTCGCGTTGCGCGGAAGCTTTTGCAGGGCCAGGCGCGCAACCGCACGCTCGTCGTCGCTGCGCTTGGCATCGTTAGCGATGCCTTTGAGTTCCGCGTGTTTCTTCGCGTACTTGGCAACCAGTTTGTCGCGCTTGAGTTCGCGCTCGATCAAAGCCATTTTAGCCACGGGTCACCTCAGTTCTTGAACGGAAAACGGAAGCCGGCGAGAAGTGCCTTGCACTCTTCATCGGACCTGGCCGTTGTGGTGATGCTGATATTGAGACCACGCAAGGCGTCTACCTTGTCATACTCAATCTCAGGAAAAATGATCTGCTCCTTGACGCCGATGTTGTAGTTTCCACGGCCATCGAAAGCGCGACCGGAGATGCCCCGGAAGTCACGCACCCGCGGCAGCGCCACGGTGACGAAGCGATCCAGAAACTCGAACATCTGCACGCCACGCAGCGTGACCATGCAACCAATGGCCTGGTCTTCGCGGATCTTGAAACCGGCGATCGCCTTCTTGGACTTGGTCACCACCGGCTTTTGCCCGGCGATCTTGGTCAGGTCGGCCACGGCGTTGTCCATGACCTTCTTGTCAGCCACAGCCTCGCTGACACCCATGTTCAGCGTGATCTTGGTCAGACGCGGAACCTGCATCGGGGACTTGTAGCCAAACTTGGCAATCAGGTCCGGAGCGACTTTTTCGCGATAGTGTTTTTGCAGACGTGCCATGTTCATGCCACCTTGATTTCTTCGCCGCTGGACTTGTAAACGCGTACGCGCTTGCCATCGGCCAACAACTTGATGCCGACCTTGTCGGCCTTGCCGGATACGGCGTTGAAAATTGCCACGTTCGACTGATGGATCGGCATGGTCTTCTCGACGATGCCACCGGTCGTGCCCTTGAGCGGGTTGGGCTTGGTGTGTTTCTTCACCAGGTTGATACCCTCAACCAACACATGGGTTTCGTCCTTGCGCAGCGAGACCTTGCCGCGCTTGCCTTTATCGCGCCCTGCGAGCACGATGACTTCGTCGCCTTTGCGAATCTTGTTCATGGCCAGTCCTTACAAAACTTCGGGAGCGAGAGACACGATCTTCATGAACTTCTCGGTCCGCAATTCACGCGTGACCGGCCCGAAGATACGGGTGCCGATCGGCTCGAGCTTGGCGTTGAGCAGGACGGCAGCATTGCCATCGAACTTCACCAGCGAGCCGTCGCTGCGGCGGATGCCCTTGGCGGTGCGGACCACCACGGCACTGTAGATCTCGCCTTTTTTGACGCGACCGCGTGGCGCAGCTTCCTTGATGCTCACCTTGATGACATCGCCTACGCTGGCGTAGCGACGCTTGGAGCCGCCGAGCACCTTGATGCAAAGGACGGATTTGGCGCCGGTATTGTCGGCGACGTCCAATCGGGATTCAGTCTGGATCATTTATGGTTTTCCCAACTTGCACCTGTGAAAAAGGACCTCGCCGGTTTCCCGTCAAGGCCCACACAGGCCAGTCTTGGGCCCGTCGTCCGCGGCGTGAACCACTCACACCGCCTCCGTTGGGCAGATTCTTATCCGCTCAATGAAGAGCGAAGCCCGCGATTATGCATCACCAAATGTGCTCGGTCAAGCGATGTCAATCGGGAAGTCGCAAATATTTGTCTGTCAGCGCCAGGAACGCGTCCATCTGCGGGTCGCTGCCAGTCTCCTGCTGCAGGATTTCCGCCACCGGTTGCGCCAGGCTGCGGGCCAGCCTGGCGTCAAGGAACAGCAGGCGCGAGCGTCGCGCCAGCACATCTTCGACCGTGCGCGCATATTCGCAGCGGGCGGCAAAACGCACCATGGCTTCGCTCAGGCCGCCGCCCAGTTGCCGGGCCGCACCCGGCAAGGCCTGGATCTGGTCCTGTTCGCTGCCATAGCTGTGCAGGCCGGGGGCATCCGCAATGGAGCGCCAGCCTTGCTCGGGCCCGTCGCCACCCACCAGGCGGAACCGGGCTGTCGCCCCGGCCGCCTTGCGCGGCAGCAAGTCCCTTGCAAAGCACTTCTGGAGCACATCCTCGGCCATGGCCCGGTAGGTGGTCCACTTGCCGCCGGTCACGGTGACCAGCCCGCTGCGGCTGACCAGCACGGTATGTTCACGACTCAGGCCCTTGGTGTTGTCGCCATCGTCATCCTGTGGCTTGACCAGCGGCCGCAGGCCGACCCATACGCTCAGGACGTCGGCGCGCACCGGCGCGCGGCGCAGATAACGCCCGGCCTCCGACAGGATGAATTCCACCTCCTCGCGAAACGGCTCCGGTTCGCGGGCCAGGTCATTGCGCGGCGTGTCGGTCGTGCCCAGAATCACCTTGCCCAGCCATGGCACTGCAAAAAGTACCCGTCCATCGGCGGTCTTGGGCACCATCAAGGCGGTATCGCCGGCCAGGAACGAGCGGTCGACCACCATATGCACGCCCTGGCTGGGCGCCACCATCGGCCGGGTCGGACTGCGTCCGTCGGATGCATGTGCCTTTCCATCCTGCTGGCGCAGATCGTCGACCCAGACGCCGGTCGCATTGATGACGCAACGCGCCCGGATTTCCAGTTGCGCGCCGGTTTCCGTGTCCCGGCATGCCAGTCCGACAACCTTGCCACCCTCGCTCAGCAGTCCGTCCGCCTTGCAGTAGTTGACCAGCAAGGCGCCCTGCGCCGCGGCGCTGCGGGCCAGCGCCAGGGCCAGCCGGGCGTCGTTGAACTGCCCATCCCAGTACAACACGCCGCCCTTGAGGCCGTCGACGCAGACATTGGGCAGCATCTTGACGGTTTCCCGCTGTCCCAGGAAACGCGTCTTGCCCAGGCCGGCCTTGCCGGCCAGCAGGTCATACGCCGTCAGGCCGGCGCCATAAAACGGCGTCTCCCACCAATGGTAGGACGGCATCACGAAGGCCAGCGGCTGTGCCAGATGCGGCGCGTTGCGCAGCAAGGTCGTGCGTTCATGCAAGGCCTCGCGCACCAGTGCGATGTTGCCCTGCGCCAGATAACGTACACCGCCGTGGACCAGTTTTGTCGCACGCGACGATGTGCCCTTGGCGAAGTCATGCGACTCGACCAGCACCACCTTGAAGCCACGCAGCGCCGCATCCAGCGCCACGCCCAGCCCGGTCGCGCCGCCGCCGACAATGGCGATATCGAATGTCTGCGGTACGGCCAGTGCCGCCATCAGGTCCGCGCGCACCGTAGGCCGCGCGCCGGTCATGTCAGTCCGATTCAATGATTTACCCAACCCTTCGCGCGTCGCACCGCCTGGCGCCACCGGGAGCGCTTGGCCAAGCGCTCCGCATCGCCCATGGCCGGCTCGAAACGCCGATCTATTTGCCACTGTTCGGCCAACTCGTCGGCTCCGCCCCAGAATCCGGTCGCAAGGCCGGCCAGGTAGGCCGCGCCCAGCGCCGTGGTCTCGGTTACTTTCGGCCGCACCACCGGCACACCTGAAAAATCCGCCTGCATCTGCATCAGCAAGTCGTTGCGGCTGGCGCCGCCGTCCACGCGCAGTTCGCGCAGCGCAATCCCCGAATCCGCCGTCATGGCGGCAAATACGTCGGCACTTTGCAACGCGATCGATTCCAGCGCTGCTCGCGCCAGATGCGCCCGGGTCGTGCCGCGGGTGATGCCGACCATCGCACCGCGCGCGTAGCCATCCCAGTGCGGCGTACCCAGTCCGGCAAAGGCCGGCACCAGATACAGATCCTGCGTATCGGGAACCTGTGCGGCCAGCGCCTGCACCTGCTCAGCCGAATCAATGATGCCCAGCCCATCGCGCAGCCACTGCACGGCGGCCCCGCCCACAAAAACCGACCCCTCCAGCGCGTAGCAGGCCTGTGCCGGCTCCGCACGCACGCCCGGGCCAACCCAGGCCACCGTGGACAGCAGCTTGTGCCGGCTGGCAATCGCCACAGGCCCGGTATTCATCAGCATGAAGCAGCCGGTGCCATAGGTGTTCTTGGCCATGCCAGGGGAAAAACAGGCCTGGCCGAAGGTGGCAGCCTGCTGGTCGCCAGCCATGCCACCGATGGTGATGGCCGTACCGAACAACTCCGGCGCGGTCTGCGCCAGCGCACCGCTGCAAGGCACGACCTCGGGCAACAACGAGGCCGGAATGTCGAACAAGGCCAGCAACTGCGGATCCCAGCGCAAGGTGTGGATATTGAACAGCAGGGTGCGCGAGGCATTGCTGGCGTCCGTGATATGGCGCTGCCCGCCGGTCAGGTTCCAGACCAGCCAGCTGTCGATGGTGCCGAAAGCCAGCTCGCCTTTTTCCGCCCGCGCCCGCACGCCGGGCACCTCGTCGAGCAACCACTGCAGCTTGGTGCCGGAAAAATAGGCATCGAGCACCAGCCCGGTTTTCTGCTGGATCGTCGCCAGATGCCCCGCGCTGCGCAACGCGTCACAACGTTGCGCGGTGCGCCGGTCCTGCCAGACGATGGCGTTGGCCACCGGCTCGCCGGTCTTGCGGTCCCACAAAACCGTGGTCTCGCGCTGGTTCGTGATGCCGATCGCGGCGATATCTGTCGCGCTGACGCCCGCTTTGGCGAGCACACCCTGCGCCATGGCCAGCTGGGTGCGCCAGATTTCCAGCGCGTCGTGTTCGACCCAGCCGGAATGCGGAAAAATCTGCCGGAACTCCTGCTGGGCCACGGCGACCACCTGCCCGCCCCGGTCGAACAGGATGGCCCGTGAACTGGTCGTACCCTGGTCGAGTGCAAGAATATATGCCATAGGTGCGAAGATTACCGCATGCCACGGCCCGCGCATTGCGCACCAGCCCATTCCAGAGGACATCATGAAACAACATATCGCATTCATCGGCGGCGGCAACATGGCCAGCGCCATCATCAATGGCCTGGTCGCGCAGGGTTTCCCCAAGAGCCAGATCACCATCGTCGAACCCTGGCAGGAGGCGCGCGACAAGCTGCAAGCCCATTTCGGCTTGCAGGCCCACGCATCGGCCGGCAGTTTCCTGTCGGAGGCGGAGATCGTGGTGTGGGCGGTCAAGCCGCAGGCGTTCAAGGAGGCGGCGCGGCAGGCCCGGTTTTTCGCCCGTGGCGCGCTTCACCTGAGCGTGGCGGCCGGCATCTCCAGTGGCAGCATTGCCAAATGGTTGTCCAGCGAACGCATCGTGCGTGCCATGCCCAATACGCCGGCGCTGATCGGCAAAGGCATCACCGGCCTGTTTGCGCGCGCGGGCGTCAGCGACGACGAACAACATGCGGTGGTGCAGATCGTCAAGGCCACCGGCGACTTCCTGTGGGTCGACAAAGAGGAGCAGCTCGATGCCGTCACCGCCTTGTCCGGCTCCGGGCCGGCCTACATGTTCTATTTCATGGAAGCCATGACCAAGGCCGGCGCCGAGATGGGCCTGACCCGCGCGCAGGCCTACAAACTGAGCGTGGCGACCTTCATCGGCGCCGGCGAACTGGCGCGCTCGTCGAACGAGCCGCCGGAGATCCTGCGCCAACGGGTCACATCCAAGGGTGGCACCACCCATGCGGCCATCACATCCATGGAGGCGTCCGACATCAAGTCGCTGTTCGAGCGGGCCCTGCATGCGGCCCGCACGCGGGCACAGGAGCTGGGTCAGGAGTTTGGCGAAGCCTGACGCTGCGGCCGGACCTGGAATCAGGCCGCGGCGTAAGACACCGCGATGCCGGCAAAAACCGCAAAACCGACCCAGTGGTTGAGCCGGAAGGCCTTGAAACACGGGTCGCGCTGGCGCTCGCGTATCAGCCAGCCATGCCAGACCGCCTGCGCCCCGGCAGCTGCGATGCCGGCCAGAAACCACCCCGACCCGGCCAAGGGCCAGACCAGCGCCGTCCACAGCGCCAGATGGATGGCATAGAAAACCATCACGGCGGCCACATCGAAGCGCCCCAGCGTGATGGCCGAGGTCTGGATACCGATGCGCAGGTCGTCATCGCGATCGACCATCGCATATTCCGTGTCGTAGGCCAGCACCCAGAACAGGTTGCCCAGCAACAACCACCAAGCCAGCACCGGAACCGCCGAACCGAGCGCATCCCAGCCCACCACCTCCGAGCCCCTCACTGCGGCGAATGCCATCGGAATACCAAAACTGAAGGCCACACCAAGTACCGCCTGCGGCATCGAGACAAAACGCTTGGAATACGGATAGACCAGCGTGACCAGCAAGGCTGCAAACGACAAGGCCACCGTCAGGCGGTTGGTCGTCAAGACCAGCACAAACGCCACCAGCGCCAGTGCGGCGCCAAGCAGCAAGGCCTCGCGCACCGATACGGCGCCGCTGGTGACCGGCCGCTGCGCGGTGCGCTTGACGTGTTTGTCGAACTCCCGGTCCGCCACGTCGTTGATGCAACAACCCGCGCTGCGCATCAGGATGGTCCCGAGCGTGAACACCGTCACCAGATGCCAACCGGGGAAGCCCCCCGCGGCCAGCCACAAGGCGCTGAGCGTGGGCCACAACAACAGCAGCCAGCCGGCTGGCCGATCCCAGCGGATCAGCTGCAGATAAAGCGCCAGCCGCCCGGTCATGCGCGCGTCAGTCCTCACGACAGCCGCTTGACGCCGGGCAACTCGCAGGCATAGATTGCGTTGCGCAAGGCCGCAATCGCCTCGTAGCGGGTAAAGCTGCGCCGCCATGCCAGCACCACGCGCCGCGTGGGCGCACTGCCCTCGGGTCCATCGATGACCGGAAGGTACTTGATATAGGGGTCCTCATTCATGCGCCGTGCCGGGCGTGTGCCAAGTGCATGTGCCGGCACGCCCAGTCGCGGCACCAGCGTCACGCCCATGCCGGCCGCCACCATGTGCTTGATGGTCTCCAGCGACGAGCCTTCGAAGCTGCGCTGTATGCCTTCGGCAGTGCCCGAGAAACGCGCGAACTCCGGACACACCTCCAGCACATGGTCGCGGAAACAATGGCCAGTGCCCAGCAACAGCATGGTCTCCGACTTGAGCTGTTCGGCGGTGACCGACTTGCCCTTGGCCAGCGCGTGGCTGCGCGGCACCGCCGCCACGAACGGCTCGTCGTACAGCGGCGCAATCGCCAGACCGGTGTCCGGGAACGGTTCGGCCAGGATGGCACAGTCCAGTTCACCGGTGCGCAGCATCTCGAGCAGCTTGACGGTAAAGTTCTCCTGCAGCATCAATGGCATCTGGGGCGTCCTGGTAATGGTCTGTCGCACCAGGTCCGGCAACAAATACGGCGCGATGGTGTAGATGACACCCAGGCGCAACGCTCCGGCCAGCGGATCCTTGCCGCGCTTGGCGATCTCGCGGATTCCGTCCGCCTGCTCGAGCACCGACTGCGCCTGGCGCACCACCTCTTCCCCCAGCGGCGTGATCGAAACTTCGTTGGCGCTGCGCTCGAACAGTTTCAGATCCAGCTCCTCCTCGAGCTTCTTCACAGCCACCGACAAGGTCGGCTGCGACACATGACAGGCTTCGGCGGCCTTGCCGAAGTGCCGCTCGCGCGCCACCGCGACGATATATTTGAGTTCGGTCAGGGTCATGCGCGCATTGTCCTACGGTGGGCCTGCCTTGCCCTGGACCTGTGTCAAAAACTGGCCGCGCCGGATGCGCAGGTCAACTCATGCCTTGAGAAATTCCGCTTTTGCGCCGAGCCAGCGCGCAACATGCTGGTGCGCCAGCTCCGGTGACCGGTCCAGCAAGCGCGGCGCAGCGTCCCGGGCCCACGCCAGCAGCTCGGCATCTTCGTCCAGATTGGCGAAACGCAGCAAGGCAGCACCGGACTGGCGCGCGCCCAGAAACTCACCCGGCCCGCGAATCTCGAGGTCGCGCCGGGCAATCTCGAACCCGTCAGCCGTCTCCGCCATCGCCTTCAGGCGCGCTCGCGCTGTCTCGCCCAGGCGCGGCGCATCGCCGGTCGAATACATCAACACGCAGGCCGACGCCGCAGCGCCACGGCCGACCCGCCCGCGCAACTGGTGCAGCTGCGACAGGCCGAAACGCTCGGCATGCTCCACCACCATCAGCGAAGCATTGGGCACATCGACACCGACTTCGATCACCGTTGTGCTGACCAGCACGCCCATCTGGCCGCTGACAAACTGCGCCATCACCGCCTTCTTCTCCGCCACCGGCATGCGCGAATGCAGCAGTCCCACCGCCAGCGGCCGCTCCGATGGACCGGCAACGTCGGCCAGCGCCGCGCCGAGTTCTGCATGGGTTTGGGTGGCATTGGCCAGGTCCAGCGCCTCGCTTTCCTCGATCAGCGGACACACCCAGTACACCTGCCGCCCCTGCGCCAGCTGATCGCGGATGCGCGTTATGACCTCGTCGCGCCGGACCTCGTTGACCAGTTTTGTGACGATCGGCGTGCGCCCGGGCGGCAGGTCGTCGATGGTAGAGACGTCGAGGTCGGCGTAATAACTCATCGCCAGCGTGCGCGGAATCGGCGTGGCGCTCATCATCAGCAGATGCGGTTCGCGTTGCCGGGCGGCGCCAGCGGCGTCAGGCGCCATCTTGCTGCGCAGTGCCAGCCGCTGCGCCACACCGAACCGGTGCTGCTCGTCGATGATGGCCAGCGCCAGATTGCGGAACACCACCTTGTCCTGGATCACCGCGTGGGTACCGATCACCAGCATCGCCTGACCCGACGTTATCAGTTCCAGCATGGCCCGGCGTTCGCGGGTTTTCTGGCTTCCGGTCAGCCATGCGGTGGTGATGCCCAGCGGTTCCAGCCAGCCGATCAGCTTGCGGAAGTGTTGCTCTGCCAGGATTTCGGTCGGTGCCATCAGCGCGCACTGGTAGCCGCTGTCGATGCAGATCGCGGCGGCCAGCGCCGCCACCACCGTCTTGCCCGAACCCACGTCGCCCTGTAGCAGCCGGTGCATCGGTACGTCACGGCACAAGTCGCCGGCAATCTCGACACCGACCCGTTGCTGGGCGCCGGTCAAGGTAAACGGCAAGGCCTTTAGCAGCCGGTCGCGCAGGCCGCCAGGCAAGGGTTGCAGCACCGGCGAACGCAAGGCCTCGCGGGTGCGCTTGGCGTGCAGTTGCGAGAGTTGCTGCGCCAGCAATTCCTCTAGCTTGAGCCTTTGCCAGGCGGGGTGGCTGTGGTCTTCCAGTGTTGCCAGTGCCACGTCCGGCGTCGGGTGGTGCAGGAACACCAGCGCCTGGCGCAGGCTCCACTGCCGCTCACGGCCGACGCCATCGAGCAACTCCTGCGTAATCGTGTCCGACAGGTCGACCCGCGCCATCGCGCCGGCCACCGCCTTGCGCAGATAGGCCTGCGGCAAACCGGCACTGGTCGGGTAGACCGGCGTCAATGCGCTGGGCAATTCGCCGCTGGCGGCATGGACTACCGGATGCACCATGGTCCAGCCCAGAAAACCACCGCGCACCTCGCCGCGGATCCGCACCCGCGCGCCCACGGCCAGCACCTTCTGCAGCGATGCATAGAAATGAAAGAACCGCAGCGTGCAGGTCTCGTGACCGTCCTGCACCGTCACCAGCAACTGGCGCCGCGGGCGGAACGTCACCTCGTTGTTGGTCACCGTGGCCTCGATCTGCACCGTCTGGCCGTCGCGGGCGTCCTGCAGCCCGATGATGCGGGTTTCGTCCTCATACCGCAGCGGCAGGTGCAAGGCCAGGTCGATGTCGCGCCGCAGGCCCAGCTTGTCCATTGCCTTTTGCATTGGCGACTTGGCGGGTTTGGCAGCGGGGGTGGCGGGCATGGGACAATTCTGCCCTTTCCTGTTCCCCACTTTCCTTGGTACGGGCCGGTCCAGCCCTCAAGCACATGCCAATCTCCCCATCCGGCGGCACGCCGCGCGTGCACAGCCTTTCAGATTTCGATTTCCCGCTTCCGCCGGAACTGATCGCCCAGCATCCCGCCGAACAACGCAGCGCGTCGCGCCTGCTCGACGGCCGCAGCCATCTGCCCGTCGACCGGATCTTTCGCGACCTGCCGAAACTGCTCCGTGAGGGCGATTTGCTGATCCTCAACGACACCAAGGTCGTCAAGGCCCGTTTGTTCGGCGAGAAGCCGACCGGCGGCAAAGTCGAGTTGCTGGTCGAACGGGTGCTCGGCGGTAACCAGGTGGCCGCGCATATGCGGGTCAGCAAAAAACCGGAAGTAGGCACGACACTGGCCCTCGTGGGCGCGCCCGGCAGCAACGATTCACTGCGCGCCACGCTGCTCGGCCGCTGGCCCGATGCCGACGGCGGCATGTTCCGCTTCGTGTTGTCCAACGATGCCGGTGACGATCCCTACGTGCTGATGGAGCGCCACGGCCATGTGCCGTTGCCGCCGTACATCACGCATGGCGACTCCGAACAGGACATCGCGCGGTACCAGACCGTGTTCGCGCGCCACGCCGGTGCCGTGGCGGCGCCCACCGCCGCGCTGCATTTCGACGAGGCGCTGCTGGCCACGCTGGCGGCACGGGGTGTGGAACGTGCCTTCGTGACGCTGCATGTCGGCGCCGGCACGTTCCAGCCGGTCAAGGCGGAAGTGATCGCCGAGCACCACATGCACAGCGAGTGGTACCAGATACCGGCACAGACCTTGCAGGCGATAACCGACTGCAAGGCGCGCGGCGGGCGGGTGGTGGCGGTGGGCACGACCACCGTGCGCACGCTGGAGAGCTGGGCCCGCAGCGGCCAGACCAGCGGCGATACCGACATCTTCATCACGCCCGGTTTCGACTTCAAGGTGATCGACCTGCTGATCACCAACTTTCACCTGCCCAAGTCCAGCCTGATGATGCTGGTCAGTGCGTTTGCCGGGTATGACGCCATTCGCGGGCTGTACCAGCACGCGATGGGTCAGCGCTACCGCTTCTTCAGCTACGGCGACGCGATGCTGCTGCAGAACCAGACCCCTGCCGACGTGGCCTGAAGGCGCCCGAACGGACAACGTCCCACACACCGACTCCATCCCATGCTGAAATTCGACCTGCTCAAGACCGACGACGCCCACGGCGACACCCCCGGCAGCCACGCGCGGCGCGGCCAGCTGACGCTGAACCATGGCGTCGTGCAGACGCCGATCTTCATGCCGGTGGGCACTTACGGCACGGTCAAGGGTGTGACACCGCAAAGCCTCAAAGACATGGACGCGCAGATCATCCTGGGCAATACCTTCCACCTGTGGATGCGTCCGGGCCTGGACGTGGTGCAACAGTTCGGCGGCCTGCATGCGTTCGAAAAATGGGACAAACCCATACTCACCGATTCGGGCGGCTTCCAGGTCTGGTCGCTGGGCGAGATGCGAAAAATCTCCGAGGAAGGCGTGAAATTTTCTTCACCGGTCAACGGCGACAAGCTGTTCCTGACGCCCGAGATCTCGATGCAGATCCAGACCCTGCTCAACTCCGACATCGTGATGCAGTTCGACGAATGCACACCCTACATTTCGGTCGAACCAAAAACCAGGGGCCAGCTGACCACGGAGACCGAGGCCCGCCAGTCGATGGAACTGAGCCTGCGCTGGGCCGGGCGCTGCAAGACCGAGTTTGCGCGGCTGCAGAATCCGAATGCCTTGTTCGGCATCGTGCAAGGCGGCATGTTCGAACACCTGCGCCAGGAGTCACTGGAGCAGCTGGTGGCGATGGATTTCCCCGGTTATGCGGTGGGCGGCGTCAGTGTCGGAGAACCCAAGGACGAGATGCTGCGCATCATGGCGCACACGCCGCACCGCCTGCCAGCCGACAAGCCGCGTTACCTGATGGGTGTGGGCACGCCGGAAGACCTGGTCGAAGGCGTGGCCCAAGGGGTGGACATGTTCGACTGCGTGATGCCGACCCGCAACGCGCGCAACGGCAGCCTGTTCACGCGTTTTGGCGACCTGAAGATCCGCAACGCGCGCCACAAGGCCGATCTGCAACCGCTGGATACCACCTGCACTTGCTACGCCTGTGCCGGGAAGTCCGGCGTCGCGTATGCCGATGGCGGACGCGACGGATTCTCCCGCGCCTACCTGCACCACCTGGAACGCTGCGGCGAGATGCTCAGCCCGATGCTGGCCAGCATCCACAACCTGCATTTCTATCTGAATCTGATGCGGGAAATCCGCCAGGCGCTGGACGCGGGAGGCTTCGGCAGGTTCCGCGCACAATTCAAGACCGATCGGGCGCGTGGCGTGTAGGCCGGCGCGGTACCGCAGGGCCGGCGCCATCGGACAGACGCCGCCCGCAACACCATCGGCTTTTTTGGAGGCACACGTGAACGCGCAAACAAATTCTCTCGGCCAGCCCATTGGTGTCCCGCTGCGGATGGTGTTCCCCAGGCCGCGCCCGCCTGCGACACCACTGCATGGCCGTTTCTGCAGCGTCGTGCCGACCGACGTCGCCAGCCATGCGGGCGACCTGTTCGATGCATTCAGCGCTGACACGCTGGGGGGCAACTGGACCTACCTTCCATACGGCCCGTTCGACACGTTGGCAGCAATGCAAAGCTGGATGCAAACCACCTGCACCGGGTCCGACCCCTTGTTTCACACCATTCTTGACAGCAAAGGCCACCCTCAGGGATTGGCCAGCTACCTGCGTATCGAGCCGGCAACCGGCGTCATTGAAGTGGGCCATATCCACCTCGCCAACGCAGTGCAACGCACGCCGGCGGCGACCGAAGCCATGTTCCTTATGATGAACCGTGTTTTCGACGAATTGGGGTATCGGCGGTACGAGTGGAAATGCGATGCGCTCAACGAGCCGAGCCGGCGTGCGGCCTTGCGACTGGGTTTCCGCTTTGAAGGCATCTTCCGCAACGCCACACACTACAAGGGCAGGAACCGGGATACCGCGTGGTTTTCGGTGATCGACGACGAGTGGCCAGCCTTGCGTGCAGCATTCGAACAATGGCTGTCGCCTGCCAATGTGGACGCGCAGGGGCGTCAACTCAGACGCATCGACGAACTGCGCAATCATGCATCCAGCACCGGCTGACCAACCGCAGACACCCACACCTGCGCCGATACCGCCTGAACCCAGGCCAATGACCCGGCCGCTGCGCTGGGTGTTGTGGCTGGTGGGCAGCGTGTCGCTGGTGTTGGGCCTGCTTGGCGCGGTATTGCCTGTGCTGCCGACCACGCCGTTCATATTGCTGTCCGCCGCCTGTTACGCCCGCGCGTCACCCCGGCTGCACCAGCGCATGCGCGACAACGCCTGGATCGGTCCAATGCTGTGCGACTGGGAGCAGCACCGCAGCCTGACCCGGCGCGTCAAGGTCGTGGCATTGACGATGATGCTGGTGATGATGACGGTGTCGGTCTGGAGCCTGCAAGGCAAGCCGCTGCTGCAGGCCATGCTGGTGCTGGGCGCGGTCCTGGGCGTGTGGATGGTCGGCTGGTACATCCCCACACGGGCAACCCATCGACGCTGACGGCCCACACCGGGCGCGGTCGGCGTCCGCCGGCGGGCTCAATGCAGCGACTCGTATTTCGCCTGCAACTCCTCGGGCGATTCGACGAAATCCGGATGCTGCACGATGCTGTCTGCCGGGCACACCAGCTTGCACTGGGGCTCGTCCTCGGCGCCCACACATTCGGTGCAGGCCAGCGGATTGATCACGTAGATCGGGTCGCCGACACTGATCGCGTCGTTCGGGCACACCGGCTCGCAGGCGTCACAAGCGGTGCAGTCCTGGTTGATGAGCAAAGCCATGGTGAATCTCCTTTTGCCTAAGTTGCTGCTTCTGCTTCCAGCGCATGCAGCCGCGCATGCCGGAACGCACCCCACAACGCTGCGCCAATCGCGCCGGCGTAGATCGAATCCGGATGGGATCGGGCCGTGACCGCGACCTTCTCGGCCGCCATCTCCTCCTGGATCGCGGCCAACAGCCCGGTGTCGAGCGCCAGTCCACCGGTGAGCAGCGCGGCGCCGGTCTTGATGCCGGTGACCTTGAGCAGCTTGACGATGCGTGATGCCATCGACAGGTGGATGCCCTTGAGAATGTCGGGCGTCGAGATACCGCGTGACACCATGTTGATGACGTCGGTCTCGGCCAGCACCGCACAGATCGAACTGACCTTCTCCGGGTCCTGCGCACTTTGCGACAGGCGGCCGATTTCCTCCACCGCCACTCCAAGGTAACGGGCAATGTTCTCCAGGAACTGCCCGGAGCCGGACGCGCACTGGCTGGTCATCTTGTACGACAACACCTTGCCGCGTTCGTCGACATAAATCGCGCGGCCGTTCAGCGCACCAATATCGACCACCGCACGTGCCTCCGGGTCCAGGTAGACGCCGCCACGCGCATGCGTGGTCATCGAATAGAAGTGGCCGGTCGCGAACTTGACGTTTTCGCCCTCGCCGGTGGTGGCGGTGTACGCGATATCGTCTTCCGACAGGCCCGCATCGGCCAGCACCCCGTCGAAACCCTCGCGCGCCAGCGTCATCGGGTCGCGGCTGCGGATACGCTCGCAACGCTTGGCCAGCCACTGCGGCCGGCCTTCGGCATGGCGGAACAGAACCGACTTGATGGCCCCGGAGCCGACGTCGATACCAATGGTGTGAATCATGATGTACTCCTTCAGGTCCGTGCTTCTGCCGACTTGCCTTCTTCGACCACCGCCCGCCAGGCAAAGGTGGCTCCACCCAGCGCGCCGGTGTAGATGGAATCGGGATCGATGTTCAGCGTGACATCGCCATAGTTCTCCCGCACCAGTTCCTTGAGCGACTTCACCGCCGCCTCGTTCTTGGCCACGCCGCCGGTAAAGGTGAACTGGTCGCGCACCCCGCCCGATCGCGCCAGGATCGACATCGCGCGCAGGATGATGGCCCGGTGCAGGCCGGCCATGATGTCTTCGCGCTTGTCGCCCAGGCTCAGCCGGTCACGCAGTTCGGCACCGGCGAACACGGTGCAGGTCGAATTGATGCGGATGTTCTTGGTCGACTTCATCGCCATCGGGCCGAGTTCATGCAAGCCCATGTTCATCTCGTCGGCGATATAACCCAGGTACCGCCCGCACCCCGCCGCGCAACGGTCGTTCATCTGGAAACTCTCGACGATGCCGGCCGGGTCGACCTGGATCGCCTTGGTGTCCTGGCCACCGATGTCGAGCACCGTCGCGGTGTCCGGATACATCACATGCGCGCCCAGGCCATGGCACAGGATCTCGGAGCGCACGTGTTCCTTGGAGAACGGCAGCCGGGCGCGTCCATATCCGGTGCCAACCACATAGGCCTCTTCGAGTTCGGTATCCAGAATGCCCTTGATCGGCGCCTCGACCTGGGCCCTGCGTGCCTGCGTCTCGGGCATCGCGATGAAGGCGCGCTCGAGTGCGGCCAGCAAGTGACGCCGGATCGAATCGGCATAGACCCGGTTTTCCACCTCGATGATCGAACGGTCGAACAGGTTGAGCAGAAAGTCGTACCGGGTACCGGCTTCCTTGGCGACCACCTCACCGGTGGCCAGGTACTGGCTGCCGGCAATGTCGCGAAAGAAATCGGACTTTCGTTTGGCGCCCGGCGCGAACAAGGCCGGTGCTTGCGCAGTCAAGCGCCGAAACACCTCGGTCAGTGCGTCACCCACCCCGGCGCCGTCGTCGCCGAAACGCGCGCTGGCCAGGCTGCGTTCGCAGGTCTCGGCCAGGTCGGCGAGTTGCTCCATGTACTGTTCGGCCCGGAAATCGCGCTCGAGTTGTGCCAGGAAACCGTCCAGCGAACCATTGAGCGCCCTGGTATCGCCCAGCGCCTGGCGAAACAGGTAGAAACGGCTGTTCACCAGCGCCTCCTGCTTGGCGATGGCGGCCGCCGTGTCGTAGTTCGAGCGTGAATTCGTGATGCCACGCCCAAGAATGTTCTGGTTCTCGTCCACGACCACCGCCTTGGTGGTCGTGGAGCCCAGGTCGATACCGATGAAGCAGCGCATGGTGGGAGTCCTTTCAGTGGGCCGCGGCCGTCGCGCCGCGTTTGGCCTTGACCATCTGGAAATAACTCTCGAGCCGGTTTTTCACGTTGGCCGCCGAGAAGTAGCGCGGATCGACCAGGTCGGTCTCGATGAAGGCGGCCGGCTTGCCGGTGCGTTTCTCGACCTCGCGCATGATCAGCAGCTGGCCCGCCGAGAAGCTGTTGCAGCTCTTGATCGAATTGATCAGCAATCCATCGGCCTGGTACTCGTCGATGTACTTGCAGATCATGTCCACCCGCGATGGCAGGTTCAGGTTGGTGTAGCAACCCAGGCAATATTCCGCCAGCGACTCCAGCGGATGGTCCGGGTCGTGGCGAAAGCCGAAGTCGTACAGCCCTCCGACCTTCGAATAGGTCGACGCGACAACCACCGCCCCCTCGTCGTAGAACATCTTCCAGAAGTCCCGGAAATGGGTCCAGTTCGGCGGCCCTTCGATGACCAGCCGGTATTTCTCCTCGCCCATCTCGCCTTCGGGTGTGATTGGTCCTCTGCCGTCGCGCACCCGTTGTTCTATCTCGGCGCGCAGCGTGCGGTAGTAGTTGGTGGCTTCCGGTGTGCCGCGAAACGCGGTGAAGATGGGACCGATGTAGTAGACCGAGCCAAAATATCCGTCGATCGGTGACGGTCGGTTCCTGGCCGACTGCAGCACCGCAACCAGGTCATCCTCGGCCTTGACCGATTCACGCATGTACTGGCGCAGGCGGTCGATGTCGAACTTCACACCCGAGATCCGCTCGAGCGTGGGGATCACCGTTTCCTTGAGCTGCTTGACCACGTAGTCGCGCATGTTGGGCGCGATATGCCCTTCGCCCTGGTACGGCACATGCAGCATCACCGTTTCGCAACCGTATTTATGGCGGATCAGCTCGAACCACTTCATGAAGGTGAAGCAACCGGTATAGGACAACAGCAACACGTCGGGCCGTGGCATCGCCTCCCCGGTCGGGCCGATCTCGCCGCCCATCATCATGCCCAGGTCGGCCTTGACATAGGTGCACACGTCCTCGCTTTGCCCATCGCGTTCGGCGTCCATGATGAACTTGCCGCTTTTCTTGCGCATGCCGTTTTGCAGCGCATTGGTCTCGGGCAGGCTGCGCGCAAAGTCGAAACACATCAGCAACTCGTTGAGGTTGCCGGGAACAAAGGTTGCCGAGACCTTGCGGTTGTTGGCGCGGGCCGTCGCCAGTTCCATGTAGTTCTTGTTGATCAGTTCCTTTTGCTGCCACATCGCGTCCTCCTTCTGGACGGGACGTGAGCCCCCAGGTGCACCGCGTTGCGGCGCCCCGCCCCCCGAGGGGGACGAGGATGCTTGGGAGCGGCCCGGCGCTTCCTCCAGGGGCTTCTTGCTGCTTGCGGGTGTTGCGATGGTGGTATTCATGATGGTTCTCCCTGTTGACGGCGTCACGCCGCGCTCCACAACTTGATCGAATCGGCGAAGGTGCCGGCCTGCTCGCGGATGGGCGCCATCTGCCCTGTGTTTTCGGCGAACTTGAACGCGGTATGCGGTATGCCGTGTTTGCTCAGCACGTCCTGCAGCATCGGGCGCTCGAGCAGCGCCGGATCACAGAACGACGGCGCCGCAAAGATCACGCCCTCGGCGCCGCGGGTCTTGACCTGCTTCATCAGGTAGACGCCCTTCTCCTCACGCGTCGCATCGTATTTGGCCGAGGTCGATGCCGAGCGGTGCAGGAAGGCACGCGAGAGTTCCAGCAGCGGCGCGCCGTCGGTCGGAACCGCGTCCAGCAACCAGCGCGTGACAAGCATGAAGTCGTCATCGACGATGTAGCAACCCGACATCTCGATCGACTTGATCAGCGACAGCGGCGGCTGCTCGCAGAACGACCCGTTGATGACCACCCGCGCGTTGTCGCGCCTGGCGCGTTGTACCTGTCCGGCCGCTGCCAGATAGTCACGCACCAGCACCGTGTGCTCTTCCACCGGCAGCACCATGCCGGCGCGCAGCAACAGGTAGACCTCGGACGTGGGTGCCTGCCAGGGTTCGGCTGCGCGGTACTTGTACAGGTCGGCGATGGCGGCCCGGTTGTCGTTGTAGACCGCGATCGAGGCATTCAGATCGGCGTCGGTGATCTCGCGTCCGGCAATACGCGCCAGGTCTTCGCGCAGGATCTGCATCTCCTGCTGGTAGAACACACCGCCGACCTCGTCCTGGTAGTTCTGCGGTACGTCGATGTAGCGCACGTATTTGTCCTTGAACAACATCTTCCACATGCCAGACAGGTTGCGGATCACATCGCAGATGGACGGAAACAACATGCCGTCCAGGCAGTTCAGGCGCCCGGTCAGTCCCAGTTCGATGGTCGATCGCGGTATGCGGCAGATATAGCTCTGGTAATACGCGTCGCCCTGGATCACCTCCAGCGCGTCACCACCACCCAGGATACCTACCGGCAGGATGCCGGCGGCGTGCATCAGTTCGCGCGGGACATAGATCGGCATGTAGCCGATCGCCTTGCGGCCGGGAACCGCCGCTTTCCATTCCTGTACGGACGTGAAGTCGAGATCCTCGAACAGCGCCTCGCAGCGCTGGACAATGGTGGCGACGGGCGATAGGGTTGTGCTGGACATCAGTGGTGCTCCCATTGCGGTTGGCGTTTGGCAAGAAATGCGACCAGACCTTCGTTCGCATCACGGGTCTGCATCAGGCGATCGAGATACAGTTGTTCGACCTCGGCAAGTCGATGGCGGACGTCGCGCAGCATGCCGCCGCGCGCAGCCTGCAGGGCCAAGGCCATCGACGAGGCGCTCTTGTGCGCCAGGTGTTCGTTGAAGTAGCGCAACGCAGCGATTTCGGGGTCCTCGAACACCGTGTGCACGAGTCCGATGGTCCGGGCCTCGGCCGCATCGATGGAGCGCCCCGACAACAGCAGGTCTTCGGCCGCGGGTTGATTCACGCGGTAAGGTAACAAGACCGATGCGGCGGGCGCAAATACGCCGAGTTTCAACTCTGGCTGGCCGAACTGGGCATCGGGCGCGGCGAAGATCAGACCACCGGCCAATGCCACCTCCAGGCCGCCACCGAGGCACTGGCCACGCACCGCCACCAGGATCGGCGCCGGAAACTCGACCATGGCCAGCACCAGCGCATGCAGCGACGCCAGCATGTCAGCGCATTGCGCCGGCAGATGCTCCTCGACACTGGCGCCGAAGCTGAAATGCGGGCCTTGCGCATCGAGCAGCACCGCGCGCAACTTCGGCTGGCTGCCATGTGCGCGCAGGGCCCCGTGCAACGCGGCAATCATCTGCGCGTCGACGATGTTGGCCTTGGGGCGCGCCAGCCGCAGGCGCAGCAAGGCGCCATCGTCTTCGAGCCAGTCATTGAGTGGCGCCATCATGGTTCAGCCCGCGCGCCGGCCCTGGGGCTGGATCTCGTCGTGCAGGAGACCCACCCAGCTTTGCCCGGCCGCGAGCTTCTGGCGCAGCAACACGAAGTCGACTTCCCGGTCGTCCTTGCTGCCGGCGTTGAAGGCGGTGAAACCCGAGCGGGCCTCGGTCATCATGTTCAGCGCCAGCCAGGCCCGTGCGTCTTCCTTGTTGCGGTTCCAGGCCTCGAGTTTGGGTTTGCGCAGTTCTTCGAGTGTCTTGGTTGTGCAGTCGGGAAAAGTCAGCAGAATCTTGGCGCACAGTTCCTCGACCCTGGCGTCGAGCATGGACAGATCCACCGTCCCGCGCGCCAGCACGGCCTTGCCCTCCTTGAGCGCATCACCGGTTTTCGGTTCTCCATAAGCATTGCGGCCAAACTCGTCGTATTGGCGCTGGGTTTCGACCAGCGGGTTGGCGACAAATTTCCCGTCCACCTTGAGCGCAGGAACGACGTCGGTCAGGATGCCCATCTGGTAGGCCTTGTGGGCCGAGAACGGCTCGCACAACACGCAGGCCGCCATCGCGCGTTCGGCGCCCACCACCACCGGCAGGAAATCGGTGGCGCCGCCAATCGGTGCGGAGCCGTGTTTGGGCCCCGCCTGGCCGTATCGGGCCAGATCGGATGACACCGAGAAGTCGCAGGCCATGCCGATCTCCTGGCCGCCACCGATCCGCATGCCGTTGACGCGGCAGATCACCGGTTTGTCGCAGGCCAGGATGCTGGAGACCATGTCGTTGAACAGGCGCATGTACTGGCGATATTCCTGCGGCTGGCCAGCGTAGTATTCGGCGTATTCCCTGGTATTGCCACCGGTGCAGAACGCCTTGTCGCCTACCCCGGTGAACACCACGCAGCTGACATCACGCGCGTTCGATGCCGCCCGCATGGCCAGGATCACGCCCTTGACCATGTCGGTGGTGTAGGAGTTGTATTGCAACGGGTTGTCCAGCAGGATCCAGGCGTTGTACAGCCCCGGCACCTCGCTGCCGTCGGGCCGGCGCGCCGGGCGCTTTTCGTAACGTACGCCGGGTTTGGCGATGTCGTCGACCAGGTCATGGTTCTTGAAGTCGAGCATGCTGTTCAGGGGCAATGGGGCATTCATGAGGTCTCCTCGTGTGGGTCGGTTATTGCGGGACGAGCACCGCGCGGCGGGTGATCTCGCGGCGGTGCACGGCATCGAAGATCCGGTTGATGTCATCGAGCGAATGGGTCTCGACGAAGGGCGCGATCTGCACTTTTCCATCGAGCACCAGATCAAGCGCGGCCGGATAATATTCGGGCGGGCAACCCCAGTTGCCAAGCGCGCGCGCATCAAATGCCATCAGGTTGGACAGCCGCAATTCGATCTTGTCCATCGTGAAGCCGACCACGGACAGGGTCGCGCCATGGACCAGCATTGCGAAAGCCGTCAGCTGGCCCGGCGCCGAGCCCGAACATTCGAAGATCGACCATTCGGTCTGGCGCAGGCCCTGCTCTCGCGCGAACGCCGAGATCGCCTTCTTGATCGCACGCGCATCGTGCTCGCGGCTGTTGATCGTCAGGGCTGCGCCATGTTCCGCGATCGATGTGAGCTTGCGTTCGTCAACGTCGATCGCCACCACGGTGGCGCCAAAGGCGCGCGCAACCTGCACGCAGTACCCACCCACGCCACCGGCGCCGACGACGATGGCCAGGCTGCCCGGGCCGACGCCCGAGCGCCGCACCGCCTGGTACGGCGTGGTCAGCGCATCGGCGACGATCGACACCTGGCCCAGCGTCAGGCCGGCTTTTGCCAGCCGTGCTTCATCGACCTCGCACAGGCCGCGGCTCGGCACCACGATATGCGAGGCGAAGCCGCCCTGGATATCGTTGCCAGGCATCTTCTGGCAGCGGCAGATGGTGCCCAGACCGCGCTGGCACAGGTCACACTGTCCGCAGGGCAGCACCGCTGGCACGATGACGGATTTGCCGATCCAGTGTTCGCTGCCGGCACCCGCGGCAATAACCATGCCACTGACCTCGTGACCCAGCGCGAGCGGCAACGGCTGGTTGGTACGCACGCCGTCGTAGTAATACCCCAGGTCGGTATGACATACGCCGCAGCCGGCAACGGCAATCACTACCTCGCCGGTGCCTGCCAGCGCATCGAATCCCTCGCGCACCATCGGTGCGGCGACCTCGGTCATCAACCATCGGTATGCCTGCGTGCCCATCGTTCACTCCTTCATTTCGCTGTCGGATCATTTAATTCACGCATTACGGTACCGATTTGCGTGTTTGTGCATTGTGAGGACCAATTCCCAGCAAAACCTTTGATCTGGATCAGACGCTGTGAGGCTTCATGCTCGTTTACTCGAAAGCATCCAAAGCGCAGGAACCACCGTGGACACCTCTATCCGAACCGAACCCCCGATGCTGGACACGCCCCTGTCCGCACGCGTGCCTCCAGCGGCCAGCAACCGCCGAACCAGCCTGTCGATTGCCATTGCCGGCAGCGGCGGCAGCGGCGTCATGACCGCCGGCACCTTGCTGCTCGACGCCGCCGCGCGCGCCGGCCTCTATGGGCTGATGGTGCGTACCAGCGGCCCGCAGATTCGCGGTGGCGAGGCGGCCGCGCTGTTGCGCCTGGGCCATGGGCCACTGGAATCGCTGGACGACCGGTTCGATCTGCTGCTGGCGATCGACTGGCTCAACGTGCACCGCTTTGCCGACGAGATTGCGCTGCATCCCGATGGCCTGGTGATCGGCGGCGCGGAAGGTGAACCGGTGCCACCGGTATTCCTGGCCAGCGGCGCACGCGCGGTATCGCTGCCGCTCAAGAAGATGGCCAAGGCAGTGCCCGGCAGCTGGATCAACATGCTGGCGCTGGGTATCACCGGCGCACTGGCCGGGCTTGCGGTGGACAGCCTGGAAGCAGCGCTGCGCAGCGGATGGAAACGCAGCGAGGCTGCGCTCGATGCCAACCTGCAGGCGCTGCGCGCGGGCATGCAGGCGGCCAGCGATATCACCGGCTTTCCGCGGCTGAGTGAGCCACGCGCCGCAACGCGGCCTCATGCCGGACGCTGGCAGATCACCGGCAACGAGGCGGCCGGCTTTGGCGCCTTGCGCGGCGGCGTGCGTTTCGTCGCCGCCTATCCGATCACACCGGCCACCGAACTGCTCGAATGGATGGCGCCGGCGCTGGCCAAGGTCGGCGGCGCATTGATCCAGGCCGAGGATGAGCTGGCATCGATCAACATGATCATCGGCGCCTCGTTTGGCGGCGTGCCTTCGCTGACAGCCACCTCCGGACCCGGCATTGCACTGATGACCGAGAGTATCGGTTTGGCAGTCGCCGCCGAAGTGCCGATCGTGGTGGTCGACGTGATGCGCGGTGGCCCCTCCACCGGCATCCCGGCCAAGAGCGAACAAGGCGACCTGTCTTTCGCCGTCAGTGGACTGCACGGCGACGCGCCCCGGCTGGTGCTGGCACCAGCCTCGATCGGCGACTGCCTGGCCACGACCGCCTGGGCGGTCGAACTGGCCGAGGCGCTGCAGGCACCGGCCATCGTGTTGTCGGATCAGTTCATGGGCCAGTCGCGCGCCATCATCGACCGCCCGAGCGACTGTCCTGCGACGCCCAAACGGCTTACGGCGAAGGCCCACACCGCCGACTACAAACGTTACCGCGACACGCCCTCGGGTGTCTCGCCGATGGCCATACCCGGTACGCCGGGAATCGAATACACCGCCGACGGCCTGGAGCATGCCGAGTCGGCGCTGCCCAGCAGCCAGGCGCACGACCACCGACTGCAACTCGACAAGCGCGCACGCAAGCTGATGCAGTACGACTACGGCAGCCGCTGGGCCGATGTCGAGGGCGACGCGCCACTGGCCGTCATCACCTTCGGCTCGGCCAGCGGTCCGGTGCGCGAGGCCATATGGCGCGCGGCGCGCCAGGGTACACGCGTGCGCCTGGTCGTGCTGCGGCTGCTGGCACCGCTGCAGCAGGCCGCGGTCGCGCAAGCCCTTGCCGGCGTGGAGCAGGTCATGGTGATCGAACAGAACCATGGCGCGCAATTGCTGCGTTACCTGCGCGGCTTGCTCGACCTGCCGGGCCGCGCCAGCGGCTTCAACCGCCCCGGCCCGCTGCCCCTGCGCCCGGCCGAATTGTGCGACGCCATCATTGCCTGGTCGACCAGGTATGTGCCTCTTGACACCGTTTGCGAGGAAACAGCATGAACGATTGCGCTTCAGCCGCCGTCCTGACAGCGGCCAGTTACAAGTCCGCCAACAAACCGATCTGGTGCCCGGGCTGCGGCGACTTCACGGTGCTCGGCGCCATCACGCGCGCCCTGGCACAACTGCAGCTACCGGTACACGAGGTGGCCGTGGTCTCGGGCATCGGTTGTTCGTCACGTATCCCGGCCTACACCACCTGCTATGGCTTTCACGGAGTGCATGGGCGATCGCTGGCTGCGGCCACCGGACTGAAGGTGGCGCGTCCCGAATTGACGGTGCTGGTGGCCAGCGGGGACGGAGACGGTTATTCGATCGGTGGCAACCACTTCCTGCACGCCTGCAGGCGCAACGTCGACCTGACCTACATCGTGATGGACAACCATGTCTACGGCATGACCAAGGGACAGGCCTCCCCCACCACCGAACCCGACTGGGACAACAAGCTCTCCCCTGGCGGGCCCGGCATCCGCGCCTTCCACCCGCTCGTGATCGCGCTGGCCTCAGGCGCCAACTTCGTCGCACGGGCATTCGCCGGCGACCAGAACGGCACCGCCGACATGATCGCCCAGGCCGTGCGTCATCCCGGCTTCTCGTTCATCGAAATCCTCAGCCCGTGCGTGACGTTCCGGCCCGAACAGCGCGAATGGAAAGACAAGGTACACCCGGCCACCGTCGCGCCCACCGACGATCCGGCCCGCGCCGCGCGTCGCATCATGACCGACGACGGATTCAACATCGGCGTGTTGTACGCCGGCGACCGGGCACCGTACCGCAACGGCCCGAAGCCGGCGCGCAACACCATCGCCGAACTCGAGCAGGAATTTGCCGTATGAATGCCGCCAAGCCTCTGCACACGCCGCTGGACGGCCCAGCTCCGGCAACGACACCCGTCGCAAGTGCAGCCACGGTCGCGGCGGTGCCGCCGACACTGGAGGCATTCATGGCACAGGCGCTGGCAATGGAGCTGGAGGCGGTCGAACGCTACACCGACTTCGCCGACGCGATGGAAACCCACAACAACCTCGAGGTGGGTTCCATGTTCCGCACCATGGCCGGATACGAGTCCAAACATGCGCAGCAGATCATGCACGACATGGGCTGGACCCAAGCACCTGCCTTGCCGCCCGGATCCCACGCCTGGGTCGGCTTCGACGCGCCGGAAGCCGCACCCATCGATGCGGTGCACTACCTGATGCAGCCCTGGCATGCACTGCAACTGGCGCTGGCGGCCGAACGACGCGCCGAGGCGTTTTTTGGCGCACTCGCCGCTGCCGCGACCACCGACGCAGTGCGCCAGGCGGCCCTGCAACTGCAGGCCGAGGAGGCCGAACATGTCGCACTGGTCCTGGCCTGGATCGGCAAGGTGCCACAACCCGACAGCGACTGGGCCGTCGACCCGGACCCGCCGCGTTACACCGAATAAGGCAACGCACCATGCAAGTCTTGTTACCCGACGGTTGGGCGCCCCCGATCGGTTATGCCAACGGCATCGCAGTGGCACCGGGGCGGATCGTTTTCATCGCCGGCCAGGTCGGTTGGGACGCCCGGCAGCAATTCGCGTCCAAGCAGATCGTGCCCCAGTTCGACCAGGCCTTGCGCAACGTGCTGGCGGTGCTGGCCAAGGCCGGTGGCGCGCCCGGGCATATCTGCCGCATCACCGCCTACTGCTGCGACAAGCAGGCCTATCTGGCGGCACGGCCTGAACTCGGCGCGGTGTGGCGCACGCACATGGGCGCGCATTACCCGGCGATGAGCCTGTTGTTCGTGTCCGACCTGCTCGATCAACCGGGCTGCATCGAACTCGAAGCCACCGCGGTCGTCCCCTGACACGGCACACTGGAACAGGAACTCATGATGGACTATGAAGACATTGTTTGCGACACCCGGGACGGCGCCGCGTGGATCACGATCAACCGCCCCGAGCGGATGAACGCGTTTCGTGGCCGGACCTGCGACGAACTTATCCATGCGCTGCAACGCGCGGCCAGTAACCGGGAGATCGGTGTCATCGTGCTGGCCGGCGCTGGCGACAAGGCGTTTTGCACCGGTGGCGACCAATCCGCGCACGCAGGCCAGTACGACGGTCGCGGCACGATCGGGCTGCCGATCGAGGAGTTGCATGCCGCGATCCGCGACGCGCCCAAACCGGTGATCGCCCGCGTGCAGGGTTACGCCATCGGCGGCGGCAATGTGTTGTGCACCTTGTGCGACCTGACCATCGCGTCCGAGCGCGCGGTGTTCGGCCAGGTCGGCCCCAAGGTCGGATCGGTCGATCCCGGATATGGCACGGCCTTGCTGGCCCGCGTCGTCGGCGAGAAGAAAGCACGCGAGATGTGGTATCTGTGCCGGCGTTACCCGGCCGCCGAGGCGCTGGCCATGGGCCTGGTCAACACCGTCGTGGCGCACGAGCGGCTCGACGAAGAAGTGCATGCCTGGTGCCAGGAGATCATGGGCCGCAGCCCGACCGCGATCGCGATCGCCAAGCGCTCGTTCAACATGGACACGGCGCACCAGAGCGGTATTGCCGGCATGGGCATGCTCGCACTCAAGCTGTATTACGAAACCGAGGAGTCGCGCGAGGGCGTGCGTGCGTTCCAGGAAAAACGCACACCCGATTTCCGGCACTTTGCGAAATAGGTCAGGGGCCGGTAAAACCAGGAGGACACGACACCATGCTGCAAATCATCATCCAGGGTCGGGGTGGCCAGGGCGCGCAGACCGCCGGCAACCTGCTCGCGCACGCGTTTTTCGCCGCCAACCGACAGGTGCAGGCATTTGCCAGTTATGGCGGCGCACGGCGCGGCACGCCGGTGAGCTCGTATCTGCGCGTCGACGACCAGCCGGTGCGCCTGCGCTGCGATATCGAACGCGCCGACGCCATCCTGTGTTTCGACGCCAGCCTGCTCGAAGGGCGGCTGCTTGCTGCCGCGCGTCCGGAGACAGTGATCGTCGTGAATTCGGCGCGCAGTTCGGAGCAGTTGCGCCAAACGCTTGCGGGTTACCGCCTGATCGCGGTCGACGCTTTGGCGATCTCGCGCGCCAACGGACTGGGCCGCATCGTGAATTCCGCGTT
>JAGPBF010000174.1 GCA_018063505.1 Rhodoferax sp.
CCATGCGCTTGGTCGCGCCCATCACGTTGGTCGGGTTGACCGCCTTGTCGGTGGAAATCATGACGAAGCGCTTCGCCCGGCACTGACCCGCCACCCGCGCCGCATGCAAGGTACCCAGCACGTTGGTGCGCAGGGCCTCGATCTCGTTGAGTTCCTCCATCAGCGGCACGTGCTTGTAGGCCGCCGCATGGAAGACTACCGACGGTTTGTTCGTCTGCGCAATCGCCTCCAGCCGGGCCGACTCGCGCACGTTCGCCGTGTAGTAAAGGCCCTGCATCTGCGGATGCGCCGCGCGAAGCTCCTGCTCCAGCTGGTAGATCGCGTATTCGGACACATCCACGCAGACCAGGCGCGAAACACCAAAGCGGGCGATCTGCCGGCACAGCTCCGAGCCGATGGAACCACCAGCGCCGGTAACCAGCACGGTCTGGCCCGAAATCATTTCCGATAGACCCTTGACGTCAAGCTGCACCGGGTCGCGGCCCAGCAGGTCTTCAAGTTCGACTTTGCGCGGACTGGGCCCCTCCTGCCGCAGCCATTCATCGGCCCGTGGCAGCGTCATGAGCGACAGTCCCGCCTCGGCTGATCGCAACAGGACATCGCGTCGTCCAGGCGCCCCGGGCGCAATGGCCATCAAGGCGGTATGAACCCCCACCTCCTCGGCAATATCTGCCAGGTTGTTCACGCTGCCCAGTACCTCCACGCCTTGCAGGGACCGCCCCTGCTCCGCCAACACCGGCGAAACAATCCCCGCGGCGCGCCAGTTGCCGGACCCCTTGAGTGCGCGCAAGGCGTCCGCCGCATCCTGCAATGTGCCGACAATCAACAGCGGTCGCTCACCCGCAGAGGGGGTCGTGCGCTCTGAAAAGGTGCGCCACCCTGCGCGGACCGCCCCCAGAAACACCAGCACGAGGAGTGGATGAAGCACCAGCACGGAGCGGGGAAAGTTGGGGAACCTCAGCATCAGCAAGACAGCGGGCGAGATCAGCCCGCCGAGGAATACGCCGGCGCCGAGCTGGCGCAATTCCGGCAAGCCGATATAGCTCCAGACATGCCGGTACACCCGCGAGAACACCAAACCCAGCGCAAAGCAGGGCAAAACCCACCCCGTTGTCTGCACCGCCAGCGCGTCAAACTCCGGCGGGATGTCAAGGTTGAAGCGCAGCCAGAATGCGGCCCACCACGCCAGCAGAACCAGCAGCATGTCCACCAGCAACAGCGGCAAGGACTCCTTACGCAAGGGCACTGCGATCCTCGGCCATCGAAAGTGCGCGACGAAGCAGCAGGATCACGCGATCCTGCTGCTCCGGCGTCAGGTTGGACCCCGAGGGCAGGCAAATTCCCGAATCAAACAGGCGAGCCGAAACATCCACCGACATCTGGTGCGCAAAATACGGGGCGCCGTCAAACAGGGGCTGCAGGTGCATCGGCTTCCAGACCGGCCGCGCTTCAATCGCGTGTCGCTCCAGAAACTTCATGATCAAATCACACTTGAGGCAAGCGCCCGGCCCAGCCAGCGTGAAGCAGGTCAGCCAACGCGTGGAATGGTAGCCCGGGGGCTCGGGCATCCACTGCAACTGGGGCATATCCGCCAAGGCAATCCGGTAACGCTCAAACACCTGGCGGCGTTGCGCCACGCGCTGCTCCAGCACGCGCAACTGGCCGCGGCCGATGCCCGCCAGCACGTTGCTCATGCGGTAGTTGAATCCCACTTCCACGTGCTCATAGTGCCGCGCCGGTTCGCGGGCCTGCGTCGCCAGCTTGCGCGCGCGCGTCACCAGATCGGGATCGTCGGCCACCAGCATGCCGCCCCCAGAGGTGGTGATGATCTTGTTGCCATTGAACGAGTACACCGCCAGGCGGCCAAACGTGCCGCTGGAGCGCCCTTTGTAGCGCGCGCCGAGCGACTCCGCGGCATCCTCGAGGATCGGCACGCCGTACCGTTCACAGATCGGCCCAAGGGCATCGATATCGGCGCTCTGTCCGTACAGGTTAACGACGATGACGCAACGCGGCATGCGATTCTCGCGCAGCGCCCAGTCAAAGGCACGCTCCAGCGCCTCCGCAGACATGTTCCAGGTTTCGGGCTCCGAATCGATGAACACTGGCCGCGCGCCGCAGTAGAGAATGGGGTTGCAGCTGCCGACAAAGGTCAATGAGGAGCAGAACACCGTGTCGCCGGGCTTCACACCGAGTAGCAGCAAGCCCAGGTGGATCGCGGCTGTGCCGGAACTCAGGGCGGCGGCATGACCGATGCCGACATGGGCAGCGAGTTCGCGTTCAAAGCCATCCACATGCGGGCCGAGCGGCGCAATCCAGTTGGTCTGGAAGGCGTTCTCGACAAAGGCGGCTTCCTCGTCGCCCAGATGCGGTGACGACAGCCAGATCCGCTGCGAAAGTTCGCGACGTAGCACCAGATCGACCGGGCGGCCCGCGCCATCCACCACGGGAACATGGTCAATCTGGTGGGCATCCATCAGCGCCAGAACAGCCGGGGCTGCCGCATCCTCGCCAACAGTGAGGGCGGCTTGTTCGGGCAGGGCTGCCACCGTCAGCGTATCGCTCAGTTGCTGCAGACGCGCCCGGCGCAGGTCACCATCGGTCAGTGTGCGCGCAAGCCGACCGTCCTCCGACAGCACCAGAAGGATGCCGCGTGCGGTTTGATCCATTCGCAGCAAGGCGTCGTGCAGCGTGCAGTCGGGCTGCACGCACAAGGCCCTGAAATCGTTGCGGTTCATTCGATTTTCCTCGCGGGAACGCCCACATAGGTCCCCGCCGAAAGCAGCGGCGACCGCACCACGGCACCCGCGCCGACCACCACGTCGTCGCCTATCACGATCCCGGGCAGAACCACCGCGCCGGCGCCGATGAGCACGCGTCGCCCGACGCGCACCGCACCGCCAAGCGTCGCGTTGGGCGCCACGTGGCAGAACGCGCCAAGCTGCACATCATGATCGACCACGGCGCCATGATTCACGATCGCGCCCATTTCCAGCAACGCGCCAGGACCCACAATGGCGCCAGCGGCCACAAAACAGCCGCGGCCGATGGTGGCTAGCGGCGAGACCATCGCAGCCGGATGCATCACGGTCGCCAGGCGTTCATGGCCCCATGCGCCGGCTTCCTTCTCCCGCGCTGCATTGCTGCCAATGGCGATGTGAACGGCTGAAAAATCCCTCATCGTCGCGTCGCCGACAAGCAGCAAGTCCACCCCCGGCACCAGTTCGCCACGGCAACGCAAGGCATCGCGGTCGGAGCCGAAGATCCGCCCTCGCCCCTCGCGCAGGAGCGCCGCATCGGCCACCACGCGGGCATGCCCGCCCGCGCCGAACAGCAGCAACGACGCAGGCGCTGCGGCCGCAGCAGGAAGGGGATGGGGGGCAGATGGCGCAGGCACGACGGAAGGGCTGTCAGTAGGTATTGGTTTTTTCGAGGACGGAGGCATCGAGCGGCAGGCTCGGCAACAGCGTGGCGATGCGCTCGCCGGCCCGACCATCCCCATATCGATTGTCACACGGCCACCGGCCATGCGAGAGCGCTGCGCGCAGTGCGCCCGCGATCGAGTCGGCACTGTTATCCACATCGGTCACGTTCGGATTGCGTTCGCGCAGCCGCTGCCGGTCGCCCACATTGACCACCGGCGTGCCAAAAGACGCCGCCTCGATGATGCCGGCCGACGAGTTTCCGAGCATCACCGCGCAGTGGCGCATCGCAGCGCAGAACAAGGGGCGCGCCAAGTGTCTCAGGCGGCGCGAGCCACTCGGCAACGCCAGCGCATCGAGCGCGCGCAGCACCTCGAGCGAGCCGGCATCGGCATTGGGTTCGAGCCAGAGCACCGGCAGGTTCACGGCGCCCAGGGCGTGCAGCATCGCTGCGGTCTGTGCGTAGGCATCGCCGGCCTGCTGCACCACCGGGTGGAACACGACCAACGCAAACGCTCCTTCCTTCGGCAGGCCGAGCGTCGCACGGCATTCCTGCACATCCATTGCGGCGTCGGCCTCGAGCCCGTCGAGGCCCGGCGCGCCGGTGACAAAGATGCGTTGCGGCGCTTCGCCCATGCGGATCAATCGTTCCCGCGATTCACCGGTGGCAACCAGGTGATACCCGCTCAGCTTGGAGATGGCATGGCGCACCGGCTCATCCACTGTGCCCGAGCGCTCGCCCCCATGCACATGCACGCAGACGATGCCAAGATGCAATGCGGCGATCGCACCGGCTAGCATTTCGCCACGGTCGCCGAGCAGCAACAGCATGTCGGGCCGCTCGCGCACCAGAAGATCCGTGACGCCCTTGAGGCATTCCCCGACTCCGGCCGCCATGCTCTGCGGCGCCCGGCTGCCCACATCCATCGCAATCTCCCCGCACACCCGAAAGCCCGCGCCGCGAATCTCGTCCACGGTATGGCCGTAACGTGCGTCCAGGTGCATGCCCGTCACGGCCACGCCCAGATCGAACTCCAGCGCCAAGCGCTGCAGCGTGGATTTCATCAAGCCGAAGTCGGCGCGCGTGCCGCTCAGGTAGACCAGCTTGCGCCGATGGGCAGACGGGCTCGGCATCAGCGGGGGTCCGTTTCGATGTGATCCCACTGCAGAACGGCGCCCGGACCCATTGCCTGGCGCACGCGCCGCCCCACCAGCCCCGGCAGTTCGCGCGGTGCAATGCCGGTCGCCGGTCGCCGGCAAGCCAACATCCCGGCGGTCAGCACCGTGCCCGCCGCAATGGCCCGCGTCGTAACGACGCTGCGTCGCGCCACGCGGGCCGTGTCCAGTTCGTCGGGGCGCGGCGCCTTGACGCCGTCGCCCAGCATGGCGCTGACCCGGCGGATACCCTGCACCATGCGGGCAAAGCCATCGGGCTCCAGCGAGGCGCTATGGTCCGGGCCGGGCATCGTGCAGTCAAGCGTCAGGTGCTTCTCGATCACCGTGGCGCCCAGCGCCACCGCCGCCAGCGGCGCTTCGATGCCCAGGCTGTGGTCCGAGTACCCGATGGCCACCGCCAGCTGCCCAGCCATCTGGCGCATGGCGCTGAGATTCAGCGCGTCGTCGGGTGCCGGGTAGGCCGAGGTGCAGTGCAGCACGACCACCTCGGCCAGATGACCGCGGGCCGCCCGCACCCAGCCGACCGCTTCGATGATTTCCTCCATCGTGGCCATGCCCGTGGACATGAGCAGCGGCAGCTTCGTGGCGGCCGCATGCTCCACCAGGGTGCGATGGGTCAGTTCGCCCGAGGACAACTTGAGCCGCTTCACGCCCAGTCCGACCAGCAAATCCACCGCGTCGACGGAAAACGGGGTCGAGAAGAACTCGATGCCGATGCGGTCGCAATGTGCCTTGATCTGTTGATGCTGCTGCAGGGACAGTTCCAGCCGTTGCAGCAGGACGAATTGGTCGACTTCGCCGGTCTCGCGGGCCTGGTATTGCGCCGTCGGTGCGCCAGGGACCACGAGATCCTCGGCGCGAAACGTCTGGAACTTGACGGCATCGGCACCGGCCCGCCGCGCGGCGTCACACAGGCGCAGGGCCAGCGCCAGATCGCCATTGTGGTTGACGCCGGCTTCGGCGATGACGAACACTGGCGGGACGGTTGCAATCATGGAGTGCTTCCTGCGTGACGCCGGTACAGCCAGAGCGCGTGCTCAAAGTCCTCCAGATCGTCTATATCGACAGATTTCCAGCGCGGCATGACAAACGGGGCGATGTGAACACTCCAGAGGCCATGGATCGCCGCATGAGCCAGCGCCGCACGCTGCCAGACATAGATGGAGCCATTCAAGGCGTACACCGCCGGTGCCTCCTGGCGGCGGGTGCTGCCCTGTCCTTTACTCAGATGGACCCAGCCATCCTCGCCGCGCTCTACCAGGTTGAAATAAGGGTTGTCCGCCGCGTCCTTGACACCGACAACGAGATCTGCATCGGGATGCGACCGCAGCGCTGCAGAAATGTCCGCGGCATCACGCAATGGGGAGGTCGGTTGCAGGTCCACAACCCGGACTACTGCTTGCCCTTGTCGCTCCAGAAAACGAACCAGGTGCTCGATCACCGGGACTTTCGGCGCGCTGTCGCTGGCAAGTTCGGCTGGTCGCACATAAGGAACCGTGGCGCCGGCCGCTCGCACGACGGCGGCAATGGCTTCGTCATCGGTCGATACGTACACCGCATCGATCTCCGGACACGCTTGCGCCTGCTCGATCGAATGGACAATCAGCGGTTTGCCGGCGAAGTCACGAATATTCTTGCCAGGCAGTCCTTTGCTGCCGCCTCGGGCGCAGATGGTGGCGATGGTCTTGGGTAACGGCATGCGCGCCCTCACAATGAAAGGAACTGGCCGAGAATGCCCAGACCCGCTTCGGCGCTGCGTTCGGGATGAAACTGGCACCCGTAAATCTGGTCGCGCGCCACGGCCGCGCAGATCCGCACGCCGTGGTAATCCGTATCCGCAAGCCGGTGAGCTTCATGCGTGGGCACCGGCGCATATGAATGCACGAAGTACACGGCCTCGCCGGGTTGTACCGACGCCAGGATCGTGCCGTCCCACGACGCGCGCGCGGGCGGACGCACCAGACCGCTCCAGCCGATGTGCGGCACACGCAGTGGCCTCCCGCCCGGGTCGACTGCGGGCACAGGCTGGACCCGGCCGGGAATCAGCCCCAGCCCGATGTGATCGCCATGCTCCTCACCCACTTCAAAGAGCAATTGCGCCCCCACGCAGATGCCCAGAAAAGGACGCCCGGTATCGACATAGCGCTTGACCAACTCATCAAAGCCGCGCAAACGCAGTTCGGCCATAGCGTCCGCGAACGCGCCCACGCCGGGCAGCACCAGCCGGTCTGGCAAGGTGGTCACTTGCGCGGCCTGATCGGCTACCTGCACGCTGGCCCCGCAATGCTCCAGCGCACGCACCACATTGAGCAGGTTGCCGATGCCATAGTCGATCACGGTGACGTGGCGACCGCTCACAATCGCACTTCCACGCCCAGCGCCCGCGCCTGCTGCTTGATTTCAGGCACTGTCATGCGACCCCAGTGCAGGGCATCGGCAATTGCCACGCCAGATGCGCCGGCGTCGCTGGCGCGCCTCAGGTCCGCCAGTTCACCAAAGCCGCCGCTGGTGATGACCGGCACGTTGACGCGCGCGTTAACTGCGCGCAGCAACTCGATGTCGAGCCCCTTGCGTGTGCCTTCCTGGTCCACCGCCGTCAACAGGATCTCTCCCGCGCCAAGTCCCACGGCCTGGGCAATCCAGTCAATCACGTCCAGGCCGGTGTGCTCCCGGCCGTTGTCGGTGTAGGCCTCCCAGCGCCCCGGCCCGGTGCGCTTGGCCTCGACCGATAGCACCATGCATTGCGAACCGAAGCGGCGCGCCACCTCGGCAATCAATGCCGGCCGCGCGATGGCTGCCGTGTTGATGGCCACCTTGTCAGCCCCGGAGCGCAGCATGTTGTCGACGTCGTCCAGCGAGCGAATGCCTCCGCCCACGGTAATCGGAATGTAGATCTGGTTCGCCGCTCGCCGGATGATGTCGGACAGGCTGTTGCGCTGGTAAAGGCTGGCCACGATGTCCATGAACACCATTTCGTCAGCCCCCTGCGCGTAATATCGCAAGGCAAACGCATGCGGGTCGCCAACCACGCGCAATCCTTCCAGCCGGATGCCCTTGATCAGGTTGGGACCCTTGATGTCGAGCCGGGGGATAATGCGCAAACCCGCCATGGCTGCGCTTCAGACGCCGTCAAACACGGTGTGGCGCAGTTTCCACTGGCCATTCTCGCGCTTCCAGAGGTGCGGCGAGCGGAAGGTGTCAGCCAGCCGCATGAAGTAGTCGCGGTCCATGACCGGCGCCTCGAACATCTTGCTCGCGCGCCCGAACTCCTTCTCCGTAATGCTCAGGTAGCGGAAGATTTCGTCTGCAAAACGCTCGGGGAACTCGCCGTCATAGCGCCGCACCAGTGCCACGCCCTCGCCGCGGTTGATGTCGCCCGAGCGGATTTCCTGCGCGGCGTCGTAAGTGGCGCGGCCGATGCCGAACTTGGTGAAGGTGGTGTAGTAATGGAAATCGTCGATACGATCATCGATGCTGTTGTATTTGCTGTACGTGCCAGGGGTGCGCTCAGGCGACGCCTCGAAACCGCCATGCTCCACCGCGTAGTAATAACAGCTCTGGGGATGCCACTTGAGGTAGTAGCCCAGGTAATGCACCTCGACCTGCTTGCGCTGCATCTGCGCCGGGTCGGCCGGCAAATAGGGCAGCAGATCCTGCTCTTCCAGTCCGAAATCGTCATACAGGCTTTGCACCGACGTGCCGCCCAGATAGATTTCCGCCTTGTTGGCCGACGTGAAATAGGACCAGTCTCGCTGCGCGCTCGTGGTGTCGCCGATCGGGTTGCCGTATTCAGCTTCGTTCTCGCCGTACACCACGAACGGAATGTCGTGCAGCAAGGCCATCTTGGGCGCCAGTGATTTCTGGCCGAACATGAACGCCTGGAAGGGGTGGAACAGGTTGTCCACGGCCAGGCGGGTCAGCAGACGGTGCACCCGGCCGTTGGGCGTCATGAGGTAGTTGTCAAACCCCGCGTGCAGCCAGGACTGGAAGTTCTTCCAGCCCCATTCCGTGTAGACATGGGGCGCCCAGGTCACGGTCAACGGGTGCATGCCAAAGCGCGTCTTGAGGATGTGCGAGGCATAAAAACTGTCCTTGCCGCCAGAACCGGGCAGCAGGCAGTCGTAACCCGACTGGCTGCGGAACTTGTCGCACAGGACAGCCAGCTGGTCTTCCCGGTCCTTCCAGTTGATCGTGCCGTGCTTCTGCTCGGCAAAACGGCAGGCATCGCAGACCCCTTCTTCGTCAAACGCAATCGTGGCCTTCTTGCTGGCCTTGGTGTGCTGGTACTCCACGGCCGAGTTGGGTCGCTGGTTGGAGATCACACACTTTTTGCAAAAGTGCACATAACGCGGCAAACCGTACATGACCCGCGCGTCGTCATCGCTGGCGTCAAATGCCGAAAAATCAACGGAAACGGGGTTGGGAATGAGTGACATTCGGCTTTGAGTGAGGGCTGTTGCAGAAGAAACCGCTGACTTCCAGCGATCCTGAAAGCAAGCCTTGTGGATTATAGGAATCTGCCCATGACGGCAAGCACCTGCCGGGTCGCGGGTACCTGCCCCTGCACGGCCAGACGGGGGGCGCCGATCCAGCG
>JAGPBF010000362.1 GCA_018063505.1 Rhodoferax sp.
AAGGGACTTCGCCGGCGCAGGGCGTTCGCCAACGACATCGGTTGCCCGGGCGGCTATGCGGTCGATGGTTTGGATTCGAAACCGTCGATTCCGTTGCTGGGCGCATCCATGGCGCGGCTGAAGGAGATCCGCGCGCCACCATTTCGACGCATGGCGTGACGACCGTGGTACAAGACCTCACTTATGAAAACCCTTGACTCCTTGAAGATCAGCGGTGCGCTGCCCAGCCCGAAAGGGGTTGCGTTGGCCCTACTCGATCTCTGCCAGCGGGAAGATGCGACCACGACCGACATCGCGCGCATCGTTCAGACCGATCCGGCCTTGTCCGGTCGGCTCATTCGCCAGGCCAACTGGCTGGCGCAACGCGGCAGGTCGATCGCCTCTGTGACCGACGCGATCCACTACATGGGTTTGGTCGCAGTTCGCCAACTGGCGCTGGGGTTTTCACTCGTAGAGCAGAACCTGCACGGCCCGTGCAAGGGCTTCGACTACCAGCGGTTCTGGTCCCACTCGCTGCTGATGGGGTTGGCCATGAAGCGTTTTTGTGAGCTCGGCCATGGTGGATCGCCGGATGAGCTTTTTTCTTGTGGATTGATGGCGCGTATCGGCCTGCTCGGTCTGGCCACGGCCTACCCGGTCGAATACGCCGGGATTTCCGGACACTGCATCGGTCCGTTGGAACTGGTCGAGCAGGAACGCAGATTTCTTCAGACCGACCATAACGAACTTACAGCGGCGATGCTGGTCGACTGGGGCATTCCACAGGTGCTGGCGGAGTCGGTGTTCTGGCATGAGGCGCCGGACAGTTCTGGTTTTTCCGAGGGTTCGCGTCCGTTCAAGCTGACGCGCCTTTTTCACCTGGCCCTGTGTGTGGCTGACCTGTGCCTGGCACCGGAGGCCGAACGCAACACGTTAACTGCCGACCTGATGCGCCTAGGCGGAAGGATTGGGCTCGATGCCGACGACTTTGGCACCCTGGTGGACGGGCTTGCGAGCCAATGGCAAGAATGGGGCGCCTTGCTCAATGTGCCCGCCGCCGCGTTGCCGCCGTTCGCCGAAATGGCGGTACCACCGAAGTCCGGCGATGACGCCAGCCCGGCCGCGCTGCGCGTGCTGATTGTGGACGACGACCCTGCCAGTTTGCACCAGATGAAGACGTTGCTGGGCAAGACGCTCGGCCACAACGTACACACGGCCACTAATGGGCAAGAGGCGCTGGCGCTGGCGGTACAGGTGATGCCGCAGATCGTTGTTACGGACTGGCTGATGCCGGTAATGGACGGGATTGAATTGTGTCGCGCACTGCGCGCCACTGACTGGGGCCAGACCATGTACATCATCATGGTCACCGGTGTCGAGTCCGATGATGACGTGAACAACGCATTCGAAAGCGGCGTGGACGACTATGTCGCCAAGCCGATCAATCTACGGGCGTTGCGTGCCCGAATGCGTGCCGCCTGGCACTATGTCAAATTACTGGAGTCCTGGGAACAAGACCGGGCGCAGCTCAAGCAATTTGCCGCCGATCTGGCAATTAGCCATCGCAGCCTGGAACATGCCGCGCTGACGGACCTGCTCACCGACCTGCCAAACCGGCGATCGGGCATGCAATCCCTTACCCAGGCCTGGAAGGCATCCGATCGATCCGGTCAGCCGTTGTCGGTGCTGTTGATAGATATCGACCACTTCAAAAGGATCAACGATAGCCATGGACATGCAATCGGCGACGTCATGCTCAAGGAAGTCGGAAAGGTGATCCAGAGTTCCGCACGCAAGGACGATCGCGTGTGCCGCCTCGGTGGTGAAGAGTTTCTGGTCATTTGCGGCAACGCAGACCTTGCGGCCGCGTATCTGGCTGCGGAGAGACTGCGCAAGATGGTACTTGCCCTGTCGATCCAGGTTGGCGAATCAGCGCTGCGGACCTCGGTCAGTGTGGGCGTTGCAAGCAAGGAATCTGGCACCGTCGACGAAGATGCACTTGTCAATGCGGCCGATCAGGCACTGTATGGTGCCAAGAAAGCGGGTCGCGATCGTACCTGCGTGCTGCGTGGCGGTACGCTGGTGCACCATCTGCCATGACGCGGGTGTGAGACCGGCGGATACATGGGGTCTAGGGAGCAATGGAACAGCAAACCGACTTAAGGATTGAAGGAGCGGTCGAGATCCCCCGGGGTCCATGTGTTCATCGTCTCGGAATGGCGACAGTCTGCCGTGCCCCGCAACCCAACTCCCGCTGGGGTGGCGGGTCACGCAACGCAGGACATCTGACCTCGCCCATGTGGTTGACGACAATTACCCTGGCCTACGTGTCATCTTGATTGACGCGCCCCAGCCCATCGACGCCCGACAGATCGCCAGCAGATCTCAGCCTGCATCCAAAGACGGATTCAAGCGCGTCGGATGCTGTGTTTCGTCCCACGCTGCCGAGTTCGGGGTACCGTGGGGAAGGTCGCCCTCACGATCTTCGTGTAACCGCTATTCGGGTAACCGTTGCCGTTCAACGGCAGCGATTGGACGGCCGGTTGAGTTGGTTGTTCGAGCAGGCAATCAACGATTGCGTTCCCTCTTCACCAGTGCGGCTTCAGGGACGAATTTCGTAGAGCCTGTATCGCGTTGACCAGCACGTAGAACCGCCTCACGCGCCGCCGCCAACCCTC
>JAGPBF010000363.1 GCA_018063505.1 Rhodoferax sp.
CACCCGCACCGTGCCGTGCGCCAGGGCCAGCGAGTGCGCCCGCGCCGTCGAGCCGCACGCCATTGGCCGGCAGGTCAACGACTTCAGCACCGAGCCCCGGGGCATCAACGGGTGCGGGTGGTTTATCGCCATCGCCTACGGCCAGCCGGCTGCAGCCGCGCCGCGCATCCACGACGCGCCGAGGGGGCTGGTATGAAGTGCGTCCGCTGCAACCGCCCGATGCTCACGCCGGCCGCAACGGTGCAGACACGCGCCGGGCTGTCAGCATTCGGCCCGAAGTGCGCAGCGGTGATGGGCATTCTGCCGGCGAAGGCGAGCGCACCAGTTCGGCGCAAAGTCAGTAGGGCGACGGTGCAGGATGAGCGGCAGGCGGATTGGGTGATGGAGGTGATGTGATGCGCCGCGGAACTGTTCGAGTCAACGAGCGAGGCCTGCGGATCGGGGAAAGCCACCCCAACGCCAGGTTGACTGACCGCGAGGTTGAGCAGCTGATCGCCGACCGCGGGCCTGAGGATGCGCCGCTGATGACGCTGTCGGCGCTGGCGCGCAAGTACGGCATGAGCAAGTCGGGCGTCAAGGGCATCCTGGACGGGCGCCGCCGCGGCCAGGTGGGGCCGACAGTGGACAAGCCCCCTGCGCGTCGGCCCAGGCTGCCGAAGGTGCGCGTGAAGCTGAGTATCTCGCTGCACCATCGCGCCAAGCTGCACCGCCTGGGCGGGTCGGCATGGCTGGCACGGAAGCTGGACGAATCATGACCACCAAACGCAGCACTTCGCGCACTGCTCCATCAAAGGAGAAACGGGCCCCTGCAAAACGCGCACGGGGGCCAAGTGATGCGCACGCACGGGCGCTGTTGGTCATTGACCTGTACGCCCAGGGCGGCCAGGGAATGCGGGCGTGCTGCAAGAAGGTCGGCATCGCTCGGTCGGCGTTCGACTCGGTGGTGGCGGCAGATCCAGCGCTCCAGGGCCAGTATGCGCGCGCGCGCGCCATGGCTGACGAGATCGAGTTCGATGGCCTGGCAGAGATTGCCGACGAGGAACCGCCGCTGACTGCAACCGGGCAGCGCGATTCCGCATGGGTGGCGTGGCAGCGCACGCGCATCGACACCCGCAAGTGGATGCTGGCCCGCAAGCAGCCGACCAAGTACGGCGACAGGCAGCAGATCGACCACAACGTGACGGCCGACACCGCCGCCATTCTGACGGCAGCACGAAAGCGCAGTGGCAAGCCCGGCTGACCTTGATCAGGCGCTGGCCGAGGACCTGGCCGGGTTCTACGCCGACCCGCTGGGGTTCGTGATGTACGCATTCCCGTGGGACACCGACGCCAGCCTGCAGCTGGTGCGGTTGTCGGAGCCATGGGCCAGTCGCTTCGGATGCGAGTTCGGGCCGGATGCGTGGGCCTGCGATCTGCTGGACAACGTGGGCCGCGACGTGGTGGCCCGTGGCTTTGATGGCAGCGCGCCGGTGCCGCCGATCCAGTATGCAGTGAGCTCGGGCCACGGCATCGGCAAATCTGCGATGGCGGCCTGGCTGACGCTGTGGATCATGTCGACCAGGCCACACAGCCGCGGCGTGGTGACTGCCAACACCGGCGAGCAGCTGGCCAGCAAGACCTGGGCGGGCGTGGCAGCCTGGCTGAGCCGGGCCGTCAACAAGCACTGGTTCACCATCACCACTGGCAAGGGGGCAATGCGCCTGGTGCATAACGCGCACCCGGAGAGCTGGCGCGTGGACGCGCAGACCAGCCGCGAAGAGAACAGCGAGAGCTTCGCCGGGTTGCACGCGGCGAGCTCGACGCCGTGGTATCTGTTCGACGAAGCATCGGCGATACCCGCGAAGATCTGGGAGGTGTCCGAAGGCGGCAAGACCGACGGCGAGCCCATGCACTTTGCATTCGGCAACCCCACGCGGAACACCGGCGCATTTGCTGAGTGCTTCGGAAAGCAGCGCCACCGGTGGAACACGCGGCAGATCGACAGCCGCAGCGTGGCTATCACCAACAAGGCCACGCTGCAGGGGTGGGTAGACGACTACGGCGAAGACAGCGACTTCGTGCGGGTTCGGGTGCGCGGCATCTTCCCGCGTGCCAGCAGTTTGCAGTTCATCGCCCGCGACCTGGTCGACGATGCCATGCGCCGCGAGCTGCAGGACGTGCGCCAGGTGGGCCGGTCTGCGGCGGTGGGCGTGGATGTGGCAAGGTTCGGCGGCGCACAGAGCGTCATCCGCACCCGGATCGGCCGCGACGCGCGCAGCATTGAGCCGCGGCGCTTTCGCGGGCTTGACACCATGCAGCTGGCCAGCCGGGTGGCTGAGCACGTGGCGACCCTGCGCATGATGGGGCTGAGGCCGGTGGTCTTTGTCGACGGCGGTGGCGTGGGCGGTGGCGTGGTGGACCGCTTGAGGCAGCTGCACCTGGACCCGATCGAAGTGCAGTTCGGCGGCAAGCCGGACGACCCAAGGAAGTACGCCAACAAGCGCGCCGAGATGTGGGGCGTGATGCGCGACTGGCTGCGCGTGGGCTGCATCCAGGCCGACGAAGCGCTGGCCACCGACCTGACCGGCGTTGAGTACGGGTTCACGGCGGACGACCGCCTGCAGCTCGAGCGCAAGGAGGACATGGAGAAGCGCGGCC
>JAGPBF010000364.1 GCA_018063505.1 Rhodoferax sp.
GGCCCGGTACAACAACACCGGCACCGGCGCATGGCGCACCACCTGCTCCGCATCGCTGCCCAACAACATCCGGCCGATGCCGCGCCGGCCATGGGTGCCGATCACGATCAGTTCAGCGGGCCATTCATGCGCCACCGCCGTGACATGGTCACTCAGGCGGCTGTTCGGGCTGTCGACCAGCACCGTGTCGACCGGCACGCCGGCGGCCGTCACGCGTGCCTTGGCATCGGCAAGCACCTGCTCACCGGCCTCCCTGAGCAAGCTCAGCACATCGATCGCCATGACGCCAAAACCCTCGGCCGACACTGCCAGCGGCATCTGGTCGACCACATGCAGCAGGCGCAACTGCGAGCCGAACTGCCTGGCCAGCTTGATGGCCTCGTCCAGGCCTGCGTTCGAGGTGGGACTGCCGTCTACCGGGACGAGGATGTGCTTGTACATGGCGACTACTTCCGTTTGGGTGGGACTGGTACCAAAGCATCGCCCCGTGCCGGCCCGGCGATCTTGAGCGAGGTCAAGAAATCTGAAAGCAATTGCGGTCGGTCGGCCAGCCGCTCACTCCTGCGGCACGAAGATCCACAACAACAGGTAGACGATCGCACCAAATCCGCCGAACAGGGTCAGCACCGCGATCAACAAACGGCAGACCCAGGACTCCAGCCCCAGCACCGGCGCGATGCCGCCGCAGACGCCACCGATCCAGCGATCACTGGCGCTGCGCCGCAAGGCATTGAAACCGGCGACAAACGGCAGATTCGATTGCGCTGCCGACGACGAAAATGAGGACGAAGCCGAGCCGCCCTGCGCTCCGATCAGCCGCGACTTGGCACGTGCGAACTCCTCGTCGGTCAACACACCGCGCTGATGCAGTTCACCCAGTTTTTCCAGTTCTTCGCTGATGCTCACGATGTGCTCCTTTAGGATATTGCCCCCCTGGCTGCGCCAGCCCCCCGAGGGGCGCCGGAAAACTTGGGGCGGCTCGGTGCATTTTCAATGCCGGCTGCGGCAACGATCCGGTTGCTGCCCGGCCCCATTATGCGCAGGCAGGTTCACGCCGGGCAGGGTCGGCCATCTGAAAGGCCCAACGCGCAAGCCTAAATATTCACCACGAGTTGCCCGCCGGCCTCCTTGGGCCGTGAACAGCACAGGATGACCTTGTGTTCGCGCTCCATGCGCCCGAGCACGAAGTCGCGGTGCTCCAATTCGTCCGAGGCGCTGGCGTCATACGGCGTTGCACAGACGCCGCACAGGCCGTCGCTGCATTTGGTATCGATCTTGATGCCTGCCTGCGCCAACACATCGGTGGCGCTGCGGTCCGCCGGCACCTCGAACGTGCGGCCGGTTTGGGCCAGGCGCAGCGTGAACGCATGGTTGACCCAGGCATCGGCTTCGGGCACGTTGAAATATTCGCGGTGCAGCGCCTCCTGCGGCCAGCCCTTTGCCAAGGCGGCTTCAAATACACCATCCATGTAGCGCGGAGCGCCGCAGGTATAGACATGGGCGCCAAGCGGGTAATCGGGCAGCAGCGCCGGCAGATCGGCACGCTGGCCTTCGTCCTTGAAGTGATAGAACACCTTGGCGTGCCAGGGCATCTGCGAGAGGTCGTCCAGAAAACCGGCGCTGCCCCTGCTGGCCGCGCTGTAATGCAACACAAACGGTTTTCCCAGCGCATGCAGTCGATGCGCCATCGCGATCATCGGCGTCACACCGATGCCGCCGGCGAACAACAGGCTCACAGACGCATCCTCGTACAGCGGGAAATGGTTGGTCGGTTTGGTGATGAACACCATGCGTCCCTCGCGGAACGCGCGGTGCATCAGCAAGGATCCGCCTCGTCCGCCGCTCTCCATCGGCTCGCGCAATACACCCAGCACATACTTGCTGCGATCGGCAGGGTCGCCGGCCAGGCTGTACTGGCGCTGGTACTCGGGCGCGATGACGATGTCGATATGGGCACCGGCATCGAACGGCGGCAACGGCGACCCGTCGACGGTGGCAAACTCGTATTTGGCCACGCCCTCTGCCATCTCCTGGCGCCGCTGCAACACGACCGGAAACACCGGCGGTTCACCCTCGGGCAGTGTGAATTGCGGCACCAGGTTTTCGGTGTCACCTGCCGCGATACGTGCCTTGTGCTGCGCCGGGGTCAACATGTTGCGGTAACGCTCGATGCCCTCTTCCCGGTTGGCGACAAAGGTCACCGGATACGGTGGCGGCATCCTGTCAGCCGGATAGACCGCCAGGCTCTGCTCCTCGTATTGCAGTTTCAGATCCTTCTGCAAACCGCGCTGGTTGACCTGGGCCGCCTGCACATAACGCCCGCTCATGCGGTCGAGTTCGAGGTCCCACCACCACTTCTTGACCGGGTTGATCGATCCGTTGTCCAGCCGGTCATCGAGTTCGGCCAGCATGCGGGCGCTTTGCGGCAGGTTCATCGCCAGCCAGCGAAAGCCGCTTTCGGCGAACAGCCCTTCCAGGTTCCACGGGCAGGTTTTCATGCAGCGCCCGCACATCGCACCGGCGGCATTGGTGATGCGGTAACGCGTGCATTTCTCGGCGTCGCTTTTCCAGATCTCGTAGCCGTTGTACATCAGCTTGGGACCGGCACTGATCGCGCCCGACGGACACTCGCG
>JAGPBF010000175.1 GCA_018063505.1 Rhodoferax sp.
CATCGGTGAAGCGCAGATCGACCACGCGGCGGGGCCTGGCATGCAACTCGACCGCCACTTCGCCGGCATCGAGTGTGCGGCGTCCCCAGCGCCACAAGGATGCTGCCCCAAACAAGCCCGCCACCAGTGCCAGGCCGAACCAGGCCCGCCGCGATGCCGATGCCGGGGCCACGGCCGGCGCGCTGTCCGGCGTGTTGACGATCTTGGCGGGTGGTGACGGGTCAGCCATGGAGCTGGCCCAGTTCATCGAGGATGGGGCAGTCCGGCCGCTGGTCGCCATGGCAGCAGTCGATCAGCGTCTGCAGGCTGCGCTTCATCGTCGTCAGTTCCTCGATACGCTGGTCGAGTTCGGCCACATGGTGTGCCGCGATGCGCTTGACGCTCTCGCTCGGGCGACGCTTGTTCTGCCACAACTTGAGCAGCTCCGAGATCTCCGGCATGCTGAAGCCCAGGTTTCGCGCGCGCTTGATGAAACGCAGCGTGTGAACCTCGTTGTCAGAGTACTGGCGGTAACCCGCTTCAGTGCGGGATACCTCGGGCAACAGACCCAGCGTCTCGTAATGGCGCACCATCTTGGCCGACACATTGGCCCGTTGGGCGGCCTGGCCGATATTCAGATGGGCAGTGGCTGAACCTGAAGGTGAGGGCGATGTCATCGTTGGCTCCCTTTCCATTTGCGCAACATCAAGGCGTTGGTCACGACACTGACGCTGCTCAGCGCCATCGCCGCGCCGGCAATCATCGGGTTGAGCAGGCCAAACGCGGCCAGCGGCACGCCGACGGCGTTGTAGAAAAAGGCCCAGAACAGGTTCTGCCGGATCTTGGCGTAGGTCTTGCGCGAGATGTCGATCGCATCGGACACCAGCGCCGGGTCGCCCCGCATCAGCGTGATGCCGGCCGCGTGCATGGCCACGTCGGTGCCGGTGGACATGGCGATACCCACATCGGCTGCGGCCAGTGCCGGTGCATCGTTGATGCCGTCGCCCACCATGGCCACCGTGGCACCACCGGCCTTGAGTTCACCGACGATGCGTGCCTTGTCTTCGGGCAATACATCGGCGCGGATCTCGTCGATGCCGAGCTGCCCGCCGACCAGTTCGGCGCTGCCGCGGTTGTCCCCTGTCACCAGCACGGTACGAATACCTTGCTGTTGCAACTGCGCGATGGCCGTGCGGGCACTGGCCTTGACGGTATCGCCGAAGGCCAGCAAGCCCAGCAGCATGGGCTTGCCGCTGACGTCTGCCACCCAGGACACGGTACGGCCTTGCGACTGCAGCGCCTGCGCCTGAGTGGCCATGGGCGCCAGGTCGATCTTGAGTTCGTCCATCAGGCGCGTGCTGCCCAGGCGCAGGTCGCGCGCGCCAACCGTCGCCGCCATGCCGCGACCAGGGATGGCGCGCAATTGGGAAGCCGGCACAGGCATGGCACCGGCCTCCTGCGCGGCGGTCAGCACGGCGCGCGCCAGCGGGTGTTCGCTGCCCGCCTGGATCGATGCGGCCAGCGCCAGCAGTGCGGTGCGATCGCCGTCCGAGGCATCGGCCTGCACCAGTTCGGGTTTGCCTTCGGTCAGCGTACCGGTCTTGTCGAAACCGATCACGCTGACCTTGTGCGCGATCTCCAGCGCCTGCGCATCCTTGATCAGGATGCCGTGGCGCGCTGCAACGCCGGTACCGGCCATGATGGCGGTGGGTGTGGCCAGGCCGAGCGCACACGGACAGGCGATCACCAGCACCGCCACGGCATTGAGAATCGCCTGTTCCCAGTTGCCATTGGTCAGGCCCCAGGCCAGCAGCGTGACAAACGCGATACCGATGACCACCGGCACGAAGACCGCGCTGACCTGGTCGACCATGCGCTGGATCGGCGCTTTCTTGGCCTGCGCCGACTCCACCATGCGCACGATACGCGCGAGCGTCGATTCGGCGCCGATGGCGCTGGTCTTGATGACCAGCAGGCCTTGGGCATTGACCGCGCCGCCGGTCACCTTGTCGCCTTCGTGTTTGGCCACCGGCAGGCTCTCGCCGGTCACCAGGGATTCGTCCACCTCGCTGGCGCCTTCCACCACCAGGCCGTCCACCGGAACTCGTTCACCCGGGCGGACCACGACCAGATCACCGACGCGCACCTGCTTGATCGGCACTTCCTGCTCCTGGCCGTCGCGGCGCACGCGGGCGGTCTCGGGCCGCAAGGCATTCAAAGCGCGAATGGCGGCAGTGGTCTGGCGCTTGGCGCGTGCCTCCAGCCATTTGCCCAGCATCACCAGCGTGATGACCACTGCCGAGGCCTCGAAATACAGATGCGGCGTGCCATGCGCGGCATGCTTGAACATCAGGTACAGGCTCAGGCCGAAACCGGCCGAAGTGCCCAGCGCGACCAGCAGGTCCATGTTGCCAGCACCGGCCTTGAGCGCTGCCCAGCCGGCGCGATAGAAACGCGCGCCCAGCCAGAACTGGACCGGTGTGGCCAATGCCAGCTGCACCCAGCCCGGCAGCGACCAGTCCAGGCCCAGCGGCATGACGAACATCGGCAGCACCAGTGGAAACGACAGCAGGGCGGCAATCGCAATCGGCCACCAGGTGTTGTCATGGGGGTGCTGCGGCTCGACCTCGCCAGAGTCCGACGGGTCCGCGACGTGGGCGACATAACCCGCCTTTTCGACCGCGGCAATCAGCGTCTCGACCGGCGTCTGGCCATCGGCGACGGTGACCTGGGCCTTCTCGGTGGCCAGGTTGACTTCGGCAGAAATGACGCCGGGAACTTTTTTCAGCGCTTTTTCAACCCGCGACACGCAGGATGCGCAGGTCATGCCTTCGATCGGCAAGGTCCAGGCCATGGTTGGGGGCGGCAGGGGGGTGATGGCGGCGGTACTGGTGTTCATGGTGGTTCCCGTTCGGGTCCTGGTGTCAGTCGGTATGGCACCCAGTGTGAACCTTTCCATCATGGCAGGGTCAAGTACGTGGCCAGTGTATCCCTGTTGCCGACGTGGAGATCGCAGCGTCGGCCTTGACCTTGACATGGTGGCAAGGTGCAAAGTACCTGCCTACCCATCACTTTTCAGGAGTTTCCCATGCTCGAATTCACCATCAACGACATGAGCTGCGGCCATTGCGCCAGCGTGATCACCAAGACCGTGCGTTCGCTCGACGCCCAGGCCAAGGTCGACGTCGACCTGGCGCACAAGAAGGTCCAGATCGAATCGACCGAAGACCGCGCCACCATCGCCGAAGCACTTACCGAGGCCGGTTACCCGCCCGCATGAGGCTGGCGCGGGTGGCGCGTCACCCAAGTCACTTCGAACTGCGGACTGCGGTGCGAGCGAAGCATGGGGTAGCCCGGCGCGGCGCTCATTACACTTGTCGACAATGAAATTGTTGCGAATGTCCTGTGGCGCCCTGATGCTGGCGGTGTCCGGCCTTGCCGGCGCCGCGCCTGCCAGCGTTTTCCTGGAGGACATGACAAGCAGCCAGGTGGCTGCGGCGGTGCAGCAAGGCAGTACCACCATCATCATTCCGGTCGGTGGCACCGAGCAAAGCGGCCCGCACCTGACGCTGGGCAAGCACAACGTGCGGGTTCGGGTGCTGGCGGGCAAGGTGGCGCAACAGCTCGGCAACACGCTGGTGGCGCCGGTGCTGGCCTACGTGCCCGAAGGGCGGATCGACCCGCCGACCGAACACATGCGTTTTGCCGGCACGATTTCGATATCCGAGCCGGCGTTCAAGGCGGTGCTCGAAGGGGCGACCCGCAGTTTCTGGCAGCATGGTTTTCGCGACGTGGTGCTGGTCGGTGACCATGGGGGTTACCAGGGCGCGCTCAAGGCGCTGGCGAGCAGCATGCAGGCCGCCGGCGCCCGAACCGGGAACCGGGTGGTTTTCGTCGATGCCTATTACCAGGCCACGCAGAATGCGTTTGTCGACAGCCTCAAGGCCCATGGGCTCAGCGACAAGCAGATCGGCCTGCATGCCGGGACTGCCGATACCTCGCTGCAAATGGCGGTGGCGCCGGCAACCGTGTTCCCGGAGTTCTTCGAACAGGCCGCGCGGGAGGGCCGCAAGGGGGGCACTGTCGGCGACCCGCGCGCGTCCAGTGCAGCACTGGGCCAGCCTGGCGTGGATGCGGTTGTCCGTGACACGGTGGCAGCGATTCGCAAGTCTGTGTCATCGCCGCGTTGAGTTCAGGCGTTACAGTCATGTTGGCTGCGGTAATCTGCCGGTCGCAGCGGCTTTGGTCGAATCCTTCTCCTTCTTTTTTCTTCACGTATGAACAAGCAACGCATGGCACTGGGCGCATGGATGGCGCTGATCGGCGGCCTGGCGATGACCTGGGTGGCCCTGGCCCAGACAGCCGCAACTCCGGCGGTGCCGGCGGCGTCGGCAATCCGCCAGGGCATCGATGTGGTGCCGGGCATGCCGCCGGTGGCAGATCCCGCCAATCTGTACCGGGAGACCGGCGCCAACCAGTTCAGCCCGGCGGTGGCCCACGCGCTGGAGCGGGTGTATGTGCCCAACCGGGCGGCCAATACCGTATCGGTGATCGATCCGGCCACGCTCAAGGTGGTGGATACATTCAAGGTGGGTGTGAACCCGCAGCATGTGGTGCCGTCCTGGGATCTGCGCACCTTGTGGGTGGCCAACAACGCCGAGGGTCGCAGCGACGGCAGCCTCACACCGATCGACCCGGTCACCGGCAAGCCGGGCAAGACCATCGCCGTGGAGGACCCGTACAACATGTACTGGTCGCCGGATGGCCGTTATGCCATCGTGGTGGCCGAGGCCTACAAGCGGCTCGACTTTCGCGACGTCAACACGATGGAGCTGAAGTTTTCGATCCAGACACCCGCGTGTGCCGGCATCAACCACGCCGATTTCTCGATTGACGGCCGTTTTGCGCTGTTCACCTGCGAGTTCAATGGCGCCATCACCAAGGTCGACCTGGTCAACCGGGTGGTGTTGGGCACCATCAAGCTCAGCCCCTATTTCAATCGCCCGGATGCGCTGGCGCTGATCGCCACGCCAGGCAAGAAACCGCGCATGATCCCGGATCCAGGCCAGCCCGGCAATGAGATCTGCACCACACCGGGCATGCCGCAGGACGTGCGGGCCTCGCCCGACGGCAAGACCTTCTTCGTGGCCGACATGATGGTCGACGGGGTTCATGTTGTCGACGGCGCCAGTTTTCAGCAGATCGGTTTCATCCCGACCGGCGTGGGCGCCCATGGCCTGTATCCCAGCCGCGATGGCAAGAGCCTGTATGTGGCCAACCGGGGCGGCAACCAGATACGCGGCAAGCCGCTGGGCAAGGGCAGTGTGTCGGTGATCGATTTCGCCAGCCGCAAGGTGGTCCACCAATGGCCGATCCCCGGTGGCGGCAGCCCGGACATGGGCAACGTCAGTGCCGACGGCCAATACCTGTGGCTGTCGGGGCGTTATGACGACGTGGTCTACCGCATCGACACCCGCAGCGGCGCCGTGGACAAGGTCAAGGTCGGGCGCGAACCGCACGGCTTGACGGTCTGGCCGCAACCCGGGCGTTATTCCCTCGGTCACACCGGCAATCTGCGCTGACGGCTGCTGTCACGGTGCCACGATATGCACCGTGAGCTCGACGCCGAAGGACTTTTCGAAGTCCAGCAATTTCTGGATCATCGGTTCGTCAAGCACATGCGTTGCGGACAACATCATCAGCCCGTTGGCCCCGATCAGGTCGCGGGCCAGCACCATGCCCGGCCTGAGGTCTGAGGCGGCAGCCACCATCGCGGCGACCTGCGGCTGCGCCGGCAGCTCGACCACCGGCGCATCACCGCGTTGCAGGGCACTGAAGGCCTCGACCACCTGGGGGTCGTAACGCAGTGTGCTGGAGCGTTCGATGATGACCTGCGCCTGCGCCGGCGTCAGCTTGCGCGGCACCAGCACCCCCATCTGCAGATTGTCATAGTCACTGGCCAGGGCCAGGATACGCGCGCCGATCGGAATCGCGTCGCCGCGCAGATGGTTGGGATGACCGCCACCGTCCACGCGTTCGAGCTGCGCCGCGATCACGGTCACCGCCCCCTGCAACTCCTGCAAGGGCATCAGCAGCGCCTCGGCGCGGCTGGGGTGCTGCCGATACTCCTGCAACTGGAACGGTGACAGGCGCGAGACCGGCGTGCCGAGCAAGGTGTCGTTGAACCCGATCTTGCCGATCTCATGCAGCAGCCCGGCGACAAACACCTCCTGAATGGCGGTTTCGCCCAGCCCCATGCGCCGGGCCAGCGTGCGTGCCAGTATGGCAACCCGGCGGGCATGGCCGGCCAGGCCGTCACCGCGCATTTCGATCAGCGTGGAAAAAACCTTGATTCCGACAAGAAAGCTGTTCTTGAGCCGTTCGTTGGCCTGCGCCAGTTCTGACGTGCGCGCCGCCACCTTGGCCTCCAGGCTGGTGTTGAGCTGCCTGAGTTGTTCGGTTTGCTGCAGCGACAGCGTTTGCAGCCGGGCTTTTTCGCGCACCAGCGCCTGGTGTTCGACCGCCTGGTGGACCTGGGAGAGGATGTCCGACTCGTCCCAGGGCTTGTTGATATAGCGGTAGATCTCTCCGGTGTTGATGGCCTCTGCGATCGAGGCCATGTCGGCCTGCCCGGTCAGCAGCAGGCGCATCGTCTCGGGCCATTGTTCGCGTACGCGGCCCAGTAACTCGGCCCCCGACATACCCGGCATGCGCATGTCGGAGACAACCACGTCGATCTTGCCGCTTTGCAGGATCTTCAATGCAGCCTCACCACCATCGGCGATCTGCACCTGGTAGCCGCTGGTGCGGAACAGCCGTCGCAGCGAGGACAGGATGTTGGCCTCGTCGTCGACGAACAAAATGCTCGCCTTCGCGCTGGCCCCGGCGTTGGCATCGGACCCGGGCGCTGGCGCGCCATCGCCAGACGCTGTGGCGGCCCCGGGTTCCACGGATGAGGAGGAGGCCTGCGTCATCGGGCTGCGCTCTGGCTGGTTGTCGCGGCATCTTCGGGTGCTGGTTGCACGATAGGCAGTTCGACGCGAAAGGTCGTGCCCTTGCCGACCTCGCTGTGCACCTGAATTCGGCCGTGGTGCTTGTGTACGATGCCGTACGAGATGGACAAACCCAGACCGGTGCCTTTGCCAACCGGTTTGGTGGTGTAGAACGGATCGAAGATGCGGGCCATGCTGGCTTTCTCGATGCCGCAACCGTTGTCACTGATCTCGAACCAGACCAGCGTGCCGTCGGTTCCGTTGCGGATCGTGATCGTGCCACGTTCGGGGCCGATCGCCTGTGCCGCGTTCACCAGCAGGTTCATGATCACCTGATTGATCTCCGAGGCATGGCATTCGACATCGGGCACCGCCACGTATTCGCGCACCACATCGGCCTTGTACTTGATCTCGTTGTTGACCACATTGACGGTCGAGTCAATGCATCGCACCAGCTCGGCGAACTGCCACTCCAGCGTCGCGTCGACATGCGAGAAATCCTTCAGGTCCTGGACAATCTTGCGAACCCGAACGATGCCTTCACGCGATTCCCGCATCAATGCCGGGATGTCCTCTTTCAGGAACCCGAGTTCGACACGTTCGCGCAAGGCCTTGAGCTGCTGGCGTGTCGCGTTGTCAGCGATACCGCTTTCGGCGGCCTCGTAGGCTGTCAGCATCTCGAAAAGGTCTGCCAGGTATTTCTCCAGTGTGCCGAAGTTGGAGAAGATGTAGCCGATCGGATTGTTGATTTCGTGGGCGACGCCAGCCGCGAGCTGGCCAATGGAGGCGAGTTTCTCGTTCTGCACCAGTTGGTCGTGGGCCAGCGTCAGCTGCGCGTTGAGCGCCACCTGTGTCCGCAAAAGTTCGCCCTCGGCGCGCTTGCGGTCGCTGATGTCGACCAGCGTCTCGATGGCGCCCACCAATTTGCCCTTGCCATCGCGCAGAACGGCGGCGGTGAACAGCAACCAGCAGCCCTGCGCGCCGATATGCGGAAAAAAGCCCTCGGCCTCGAACGCACCGGACACTTGCGCAGAAGCACGGGCGCTGCCTGGATAAAGGGCTTCAAGCGCAGGCGCCAGCGCGCCGTCCAGTACCAGATCGGCCAGGATCGGGCGGTCGCGGCCGTAGAAGATCCGGCCCAGCGAGCGGGTTCCGACGACGTCCTGCGCCTGAACACCGAGTGTGGTCGCACAGGCGTGGTTCATGTGGGTGACCACATGCTCGGTATTGATGATGAAGGTCGGGATCGGGCTGGATTCGAACAAACGTGCCGGGTCGAGGTCACCGGCAGCCGGCATGGCAGGCGCCTGCTGTGCATCTGCACTGAAACCGGTGGTGCCGTCGGCATGCATGGTTTTTTCCAGCCTCGTCACTGCAATACGCGGCAAGCCAGGGCGAACTCCTGATCGGCCTGGTCTGCCACTGCGCGTACCTGTTCCTCATGGAGTTCCAGCCGGTCCCAGGTGCCTTGCGGTATCGGCGCGGCCATGGCGTTCTCTGTGCCGTCGAAATCGAGCGCGTGGGCCAGTGCATCGGCTGCGTGCACAACCGCGACCAGCGTGGCCAGTGGCAGGCGGTCGACGTCGTGGTGCTCGGCGATCGCCTGGCGGATCGGCTCGGGAAAATTCCAGTGCCTGGCCAGCGCAGCGCCAACCATCGCGTGGTTCAGGCCGAGCACCGTGTCTTCTGCCTCCACCATCGGGATACCGCAAGCCCGATGGTGCTCCATGGCTCCCTTGTAGCGTTCCGGGAAACGGATCGCCAGCACCAGGCGGCCGATGTCGTGCAGCAGGCCAGCGACATAGGCCGACTCGGGATTGATTCCCTTTTGCGCGGCAATGCCTCTGGCGCACAAGCCCGTGCCGATGGCATGGCGCCAGTAGGATTCGAATTCGATCGCGCTGTCCTGCGCGATGGGCAGCTTGCCCATGATGGCTGCTGTCGAAATCAATCGACGCAGATTGTGCAATCCCAGCACGGCAACTGCTTCGCTTGGCGTCGTGATCTGCTTTTGCAGACCGTAGAACGAGGAGTTGGCCAGCCGCAGCATGCGTGCTGTCAGCGCAGGATCGACCGCGATTCTGCGAGCCACGCAGGCCACGTCG
>JAGPBF010000176.1 GCA_018063505.1 Rhodoferax sp.
CAGCCGAGAACATAGCGTTCAACGAGGTGGCACGGCGCGCCATCGTCACCGACCCCGACTTCCAGGGTGGCCATTTCTATGCGCAGGACGGGCGCGCCGAAACCAAGCCCAAACGCGGTCTGCGGATCGCCCGCATGATCGGCCACATCACGTACCTGAGCAACGACGTGATGAACGAGAAGTTCGGTCGGGATCTGCGCAGCGCATTGTTGAACGATGGCACAGCCTTATCCGATACCGGCGCCGGCACCGTAACTGCCAGTGACTACCGCTACACAACGCAGGACGTGGAATTCCAGATCGAGAGTTACCTGCGGTACCAGGGCGACAAGTTTGCTGAGTATTTCGATGCCAACACCTATCTGCTGATCACGCGGGCGCTGGACTACTTCGATCCGGCACGTGCTTTTGATGGCAATCTCAGTCGGGCATTTGCCCGGGCGACGGCCAGGTTCCTGCTGGTGAGTTTCACCACCGACTGGCGCTTCTCTCCCTCGCGCAGCCGTGAGATGGTCAAGGCCCTGCTTGACAACCGGCGTGACGTCAGCTACGCGGAGATTGATGCGCCGCATGGCCACGACGCGTTCCTGCTCGACGATCCGCGTTACACGAATCTGGTGCGTTCGCGCTTCGAGCGGATCGCCAGCGACATCGAAAGCGGGGTGACCCATGAGTGATCTGGCCACCATGGAGGCGGTCGCGCGGCTGGTGCCGCAGGGCTCGCGGGTGCTCGACCTCGGCTGTGGCGACGGCGCGCTGCTGGCCCATCTGCAGGCCCGCCAGGGCTGCAGCGGGTACGGCATCGAAATCGACGACGCCAACGTGCTGGCCTGTGTGCGCCGGGGTGTCAACGTGATCCAGCTCAATCTCGATGAAGGACTGGCGATCTTCGAAGACGCGAGTTTCGACGTGGTGCTGCATATCGACACCTTGCAGCATCTGCGCAATACCGAGGTCGTGCTGCAGGAGACGGCCAGGGTCGGCCGTATCGGTGTGGTGGCATTTCCGAACTTCGGCCATTGGCCGAACCGGCTGAGCATTGCGCGCGGACGCATGCCGGTGACCCGGCGCCTGCCCTACCAGTGGTACGACACGCCCAACATCCGGGTCGGCACCTATGCCGACTTCGAGGTGCTGGCGTTGCGCAACGGTCTGAAGATCCAGGACAGCTTCGGTCTGCAGGACGGCCGCACCATCCGCACCCTGCCCAATCTGCTGGCAGGCACGGCGGTGTTCAAGTTCACCCGCTGACCGCCGCCTGAAGCAACAGGGGCAGCAGCACCGCGGCGCCGCCGACGGTTTCAGCGCACCAGCGCGGGCATCTTGGGGTCGAACTTCCAGCCCGGCACCAGGTACTGCATGGCCAGCGCATCGTCGCGTGCGCCCAGGCCGTGTTGCAGGTAGAGCTGGTGCGCCTTGTCGACCTCCGCCATGTCGAGCGTGACACCCAGGCCGGGCGCAGTCGGCACCGCGATGGTGCCGCCTTCAATCTTCAACGGGTCGGTCGTGATGCGCTGGCCGTCCTGCCAGATCCAGTGGGTGTCGATGGCGGTGACCTTGCCCGGCGCGGCGGCGGCCACATGGGTGAACATCGCCAGTGAGACGTCGAAATGGTTGTTCGAATGCGAACCCCAGGTCAGGCCCCACATCTGGCACATCTGGGCCACCCGCACCGAACCCTGCAGGGTCCAGAAGTGCGGATCGGCCAGCGGAATGTCGACCGATTGCAGCGCCAGCGTGTGGGCCAGTTCGCGCCAGTCGGTGGCAATCATGTTGGTGGCGGTCAGGAGCCCGGTGGCGCGGCGGAACTCGGCCATCACCTCACGGCCCGAGAACACGCCCTCAGCACCACACGGATCTTCTGCATAGGCGAGTTCGGCATGCCGGTCCCGGCAAAGACGTACCGCATCCTTGAGCAGCCAGCCGCCGTTCGGATCCAGCGTGATCCGGGCCTGCGGGAACCGCTCGTGCAACGCGATGATCGCCTCGATCTCCTCTTCGCCACGCAACACGCCGCCCTTGAGCTTGAAGTCGCGAAATCCATAACGGGCATAAGCCGCCTCGGCCAGCCGAACCACCGCCTGCGGCGTCAAGGCGGTCTCGTGGCGCAGCCGCAGCCAGTCGTGCGGGTTGTCGGGTTCGCTGCGGTACGGCAAGTCGGTGCGTTTGCGGTCGCCGACATAAAACAGGTAACCCAGCACGTCGACCTTGTCGCGTTGCTGGCCCTCACCCAGTAAGGCGGCCACAGGCACCTGAAGGTGTTGGCCCAGCAGGTCGAGCAAGGCGCTTTCCACGGCAGTGACCGCATGGATGGCGATGCGCAGATCAAAGGTCTGATTGCCGCGCCCGCCACTGTCGCGTGCAGCGAATGCCTGGCGCAAGCGGTTCAGCGTCTGGTTCCAGGCACCGATGCTCTGGCCGACAACCAAGGCACGCGCGTCCTCCAGCGTCTGGCGGATCTTCTCGCCGCCGGGCACTTCGCCCACGCCGGTGTTTCCGGCACTGTCGGTCAGGATCACCAGGTTGCGTGTGAAGAACGGGCCGTGGGCGCCGCTCAGATTGAGCAGCATGCCATCGCGTCCGGCAATCGGAACCACCGTCAGGTGGGTGACACGGGGTGTCAGATGGGTACTGCTGCCGCTTTGGGCGGCAGCGTGGGAAGCCGGCAAGGTCATGGTGGCGCGAAAAGTGTGGGAGAGGATTGAAAGAACAGTTGTCGTACCACTGACGGGGCAAGGCAGCTGCGGATGCGGGTTGGCTCAACCCGGAACCGAGGCTGCAACGCGCACCGGTTCCTGGGTCCGGCGCAGCCGCTCGCGGCTATTGCTCAGGTGGGTGCGCATTGCAGCGCGTGCGGCATCGGCGTCGCGGTTGCGGATCGCCGCGAAGATGTTTTCATGCTCGCCGTGCACCCGCTGCAGGTAGTTCAGGCGGCCTTCCGGTGCGTGCTGCGGCGTGTTGACACGGGTGCGCGGAATGATCATCGCGCCCAGGTAGGTCATCAGGTCGGCGAAGTGCTGATTGCCGGTCGCACGGGCAATCTCCATGTGGAACTGGAAGTCCGGGGGCACCGCATCGGAGTCCTGTTCGATCGAACTCTGGAATCCGTCAAGGGCCGCCTGCAAGGCCAGCAGGTGCGCATCGGTGCGGCGCTGCGCCGCCAGGCCTGCCGCCTCGGTTTCCAGGCTGATGCGCAGCTCGAGCACCGCGATCACATCGGCCACCGTGGCGAAATCCTGTTGCGATATGCGGAAGTTGCCGCCCCGATCGCGCGCGCTGACGAAGGTGCCGATGCCGTGCCGCGTTTCAACCAGATCCGAGGCCTGCAGCCGGGACAGGGCTTCGCGCACCACGGTGCGGCTGACATCGAAACGGGCCATGATTTCTGCCTCGGTCGGCAGTTTCTGGCCTACAGCGAGGGTGCCGGCCCGGATCTCGCCCTCGAGTGTTCCGACGATCTCCGGTACCAGCCCGCGCGGACGTCGACGAGACGCCGATCCGGCGGAATCCTGTGGCTCAGGCGCGGGTGGACGGGACATAAGGGTTTTCCTGAATTCCATCAAAAAAAACTTGACAGGCAAAAACGGGGTCATGACAATCTTAGTTGTCAGACAACGTATGACTGACAACCTCTGCCAATCAGGCGACTGTAGCAAACCTGCTGCAAATGTCCAGCACGCAGGGCATGAATTCCGAAACTGCAAGAAAACAGGTCTACCGAATGACGATCAAGAGCCATGAACGAATCCTGATGACCGGCGCTGCCGGCAATCTGGGCAAGGAAATGCGCGCACGCCTGAAGGCCAACTGCAGCGTATTGCGCCTGTCCGATCGGGTCGCCTTCGATGGTGCGGCGCAAGCTGGCGAGGAAATCATGCTGGCCGACCTTGGCGATGCCCAGGCGGTATCGCGTGCGGTGAAGGGTGCCAACGCGATCGTGCACTTTGGTGGCATATCGGTCGAAGGCCCGTTCAACCCGATTCTCAACGCCAACATCGTGGGCGTCGTCAATCTGTACGAAGCCGCGCGCCAGCATGGTGTCACGCGCGTCGTGTTTGCCAGTTCCAACCACGTCACCGGCTTTTACCGGCAATCGGAAACCCTCGGCGTCCACTGCGCGCCGCGACCCGACGGCTTTTACGGCCTGAGCAAGGCTTTCGGCGAAGATGTCGCGCGTTTCTACTTCGACCGCTACGGCATCGAGTCCGCCTGCGTGCGCATCGGTTCTTCGTTTCCAGAACCCAAGGACCGCCGGATGCTCGCCACATGGCTGAGCTTCGGCGACCTGCACCGTCTGATCACGGCCAGCCTGACCACCCCGGTGCTGGGTTGGAGCGTCATCTATGGCATGTCGAACAACGCCGTCACCTGGTGGGACAACTCGGGTGCGCGCCACATCGGCTACGTGCCGCAGGACAGTTCCGACGTGTTCCGCGAAGCCGTCTATGCGCGCACTGCGACGCCGGATCTGAGCGATCCGGCCGTGCTGTGCCAGGGTGGCGCTTTCGTCAAGATGGGACCGTTCAGCGGATGACCTCGATCACGCAACCCGAAGCCAGGGTGGTCTCGACCGGCCGCGACAAGGTCGGCGAGTCGCCGGTATGGGACGACCAGGCCCAGGCCTTGTACTGGGTCGATATCGAGGGTCGCCATATTCATCGGCTCGATTGGGCCAGCAAGGTCCAGCAGACCTGGGACACGCCCGAGCGTGTAGGTTGCATTGCGCTGGCCACCGATGGCCGCGTGATCGCGGCCATGGAAACCGGCGTGTTCGCCCTGGGCCTGCGGGCTGCCCCAGAGGTCAGCAGCGAACGGCTCGCGGCGATTGATCACCCCATGGGCAACATGCGCTTCAACGACGGTCGCTGCGATGCCAGCGGGCGGTTCTGGATCAGCACCATGTGCATGGACATGGCACTGGCGGCTGCGGTGGGTGCGTGGTATTGCCTGGACGAGCGCGGCCTGAGCCCGGCGCATTGCGATGGATTGATCACGCCCAACGGACTGGCGTTCAGCCCGGACAAGCGCACCATGTATTTCTCCGACTCCCATCCCAGTGTGCAGAAGATCTGGGCCTTCGACTTCGACCTGGCACTGGGCCAGGTGGGTGAGGGGCGCGAGTTTCTCGATATGACCCAGATGCCCGGCCGCCCCGACGGCGCCGCGGTCGACAGCGAAGGGTGCTACTGGATCTGCGGCAACGATGCCGGCCTGGTGCACCGGATCGCCCCCGGTGGCGAATGGCTGTCCTCGCTGCAGGTCCCGGTGGCCAAGCCTTCGATGTGTGCGTTCGGTGGCCCGCAGCTCGATACCCTGCTGGTCACCTCGATCTGTCCGGCGGGCGTGTCCGGCGGCCTCTGTGGTGCCGTGTTCGCGCTCGACGCCGGTATCCGCGGGCGTCCGGAGCCCCGCTTCTCCCGCTTTCCGTCAGCCGGTGCCTGACACCTTCCATTGCAAGCGCACCATTTCCCCACCTGATCCATCAAGGAGACTCCCATGACCATCCGTAGAACCCTAATTGCCGCGACGATCGCTGCGCTGGCGCTTGGCGCATCGCTTCAGGCGAGCGCGCAAACCATCCTCAAAGCCGCTGACGTGCACCCGGCCGGATATCCAAACGTGGTGGCGATGGAGAATCTGGGCAAGAAGCTCGAGGCGGCCACCAACGGGCGCTACAAGCTGCAGATGTTCCCCGGCGGCGTGCTGGGCAGCGAGAAGGAGATGATCGAACAGGCGCAGGTTGGCGCACTGCAGATTGCCCGCATCTCGCTGGGCCCGATGGGACCGATCGTGCCCGACGTCAATGTGTTCAACATGCCCTTCGTATTCCGCGACGAGGCCCATATGCGCGCCGTCATCGACGGGCCCATCGGCAAGGAATTGCTGGACAAGATCACCGCCAGCACCGCCAAGCTGGTCGCGCTGGGCTGGATGGACAGCGGCTCGCGCAGCATGTACACCAAGAACCCGATCAAGACACCGGCCGACCTCAAGGGCCAGAAGATCCGCGTGATGGGCAACCCGATGTTCGTCGAAACCATGAACGCGATGGGCGGCAATGGCATCAGCATGGGCCATAACGACACTTTCAGCGCCTTGCAGACCGGCGTGGTCGATGGTGCAGAAAACAACCCGCCGACCTTCTTTGCCAGCAACCAGTACACGGCCGGCCCGAAGTACTACTCGGAGACCACGCACCTGATCATCCCCGAGATCTTCGTGATGTCCAAGATCACCTGGGACAAGATGAGCAAGGAAGACCAGACGGTCTTGATGAAGCTCTCGCGCGAAGCGCAGATGGAACAGCGCGCGTTGTGGGACAAGTCGGTCGGCGAATACGTGACCAAGCTCAAGGCCGCGGGCATCCAGTTCGTGACGCTTGACAAGAAGCCGTTCTATGACGCCACCGCCCCGATCCGGGCCAAGTATGGTGCGCCGTTTGCCGACCTGATCAAACGCATCGAAGCGGTCAAGTAAGCCTGCGGGGTTGGGCGCGGGAGGTGGCCACAGGGCCGCCTGCGCCTGCACCCGAGTCTTTCCTCGTAATTGTTGGCCATCCTTGGGCAGCCGCCGGCTGCCAGTACCACCATGACTGAAAAATTTCACCGTTTGATGGACGCCGTCTATCTGGCGTGCATCTGGATATCGGGCATCTCCATCTTGCTGATGAGCCTGATCATCCCGTGGGGCATCTTTGCACGCTACGTGCTCGGTTCGGGCTCGAGCTGGCCCGAGCCGGTGGCCGTGCTGCTGATGGTGACGTTCACCTTCTTTGGTGCTGCGGCCACTTATCGCGCCGGTGGACACATTGCGGTGGGCATGCTCACCGATCGCCTGCCCGAGCCGCTGCGCTGGGCGTGCGAGAAGCTGGTCGATGTGGCGATGGTGGGCATCTGCCTGTTCGTCATGGTCTGGGGCGAGAAGCTGTCCATGGAGATGATGCGCCAGGGCCTGGCCGAACTGCCCTGGCTGCCCGTGGGCTACACCTACCTTCCGCTGCCCATTGGCAGCTTGCTGACGCTGTTGTTCGTGCTCGAGAACGCGCTGCTGGGCTCGCAGGCGCATCGTGCGGTGGTCACCTACGACCACGACGACGCGGTGACTGCAACGGGAGCGAACTGACATGGATGCATTCGTCTTGCTGGGCAGCTTCTTGCTGCTGATGCTCATCGGCATGCCGGTGGCCTTCGCACTGGGCCTTGCGGCCCTGGTGGGCGCCTTGTGGATTGGCCTGCCGCTGGACGGCGTGATGATCCAGATCGCCAGCGGGGTCAACAAATTCTCGCTGCTGGCCATTCCCTGCTTCGTGCTCGCCGGGGCCATCATGGCCGAGGGCGGCATGGCCCGGCGCCTGGTGGCCTTTGCCGGGGTGCTGGTGGGTTTCGTGCGCGGGGGTCTGTCGCTGGTCAACATCCTGGCCTCGACCTTCTTTGGCGCCATCTCCGGTTCGTCGGTGGCCGACACCGCCTCGATCGGTTCGGTGCTGATCCCCGAGATGGAGAAGAACGGCTATCCGCGCCCGTTCTCGACCGCGGTGACGGTCAGCGGTTCGGTGCAGGCGATCCTGATCCCGCCGAGCCACAACGCAGTGATCTATTCGATGGCCGCGGGAGGCTCGGTCTCGGTCGCGGCATTGTTCATTGCCGGCGTACTGCCGGGCCTGCTGCTGGGCGCGAGCCTGTGCACGTATTGCCTGTACGCGGCGCGCAAGAACAATTTCCCCAAAGGCCGACGCATCCCGATCGGTGAAGCCCTGCGTATCTGCGGGGACGCACTGTGGGGCTTGATGACCATGTTCATCATTCTGGGGGGCATCCTGTCGGGCGTGTTCACGGCCACCGAGTCGGCATCCATCGCCGTGCTCTGGGCGTTTTTTGTGACCATGTTCGTGTACCGCGACTACAAGTGGAACGACCTGCCCAAGCTGATGCACCGCACGGTCAAGACGGTGTGCATCGTGATGATCCTGATCGGCTTTGCGGCCGCCTTTGGCTACATCATGACGCTGATGATGATCCCGGTGAAGATCACCGCGGCGATGACCTCGCTGAGCGACAACCGCTATGTGATCCTGGCGCTGATCAACGTCATGCTGCTGGCGCTGGGCACGCTGATGGACATGGCCCCGCTGATCCTGATCCTGACCCCGATCCTGCTGCCGGTGGTCAAGGCCATCGGTGTGGACCCGGTGCACTTTGGCATGATCATGATGGTCAATCTGGGCATCGGCCTGATCACGCCTCCGGTAGGTGCGGTATTGTTCGTGGGCAGCGCGGTCGCCAAGCTGCGCATCGAACAGGTCTTGCAGGCCATGTGGCCCTTCTTCGGCATACTGCTCGCAGTCCTGATCCTGGTCACCTATGTCCCGGCAATCTCCCTGTGGCTTCCTAGACTGTTCGGAGTCTGAATGCCATGCCGGTCACACCGAGGGACGCCGCGTGACGCAGCCTGACCATGCAGCGCGGGTACTGGTCACGCATCCGCGTTCGCGCCTGGACAGCTATTTCGGCGCTCAGGCTTTGCGGCGCCTGCGACAGGTCGCCGAGGTGCGGCTCAATGAACGCGACCAGGATCTGGAAGGCCAGGGACTGATCGACGCGGCGCAGGACTGCGCGGTCATCATTGCCTATCGCCAGACACCAGTGGACGCCCAGGTGCTGGCCGCCCTGCCAGCGCTGCGTGCCGTGGTGCGTTGCGCGGTCGATATTCGCACCATCGACGTGGCCGCGGCCAGCGCCCAGGGCGTGCTCGTGACCCGGGCCAGTCCCGGTTTCATGGCCTCAGTGTCCGAGTGGGTGCTTGGCGTGATGATCGATCTCAGCCGTGGCATCGCACTGGCCAACAGCCAGTACCACAGCGGTGCGTCGGCGCGGCCGCGCATGGGGCGTGAGTTGCGTGCCGCCCGACTCGGTGTGGTTGGATATGGTCAGATCGGCCAGTATCTGTGCCGGGTCGCACAGGCGTTGGGCATGCAGGTGCTGGTGACCGACCCTCATGCGACGGGAGTGGCTGCCGGCATCACGC
>JAGPBF010000177.1 GCA_018063505.1 Rhodoferax sp.
CCCATGGATTTCTGCACCAGATTGGGCGACGGGATGCCGGTGGCCGATTGCAGCGTGGACTTGTGGCGGATGCCGGCATTGCGGCGCAGCGCCATGACGCGAACCATCCAGGCCGCCAGCGTGATTGCCAGTGCCGATGGACCGGTTGCCGCGACCATGCCGGTGGCGCCGGCCAGCGCCGCCAGCGCGCAGGCCAGCAGCAGGCCCGAGGCCAGGCCGATCAGCGTGAAGTTGGCGATGGTCAGCGGGTGGGCCCACTCTTCGATGAAACGCAGGCAGGCGTAGATCATCGCGGTGCAGTACCACAGCACGATGGCGCCGGCGATGGCCAGCAACGGAAACACGGCGGGTGCGGCCACGCCGGCGCGTTCGGCCAGCCACCACAAGCCCACCAGGCCGATGAAGGCCGGCAACACGATGACTTCACGCGACATCCACGAAGTACGCCACATCAGCACGGCGCGCCAGGCGCGGGTCTTGCGGCCCAGGTGCAGGAAGGATGCGGCCAGGCCGGCCAGCAGCAGCAGTTCGGCCACCAGCAGCGCGTCGGACACCATCCCTGGCGCCATCGGCACACCGAACAGACTGGCCAGCGCCAGTGCGACAACCAGGCCCTGGGCAGAGCCCGCGAACGTGGTGAAAAACAGGATCGAGAAAGCGGGATGCATGGCGCGGTGGTTTCTTTCTCAGTGTTTCACCGGCGGCGTCTTGTGCCGCGGCAGGTACTGGTTGGCGGGCTGGGTTTCCCATTCGGGCATCAGTGCGTAACCACCGCGCTCGCGGATCGCCTTGGACACTTCTGACTGCGGATCCTTGACGTCGCCAAACAGGCGTGCGCCGGTCGGGCAGGCTGCCACGCAGGCGGGCCTGCGGTCTGCCTTGGGCAGTTTTTCGTCGTAGATGCGGTCCACACACAAGGTGCACTTGGTCATGACCTGGCGTTCCTCGTCGAGTTCGCGTGCGCCGTAAGGGCAGGCCCAGGCGCAGTATTTGCAGCCGATGCACTTGTCGTAGTCGACCAGCACGATGCCGTCTTCCTTGCGCTTGTAGCTCGCGCCGGTGGGGCAGACCGGCACGCAGGGCGGGTCTTCGCAATGCAGGCAACTCTTGGGAAAGTGGATCGTCTCGGTGCCGGGAAAACTGCCGGCCTCGTAGGTCTGCACCCGGTTGAAGAAGGTGCCGGTCGGGTCGGCGCCGTAGGGTGCTTCGTCGGCCAGGGGGCCGGCCGAGCCCGACGTGTTCCACTGCTTGCACGAGGTCACGCAGGCGTGGCAACCGACGCAGACGTTGAGGTCGATCACCAGCGCCAGTTGTTTGGCCAGCGTTTCGCCGGGCAAGGCCCGCACGCGGGCCGCATCGGCCATCGGAAGTGCCGGTGGCAGGGGCGCCGTTTTGCTGGTCGGTGCCTGCGCAACAGCGTTGGTTCGGAGAATGTCCTTGAGCCAGCCGATCATGATTTCTTGCGTCCTGCGAAATAGGTCATCACCTGCACCGCCTTGCCCAGCACACCGGGCGCGGCGGGCATCGAGGCAAACTGCGGGAAGGTTTCCTGGGGCTCTTGCGGCGCCGCCGGGCGAATGCGCACCCGCACGTCGTACCAGCCGGCCTGGCCGGTGATCGGGTCGGAGTTGCTGATCGTCGTGGCCCCGTTGGCACCCTTGAACGGCAACTCTTCCGAGATCAGGTGGTTCAGCAAAAAGCCCTTGCGGGCCTCGTCGGCGCCGGGCGCCAGTTGCCATGCGCCGTCGGCCTTGCCGATTGCGTTCCAGGTCCAGACCGTACCCGGCTCGACCGCTTCGCTGTAACGAATCATGCAGCGCACCTTGCCCCACTGGCTCTCGACCCAGCACCAGCCGCCGTCCGCAATGCCTGCGGCCTGGGCGGTGAGCGGATTCACATGCAGGTAGTTGTGGCTGTGTATCTGGCGCAGCCAGGCGTTCTGGGAATCCCAGCTGTGGTACATCGCCATCGGGCGCTGCGTGATCGCGTTGAGCGGAAAGGAGTGCAGGTCGGTGGCGGCTTCTTCGAGTGGTGCGTACCAGAACGGCAGCGGGTCGAAGTATGTTGCGATGCGTTCACGCAGTTCGTCTGGCGGCTGGCGGCCACGGGTCTTGCCTTGTGCGGCCAGCCGGAAGAACTGCAGCGTGTCGGAATACAGCGCCAGCTGGATCGGGTCGTTGCGCTGGCGCCAGCTCTTGTCCTTGGCGAAATCGAGGTACTCCCGGTTCCAGTTGCGCATGTAGTGCATGGTCTCGGGCATGTGCAGCTGGAACACACAGTTGTTCTTCTCGTACATCTCCCACTGCTTCGGATTGGGTTCGCCCTTGAGATGGGACTCGCCATCCTTGCCGCGCCAGCCCATCAGGAAACCGACGCCGGGAGCGGGCTGGAAATTGACGATGAAGTCGGTGTAACCGCTGTACCTGCGTGCTCCCTCGGGTGTCGTGAAGGCCGGGAACTTCAGCCGGCCGGCCAGTTCGATCAACACCTCCTGGAACGGCTTGCATTCGCCCAAGGGCTTGACCACCGGAATTCGCACCGAGTCGACCGGCCCGTCGAACTCGGAGATCGGGCGGTCCAGCATGCCCATCACGTCGTGGCGTTCGAGGTAGGTGGTGTCGGGCAGTACCAGGTCGGCAAATGCCACGGTCTCGCTCTGGAACGCATCGCAGACCACGATGAACGGAATCATGTACTCGCCGGTATCGTCCTTGCGGTTGAGCATCTCGCGCACCGCAGAGGTGTTCATCGTGCTGTTCCAGGCCATGTTGGCCATGAACATCATCAGCGTGTCGATGCGGTACGGGTCGCCCTTCGCGGCGTTGGTGATGACGTTGTGCATCATGCCGTGCGCCGACAGCGGATGCTCCCAGGAGAACGCATGGTCGATGCGGATCGGTGAGCCGTCCGGATGGATGGCCAGCTCGTCCGGATGCGCCGGGAACCCCAGCGGCGCCGCATTGAGCGGCGTATTGGGCTCGATCATGCCGGGGTCGTTGAAGGCCCGGTAGTTGGGCACGATGTGGCGCGGGTAGGGCGCCTTGTGGCGGAACCCGCCGGGCGCGTCGATGGTGCCCAGCACGCTCATCAGGATCGCCAGTGCACGCACCGTCTGAAAGCCGTTCGAATGTGCGGCCAGACCGCGCATCGCATGAAAGGCCACCGGCCGTGCCTGGGTGCTTGGATGCTGCTTGCCCCAGGCATCGGTCCACGGAATCGGCAATGTGTACGCCTGCTCGAATGCGGCATGGCCCATCTCGACGGCCAGCTGGCGGATGCGCTCGGCCGGGATACCGGTGATCTTCTCGGCCCATTGCGGGGTGTTGTCGGCGACGCGGTCGCGCAGCAGCTGGAACGAGGGTGCCACCCGGGTGCCATCAGCGAGTGTGTAGACACCTTCGATCGCCGGGTCGCACCCGTCGGCGATGCCTTCCGGGTAGGCGTTCAGGATCTGGCCTGATGCTTTGTCCCACACCAGCTTGTTGTGCGGATGGCGGCCGTCGCCCGGCGGACCCTTCTCGGGGTTGGGGTCGAATGCGAACAGACCTTCACGTTCCCCTTCATCGAGCACCACCAGTTGCGGCGCATTGGTGAAGCGCTTGAGGAAGGCATGGTCAATGTTGTCGGTGCGGATCAGTTCATGCAACAGTGCCATGAACAATGCGCCATCGGTGCCCGGCTTGATCGGGATCCATTCGTCGGCGATGGCCGAGTAGCCGGTACGCACCGGGTTGATCGAGATGAAGCGCCCGCCATCGCGTTTGAACTTGCTGATCGCAACCTTCATCGGATTGCTGTGGTGGTCTTCGGCGGTGCCGATCATCACGAAAAGTTTGGCGCGCTCCAGGTCGGGCCCGCCGAACTCCCAGAAGCTGCCACCCACGGTGTAGATCATGCCGGCGGCCATGTTGACCGAGCAAAAACCCCCATGCGCCGCATAGTTGGGCGTGCCGAACTGGCGCGCGAACAGGCCGGTCAGCGCCTGCATCTGGTCGCGGCCAGTGAATAGCGCGAATTTCTTCGGATCGGTGGCGCGGATGTTGCCCAGCCGCGCGGCCAGGATCTCATAGGTGCGCTCCCAGCTGATGGGCTCGAACTCGCCGGCGCCGCGTTCGCTGCCTGCCTTGCGCAGCAGTGGTTGGGTCAGCCGCGCCGGGGAGATCTGCTTCATGATGCCGGACGAACCCTTGGCGCAGATCACGCCCTTGTTCAGCGGATGCTCGGGATTGCCGTCGATGTAGCGCACCTCGGGCCCGTTGTCGCCCTCGCGCAGGTGGACCCGGATGCCGCAGCGACAGGCACACATGTAGCAGGTGGTGCACTTGACTTCGGTATTGGCAACAGGCCCGGCGGCCAGCGGATCGTGCAAGGGCTCGGCCGACAGGAACTTGAACATGCGGGTGCGGTCTCCGGGGCAAGGAATTCGGGGTGGCCTGCAGCCAATCCGCAAGGCCTTGCGCCAGTGTGGCACCAGCTGCATGGTAACCATGCTTGCTCAAAAGAAAAAACGGATAATCCGATTCACAATGATCGATAAATCAGATCAACGCCTGCGCCTGAACCTGCGCCAGCTCGAGGTCTTTGTGGCCACGGCACAAGCGGGTTCGACCCGCGCCGCGGCCGGGCGCATCGCGCGTTCGCAGTCGGCTGCCAGTGCCGCGCTGGCCGAACTCGAGACCGTCATGGGCGGGCTGCTGTTCGACCGGGTCGGCCGGCGACTGTTTCTCAACGAGAACGGCCGTGCCTTGTTGCCCCGCGCGCGGCTGTTGCTGGCGCAGGCAACGCAGCTTGAGGCCTTGTTCAGCGGCGACCATGCGGCGCCGCTGCATGTGGCTGCCAGCTTCACGATCGGTGAATACCTGTTGCCCGAGCTGGTGGCGCGCTGGACACGGGAGCAGCCGCAAAGCCGGATTCGCCTGCAGATCGCCAATACCAGCGAGGTGATCGCCGCGGTTGCCGGCTTTGAAGTCGATGTGGGTTTCATCGAAGGCCTGCAGACCCACCCGGATCTGGTGGTCAGGCCCTGGCTGCAGGATGAACTGGTGATCGTCTGTGCGCCCGATCATGTGCTGGCAGGACGCACCGCCACCGCGCGCCAGCTCGCCGGTGCCACCTGGATCCTGCGCGAGCACGGTTCGGGCACCCGCCAGGCGACCGACCACTGGTTGCTGGAACACCTGGACCAGCAGAACGTGGGCTTCGAGCTGGGCAGCACCGAAGCCATCAAGCGTCTGGTGGCTGCCGGTGCCGGCCTGGGTTGCCTGTCGCGTTATGCGGTGGCGCAGGCACTGCAGTCAGGCTGGCTGGTCGAGGTGCGCACCCGGCTGCCGCATGCGGTGCGGCGACTGGCCATGGCCATGCACCGCGACAAGACGCTGGGGCCGTCCACCGAGGCATTCATCGGGTATTGCATGACCGGGTATCCGCAGCCGCCAGCTGCTTCCCCGGCGAAATAGCCCTGCTCCTTGCATGGAGCATGACACGCGCGGTCATGACCGCAAAGTCCTGTCATCGGCACCGCCAACGACGTGACACGTCGCACAATCGGTTGCCGGACCAGGTTCTGGCCCAGGCCATCATGGCGCTCGTGCACCGGTGCGCTCGACCAGCATTCCATAATGTTCGGTCCGGCGGTGCAACGCGAAGTTGAAGGTCGTCTTTCGGTACGACAGCCCCAGATCGAGATCACAGCGGGCGACAATGACTTCGTCGCCGTTGCTGCTGCTGCGTGCAACGATTTCGCCGGTCGGCGCAATGATGGTGCTGCCGGCAATCATGTCGACACCTTCCTCGAGGCCGGCCTTGGCGATCCCCACCACCCAGCAACTGTTCTGGTAGGCGCCAGATTGCATGCACAGTTCGTTGTGGAATTGGCCCAGGCGGTCGTGATCGGGTGCGGCCGGATGGTGCACCGGCGTGTTGTAGCCGCAGAAAATCATGTCGACGGCCTGCAGGCCGAGCACCCGGTAGGCCTCGGGCCAGCGCCGGTCGTTGCAGATCAACATGCCGGCGACGCCGCCCCAGGCGCGCCAGGCGCCAAAGCCCAGGTCACCAACCTCGAAGCAACGTTTCTCCAGGTTCTGGAATGGGGTGTCTGGGCGGTGGTCGGCGTGACCGGGCAGGTGGATCTTGCGGTATTTGCCGATCAGCGCACCATCGCGATCGACCAGGATCGCGCTGTTGAAGCGGCGCGCGCGCCCGCCACTGCGATCGAGTTCGCAATAACCCAGGTGAAAGCCGATACGCAGGCGGCGAGCTTCGTCGAACAAGGGCAATGTTTCGGGCCCCGGCATCTCGGTCTCGAACCACGAATTTATCTCGTCCTCATCCTCGATCCACCAGTGCGGAAAAAAAGCCGTCAGTGCGGCCTCCGGGAACGCGACCACCTGCGCGCCCATGGCCGCGGCCTGGCGCATCAGTTCGATCATGCGCCGCACCACGGCGGTACGTGTCTCGGTGCGGGAGACGGGGCCCATCTGGGCTGCGGCCAGGATGATGTTTCGGGTCATGGTGGGGGTCGTGCGCGACGGCAACAGATGGCTTCACAAGCGGGCATTTGCCGGAAAAGTATCGCCGCAGGTATTGCGGAGGTCAATCGGCACTTTCCCCCGATGACGCCAGTCGACCGGGAGTAACGGTTGCGTGGCGACACAGGTGTTTCCAAGGGGCCATGGAATAAACTGCCGGCGCGTGGTGTTTACCCATATGCAGGGCTTTCCTGTACAACCCCCTGAACCGGAGTACTCCATGAATCGAATCCTGATTGCGACTTTTACCGCCGCCATGCTTTCCGCGTGCGCCTCGATGCCCGCTGCCGGTCCAGCGAAGATGGCCGATGGCATGCTGGTGGGCCCCAATGGCATGACGCTGTACACCTTCGATCGTGATCCTGTGGGTGCCGGAAAGTCTGTCTGCAACGGCCCCTGTGCCGTCAACTGGCCGCCGCTGATGGCGTCGAACATGGATCAGGGCAGTGGTGACTATGCGGTCATCACCCGCGATGACGGCAAGAAGCAGTGGGCGCTCAAGGGCAAGCCGCTGTATTACTGGATCAAGGACACCAAGGCGGGTGACAAGACCGGCGACGGCGTGCAAAGCGTGTGGCATATCGTCAAACCGTAGTCGACACGCAAAGAGCGCTCCGTCCGCATGTCGCGCCAGGCCATCGTCGACCATATTCCGGGCCTGCGGCGTTATGCACGGGCGCTGACAGCTGATGCATGGGCGGCCGACGATCTGGTGCAGGACACGCTGGAGCGCGCCTGCAGCAAATGGCGGCTGTGGCTGGCCGGCTCCGACCTGCGCGCCTGGCTGTTCACGCTGATGCACAACATCTATGCCAACCAGGTGCGCAGCGCCGTACGCAGCGCCAGCCAGGCGACGCTGGTGGATCTGGAAGCACATGCGCCAGAGTTGCTGGCGCCCGTCGGTACTGCCGATCTGGCGCTCGACATGCAGCGTTGCCTGATGCGACTGCCCGAGGATCAACGCGCCGTGTTGCTGCTGGTGACGCTGGAGGACCTGCCCTATGCGGATGTGGCGCGCATTCTTGGCGTGCCGATCGGCACCGTGATGTCGCGCCTGTCGCGCGCGCGCAGCCGCCTGCGCGAACTGATGGACGGTACGGATGTACCGGCACGTGATGCTGCCGCCGAATCCGGCAGACAGGACGCCGGCGCGCCGGTGTTGCGCCTGCTGAAGCAGGCTGGAACAACGCCATGAAGCCCGATTCGAACGCCTCCCCCGACGCCGTGACCGAGGACGATTTGCATGCGCTGGTCGACGGCCGTCTCGACCCGGCACAACGCAGCGCGTTGCTGGCGCGGTTGGCCCGTGACCCACAGGCGCATGCGACATGGCAGGCCTGGCAGCAGCAACGTGAGGCCTTGTCCGGATTGCACCGCGACCTGCTCGATGCCCAATTGCCGCCGGCACTGGCCGCTGCGGCGCGCCGGGCGTCAGCCGGACGCGGGCAGGCCGAGCGCGGGTGGCGCTGGGGCGGCATCGCCGCCGGCGTCTTGTGTGCCTTCGGCCTGGGCTGGATTTCGCACGGCCGGTTTTCGCCGGTCGCTGGAGCGCCGGATGCGATGGCGCAGAACGCGGCACAACGCAACGGGGTGCGTGAATTCGTGCACCAGGCGTCGGTGGCACACATGGTGTATGCGCCGGAAGTGCGGCATCCGGTGGAAGTGACGGTGGCGCAGCAGGAGCATCTGGTGCAGTGGTTGTCCAAGCGGCTGGAACGGCCGCTGAAGGTGCCGGACCTCAGTGCCCAGGGATACGAACTCGTCGGTGGTCGCCTGCTGCCAGGCAGCGACGGCGCGCGTGCCCAATTCATGTTCCAGGACAAGGCGGGCGAGCGCATCACCCTGTACCTGGGCGCGATGAAACCGGCGGCGGCGTCATCGGCATTGGTTCGGGCCCGGCCCGGCGGGCCCGCAGCGCTGCCGCCAGTGGCCGACAGGCGCGAAACTGCCTTCAGCTTCTCCGACGACGGGCCGGTGCCCGGTTTCTACTGGGTTGAACAAGGATTCGGTTATGCGCTCACTGGCAAACTGACGCGCGAGCAACTGATGCTGCTGGCGCAGGCCGTGTACCGGCAATTGTGACCGCCGCGTGCACGGTGCGGCGGATTCAGCGACCTGACGCCAATCGTGCCGCAATCGCGTCGCCCATCTTGACCCATTCCCGGGCACTTCAGATCGCACCCGTGAACAGGAAGCCGCGCCGGAATTCTCCGGCACGCGGCAATACCAGTTGCGCCGTGGCCCGCGCGGGATGGCTCGACCGCCTCGGCGCCTGGTCAGACCGGCAGCCGGCACACCACCGCATGGGTTGCTGGGTGGGATTGCGCTGAGGTATCGCGGCCTGTGGTTCAGACCGCCGAGGGATCAGCGATCACTGCAATACATTCGAGTTCGAAGCGTAATGCCGGCGACAGGCAGCCGGTGATCGTGGTGCGCGCCGGGTAAGGTGCTGAAAAATATTCGGTGTACAGGCGGTTGAACTGCGGC